>NZ_BAAGTD010000067.1:0-33110 GCF_054782095.1 Streptomyces capparidis | reverse complement strand
CGGAAAACAGGCGTCTGACCTGCGGTGTAGCGATGAAGCGGCTGTAGCGGACTTCCCAGAGGGGGGCCGGGGAGCCGGGCTAGGCGGCTCCCCGTGCTACCGCAGTGTGCTGGACCCACATTCGTCTGAGTCGTGACTCATCGCGACTCAACGCCTCTCGCCACAAGTCAGACGATCACCTGCGCCACTCCCTGCCCGACTCAGGCAGGGGGCAGGCTCAGCCTGAGTCAGACGGTGAGCGGCGATGAGTCGCGATGCCGGGCAGGTAGCGCACGGCTGTGACCTGCACTGAGGCGCGATGAGTCACGATGAGCCGCGACTTCGAAGGAAACAGTTCCAGCAGACCGATCCACTGTGCGCCGACCGGGCGGCAGTCGAGCGCCCACGGCCGAGGCACGGCCGGGTGCTAGCGGTGCGACCTGCCCTCCCGCAGCGCCCCGCAAAGGCCACTTCGACGCCCGGAGCCAACAGGTCGCTAGCCGCTAACCCACTGTTCAGGAGCTAGGTAGGCCGCTAGCAGGGTTGCTAGCGTTAGCGACCCCCGCCGCTAGCGCTAGCACTCCTCCCGGGCCGTCTACGGGCCGTCCGAGGTGACCCGAAGACGGCCGACAACGACCAACAACGACCGGGACGGGATCGCTCTGAACAGGGCGGGCATCCCGCGTCTGCGACACTGGATGCACCATGCCTGCACCTGGAGAGCTCACCTTCGCCGCCCCGCGCCGGGCCAAGCCGCCGCGCCACCTCGCCGACCTCACCCCCGCCGAGCGGCGGGAGGCCGTCGCCGCCCTCGGCGAGAAGCCGTTCCGCGCCGGCCAGGTCTCGCGGCACTACTTCGCCCGGCTCGCCGACGACCCGGCCACCTGGACGGACATTCCCGCCGCCGCCCGCGAACGCCTCGCGGGCGAACTGCTGCCCGACCTGATGTCCGTGGTGCGGCACGTCTCTTGCGACGACGGCGCCACCCGCAAGACCCTGTGGCGGCTGTTCGACGGCACCCTCGTGGAGTCCGTCCTGATGCGCTACCCGGACCGGGTCACCATGTGCGTGTCCTCGCAGGCGGGCTGCGGCATGAACTGCCCGTTCTGCGCCACCGGGCAGGCGGGGCTCACCCGCAACCTGTCCACCGCCGAGATCGTCCACCAGATCGTCGCCGGGATGCGCGACCTGCGGGACGGCGCCCTGGGCGGGCGGGACGGCGCCCCGGCGCGGCTGAGCAACATCGTCTTCATGGGCATGGGCGAGCCGCTGGCCAACTACGGCAAGGTCATCGGGGCGGTGCGCCGCCTCACCGACGCCGAGCCCGACGGCCTGGGCCTGTCCCAGCGCGGCATCACCGTCTCCACCGTCGGCCTGGTGCCGGCCATGCGCAGGCTGGCCGACGAGGACATGAAGGTGCGCCTCGCGGTCTCCCTGCACGCCCCCGACGACGAGCTGCGCGACACCCTCGTCCCCGTCAACACCCGCTGGAAGGTCCGCGAGGTGCTGGACGCCGCCTGGGCGTACGCCGAGCGCAGCGGGCGGCGGGTGTCCGTCGAGTACGCGCTGATCCGGGACATCAACGACCAGGCGTGGCGCGCCGACCTGCTGGGGCGGCTGCTCAAGGGCCATCGCGCGCACGTCAACCTGATCCCGCTGAACCCCACCCCCGGCTCCAAGTGGACCGCGTCCCGGCCGGAGGACGAGCGGGAGTTCGTGCGGCAGTTGGAGAAGCACGGCGTGCCGGTGACCGTGCGGGACACCCGCGGCCAGGAGATCGACGGCGCCTGCGGTCAGCTCGCCGCCGCAGAGGGCGCGCCGGCGCTCGGCTGAACCGGGCGCGCCCCCGGCGTGACCGGCCCAGGCGTCACCAGTACACCGGGAACGCCACCAGCTCCGCCGCCAGCCAGGTGAGCGGGCCCAGCCACGCCAGCAGCGCGCCCGTCCGCAGCACGGCGGCGCGCCGGGACACCGACGCCGGGGCCCCGAGGCAGGACAGCGCCACCCGCGCCGGACGGCACGTGCGCCGCGACTCCGCGGCCGCCGCCAGCACCGTGCCGACCGCGCACAGCACCACCAGCGCCGCCCCGCATGCCGTCAGCGGCCCCGGCCGCGGCTGCGCCGACACCTCGGCCAGCCGCACCGCCGCCACCGCCCCGCAGCCCGCCGCGCACAGCAGCCCCAGCGGACGGCCGAGCCGCCCCGCCTCCGACTGCAACCCCCGCCCGGCCAGCAGCCGCACCGCCCCGGGCCGCGCGCTCGCCAGCAGCCGCCCGCACAGGTGCACCAGGCCGGGACCGGCCAGGACGAGACCGGCGACCGCCACCACCCACCCGGCCAGCAGCACCGCGGGCACCGGGTCGAGGCCGCCCGGCAGCAGCAGCTCGTAACCGGGCGCGAGCTGCGCGCCGCACAGCTCCACCCCGAGCCCGCCGAGCAGCAGCGCCCCGCCGACCCGCAGCGTGCCCCACGGCCCGCGGTCCGCGGCGGTGAGGGCGCCCGGGCGCGGGCCGACCCGCCACCCGACCCGGCGCGCCCGGCGCACGCGGGGCGGGCGCGCCGGGCTCGGGCGCACGGCCAGGGCGGAGACGGCGGCGCCCAGCAGCGGCACCACCGCGAGCAGCGTCAGCGTCCCGGCGACGGGCAGCGGCAGGCCCGCGCCCAGGGCCGAGGAGAGCGCGCCCGACAACGGCCAGCCTCCGGTGGGCCATCCGGCCAGATCGCCCCGCACGTGCAGGAACACCGGCAGCGCGAGGCCGCTGCCCGCCGCGCAGGCCAGGCCGGTCGCGGCCGCCGCCGCCCCGGCCAGGCCCCGCCCCTCGCCGCCCACCGCCGCCAGCGCCTCCCTCAGCGCCCGGCTCGCCCGGACCCGGGAGACGGCCGCGGCCAGGGGCAGCGCCGCGGCCACCGGCACCGAGCACCACAGCAGGCGCGCCGCCGCCGTGCCCCGCGGCCCGGCCAGGGCGCACCCCAGCGCGCACAGCAGCAGGAAGCCCGCCCCGCCCGACACGGCCGCCAGGAGCAGCCCGCGCGAGACCGCGGCCGGCCGGGAGCGGCGGGCTACGCGGAGGCGGAGCACCGGTCCGCGCTCTTCGATCCGTTCGCGGCGGCCTGCGGCAGCACGCCGCGCGAGGCTGGGGCGCGCCGGGCCGCGGCGAGCTGCGGCGGCCCGCCCGCGCGCCGGCCGTCCAGCAGCGCCACCGCCCGGTCGGCGCAGGAGGCGACCTCGTCGTCGCTGGTGGCGAGCACCACCGTGATCCCGTGGGAGCGGCCCACGGCCGTCAGGGTGCGCAGCACCTGCCCGCGGTCCTCGTGGTGCAGCGGCGCCGTCGGCTCGTCGGCGAACAGCACGGTGGGCCCGCCGACCAGGGAGCGGGCGACGGCGACGCGCTGGCGCTGGGCCTGGCTCATCCGGTCCGGGGTCAGGCGGGCGCAGTCGGCCGCGTCGAGACGCTCCAGCCACTCCAGGGCGGCGACCCGCGCCGCGCGGACCGCGATCCCGGCCAGCAGCAGCGGCAGCGCGGCGTTCTCCCGGCCGCTCAGCCCGGGCACCAGTTGCGGCTCGGGGCCGATCCAGCCGAAGCGCTCCCGGCGCAGCCGCTCCCGCCCGGCCGGGCCGAGGGTGTGCACCGGCCGGGAGTGGAACCACACCTCGCCCTCGTCCGGCAGCAACTGCCCGGACAGGCACCGCAGCAGCGTGGTCTTGCCGCTGCCGCGCGGGCCGACGACCGCCAGGATCTCGCCGTCCCGCACCCCGAGGGAGACCCCGCGCAGCGCGGGCGGCCCCGGCGCCGGCCCGCCCCCGCGCGGCACGTCGTAGGACTTCACGAGCCCGCGTGCCCACAGCACGTCGTTGTCCGGCGGGGCCATGGCCGAGAGCACCTCCGGGTCTTGTCGCCTCATCCGCGAAAACGAGGGAAAAGCAGCGTCGGTCACGCCCGGGGAGCAAAAGTGGGCGCATTTGTCACATAAAGCACCTTACGTTCCATCCGCCCGGGAGAGCCGCATGACGCGCGGAGGGAGCGCGGAACGGCGTACCGGCGGGCGGCGCGCCGGGGACTACGCTGGCACCCACAGCCCGCGCGGCGCCGCGATCCGGCGGCCGCGGACAGGGGCTGCCCGATACCCGTCGGAAAGGGACAGGAGAGACGCTGTGAGCGAGCTCCGCGCGCTGCGCAACCACATCAACGGCGAGTCCGCCGACGCCGCGGACGGCCGCACCACCGAGGTGGTCGATCCCGTCACCGGCCGGGCCTGGGCCACGGCACCGCTGTCCTCGCGCGCCGACGTCGACGCGGCCATGCAGGCGGCCGCCGCCGCGTTCCCCGCCTGGCGCGACAGCACGCCCGCCGTCCGGCAGCTCGCCCTGTTCAAGATCGCCGACGCGGTCGAGCAGCGCGCCGAGGAGCTGATCGCCGTCGAGTCGCGCGACACCGGGAAGCCCCTCGCGCTGACCCGCAGCGAGGAGATCCCGCCGATGGTGGACCAGCTCCGCTTCTTCGCGGGCGCCGCCCGGATGCTCGAGGGCAGGTCGGCCGGCGAGTACATGGACGGCCTCACCTCGTTCGTCCGCCGCGAGCCCATCGGGGTGTGCGCGCAGGTCGCGCCGTGGAACTACCCCATGATGATGGCCGTGTGGAAGTTCGCCCCGGCCCTCGCCGCGGGCAACACCGTCGTGCTCAAGCCGTCCGACACCACCCCGGCCTCCACGGTGCTGCTCGCCGAGATCGTCTCCGGCGTGCTGAAGGAGCTGAACCTGCCGCGGGGCGTGTTCAACGTCGTCTGCGGGGACCGCGACACCGGCCGCCTGATGGTCGAGCACCCGATCCCGGCCATGGCGTCCATCACCGGCTCGGTCCGCGCCGGTATCGAGGTCGCGGCCAGCGCCGCCAAGGACGTCAAGCGGGTCCACCTCGAGCTCGGCGGCAAGGCCCCGGTCGTGGTCTTCGAGGACGCCGACCTGGCCAAGGCCGTGGAGGACATCGGCGTCGCCGGGTTCTTCAACGCCGGGCAGGACTGCACCGCCGCCACCCGGGTGCTGGTGCACGAGAGCGTCCACGACGAGTTCGTCGCCGCGCTGGCGAAGTTCGCCGCGGGGACCAAGACCGGGCGGCCCGACGACGAGGACGTGCTGTACGGGCCGCTGAACAACGCCGACCAGCTCGCCCGGGTCGCCGGCTTCGTCGAGAGGCTGCCGGACCACGCGCGGATCGAGACCGGCGGCCACCGCGTCGGCGACGAGGGCTACTTCTACGCCCCCACCGTGGTCAGCGGGCTGCGGCAGGACGACGAGATCGTGCAGAACGAGGTGTTCGGCCCGGTCATCACCGTGCAGAAGTTCTCCTCCGAGGAGCAGGCCCTGGAGTACGCCAACGGCGTCGAGTACGGGCTGGCGTCGTCGGTGTGGACCAAGGACCACGGGCGGGCCATGCGGATGTCGAAGCGGCTGGACTTCGGCTGCGTGTGGATCAACACCCACATCCCGCTGGTCGCCGAGATGCCGCACGGCGGCTTCAAGAAGTCGGGGCACGGCAAGGATCTGTCCGCCTACGGCTTCGAGGACTACACGCGCATCAAGCACGTGATGACGTCCCTGGGCGACTGAACCGCCCCGCACCGCGCGTCCCCACCGCCCCGCCGGCCCCCCAGCCGGCGGGGCGGTGGGTTGTGCGGGCCCGCCGCCGGGCCGCGTCCCGTCGGCCGTGCCGCCCTCGTGGTGCCGCCCCTCGCCAGCCCGCACCACCCGCAACGGGGCGGGCGGGCCCCGGCGGGAGCCCGGACCCTTCCCTGTGGACGGAACCGGAAAGCAGCGGGGAGTTTTCCACAGCCACTGACGGTGACGGCACCCGGCGACTACCGTGTGAACACACGCAGACACACTGACCGATGGGGGAGAGGTCACTGTGACGCCGCCTGCCGTCCTTCGCGGGGCCGTCGAGATCACCGAGAGGTTCCTCGACGAGTGCCTCGACCCGCGCCCCGCCCGCGCGACGGGCGGTGCCCGCGGCGGTCCGGAGCTGCCGCTCGTGGTGCTGCTCGGCCCGCGCGGCAGCGGCAAGACCGCCGTGCTGCGCCGCCTGGAGGAGCGCTGCCGCCGCAACGTGGTGCCGCTCGCCCGCCTGGACCTCGACGGCCGCGAGCAGGCCAGCCCGGGGCAGGTGGCGTCCGCGCTCGCCTTCCTGCTGGCCCGCCGCCTGGAGGGCGTGCCGCACCCGCGCTTCCCGCGCCTGCTGTTGGGCCAGCTCGTCCTCGACGCCGACCTGCACCGCGGCGACCCCCAGCGCGCCCGCGCCCAGATCGACGACCTGCTGCGGCGCCGCCCCGGGCAGGCCCGCGAGGGCGAGGGCCTCGGCCTGGTCGGCGACCTGCTGGAGCAGGCCGGGTTCCTGCCCCCCGGCGGCGCCCTCGCCCTGAACCTGGCGGTCGAGGGCATCGGCGGCCGCCTCACCCTCGGCCGCGCCCCCTACCGGCGCGCCCTGGAGTGGTACGGCCGGGACAGCGCCGATCCCCGCGACGCCCTGGCCACCCTGCACCGCTACTGGCACGACGGCGACCCCAACGAGCGGCGCAGCGTGGACGAGGCCCAGTGCGGCGCCTTCCTCGCCGACCTGCGCGCCCACCGGGCCAGGCGCCGCAGCCGCGTCTGCGTCGCCCTGCTGGACAACGCGGACTCGCCCGCGGGCGCCGAGTTCCTCCAGACCCTGATCCGGGTCCGCGAGGCGTGGGACCTGCTCGGGCCGCGCGACCGCGACTCGCTGCTGCTCATCGCCACCAGCAGGCGCCGCCCCCGCGCGTGGAGCGCCGTCGCCCCCCGCGAGGACCAGGTGCCGCCCCGCACCCCCGACACCGCGAGCTACGAGGACTGGACGTGGACGCGGCGGGAGCTCGGCGGCGACGGCTCCTGGTGGTACCCCGTGCTGCTGCGCGGCCTCGGCCTGGGCGACCTGGACGCCCTCGCCGCAGCCGAGACCCGCCGGGCCCGCGCCGCCTCCCCCGAGCGCGCCGCCACCCTCACCGACCTGACCGCCGCCGTGCACCGCGCCACCGGCGGCCACCCCTGGGCGGCCCGCGCCCTGGTCGGGGCGGTGCTGCACCGCCCGCACGGCACCTCCCGCGCCGACGCGCTGCGCCGCGCCCTGGACACCCCGGTCCACCCGCGCGGGGAGGACGAGCACGACCCGCCGGCGGTCACCGGGGGCGAGCCCGCGGGGCCCACCCTGGGGGAGCACGCGCTCGCGCGCATGGTCCGCGGCGCCTTCGAACCGGACGAGGTCGCCGCTCTGGCCTCGCTCGCCGCCGCCTGGGACCCGCACGACAGCGCGGGCCTGGACCAGTGGATCCCGGCCGCCCCCTCCGGCTTCCCGCAGCTCTACCAGAAGCTCAAGGACCACCTGTGGCTGGTGGACGACGCGTCGGCGGACCCGCGGTCCCGCCCCGGCCGGGGCACCGTCCCGTTCATCCCGCAGCCGCGGGAGGGCAGCGGCATCCACCCGTGGCTGCGCACCCTGCTGCTGCACCGGCTCGCCCGCGGCGAGGACTGGGGCTCGGTCCACCGGCGGCTGCGCGACGAGTACCGCAGGGAGGCCGCCGCGGCCGGGGCGGCGACGGCCGCGCTCCGCGTCCGCGCGCTGCACCACGAACTCGCCGTGGACGGCCTGGCCGGCCCCGTCGCCCACCTCCGCGACCGCTGGGAGGACCGCGAGACGGGCCCGGGCGCGTGGCTGGACGAGTTCAACGCGATCACCACCGCGCCCAACCGGGTGCCCCGCCAGGGCGACCCCAGGGCGGTGCTCGACCGGCTGGCCGGGGCCGTCGCCGACGGCACCGAGCTGGAGCGGCTGCTGTGGCTGCTGGCCGGCGCCAGGTGGATCCTCGCCGACCCGCTGGCCGACCCCGCGGGCGACCTGCGCGGCCCCGTCGCCGACCTGCTGCGCTCGCTCGGCGCCCGGTCCCGCGCCGGGTTCCAGCTCTTCTACGACGAGGCGGACAAGTACCGCTGAGACGGCACCACCGAAGGAGGGGGCGACAGTGGCTGACGGGAACAGGTGGCGGCCCGGCTTCCCGTACCGGCATCCGCTGCTGACGGCCGGCCTCGCGCTGGCGCTGGCCGGGGCGCTGCTGGCCGGGTACCTGCTGTGGCGGGCCGCCCGGGACACCAGTTGCGCCCCGGGAGTGGAGGAGCGCCGCGGCGAGTGCGTCGGTGTCACCGACGGCGCCCACGCCTTCCACGAGGACATGGAGGAGGTCTCGCGGCTGATCGAGGCGGAGAACGACTGGGTGGAGCGGCAGCGGCGGGAGCACGGCGAGCCCTATGTCACCGTCGCCTTCGCCCGCCCCATGGACCTCGAGGGCGGCGGGAAGGGGGACATCGACGCCGTCGTCAACGGCCTCAAGGGCGCCCACGCGGCCCAGTGGCGGGCCAACCGCACCAGCGTCCGCGGCAACCTCCCCAACATCCGCCTGGTCGTGGCGAACCTCGGGGAGAAGGGCGGGCACTGGCTGTTCACCGCGGAGAAGCTGGTCGAGGCGTCCCGCGACGGGCAGCGGCTGGTCGCGGTCACCGGGATAAGCCGCAGCACCGCCCAGACCACCGCCGCGCTCAACCATCTGAGCAGGCATCGGATCCCCCAGGTCAGCGACGTGCTCACCGCCGACCGCATCAAGGGCGACCCGATGCTGGCCCGGGTGGCCCCCACCAACAGCGACCAGGCCGCGGCGGCCGCCCGCTGGCTGCGCGACCAGGGCGTAGAGAAGGTCCAGCACGTCTTCGACCGCAACCCGGACGACGCCTACGCCGCGACGCTGCGCGCCGCCTTCCGCACGGCGTTCGGCGGCGAAGGGCTGCGGGAGGAGGGCGGCGCCTACAACTCTGCGCTGGGCGACCCCGCGAACCTGTTCTTCGCGATGGACGCCAACCTGTGCGGGCAGCGGGACACCGACACCGTCTACTTCTCCGGCCGCTCCGGGCCGCTGAAGGAGTTCGTCGAGCAACTGGGCAACCGCACCTGCCTGGAGCGCGCCTTCACCGTCGTCACCGCCGACGACGCGACCCTGCTGCTCTCCGACGACGAGTTCGACCAGGCCCTGCGCAGGAGGATCAGGGTCGTCTACACGGGCCTGGCCCACCCCGACGTGTGGAAGCACGCCACCGACTCCGCGGTCCACCCCAACACGGTCGAGTTCTTCGGCGACGAGGGGTGGTTCGCCAGGACCTTCCGGGGCACCCCGCTGGCCGACGGGCACGTGATCATGGCGCACGACGCGGTGCTCACGGCGGTGTGCGCCATCCGGCTCGGCGGAGGCCAGGGGAGCGACGTGCCGCGCCCCGAGGACGTGGCGCAGAACCTGCACGCGCTGGTCGGCGGGCGGGAGGTGCCCGGCGCCAGCGGCTACATCTCCCTGGACGAGCGGGGGTTCGCCAGGGACAAGGCCGTGCCCGTCCTGGAGATACACCCCGGCGGCCGGATCACCCTGCTCACCCCGAACCCGGTGGCGGACCCCGCCTCCGCCCCGGACGGCCGGTGAACGGGCCCCGGCAGGCGCCCGGGTCAGGCGATCGCGCCGCTGCCCGCCTCGGCCGGGACGCCGCCCGCGGCGTCGGCCAGCGCCGCCGGCAGGTCGGAGAAGACGTCGAACGTCCGCAGCAGCCTGGTCATCTGGAGCAGGCGCAGGATGTTCGGCCGGTTGGTGACCACGCACAGCCGCCCGCCGCGCTCCACCACCCTGGAGCGCACCCGGCACAGCGCGCTCAGTGCCCCGCAGTCCATGAACGACAGCAGCCGCAGGTCCAGGACGAGGGCGGGCCGCGGCTGGACGGTCAGGGCGTCCAGCCGCGCGCACAGCCTGGGGGTGGCGAACAGGTCGAGCTCCCCGCTCAGTTCGATCACCGTGGCACCACCGATCCGCCGCTCGCGGACACTGAAGGTCAACTCGTCCTGGTACAAGACCAAGCCCCCTCTCTGCGGGCGCGGGGGCGCGTGAAGGCGAGACGTGTCGACACGGGTCGGTGCGGCGAAGGCGCCCGCCTGACGCGCAGGCATCCGCGCTTCCTTGCCGCCGCCGGGGTCCACCGGTCGGCGACCGCGGATCCGTCGGATAGGAGATACCCGTTCACCA
This sequence comes from Streptomyces capparidis, assembly GCF_054782095.1. Lineage (NCBI taxonomy): Bacteria > Bacillati > Actinomycetota > Actinomycetes > Kitasatosporales > Streptomycetaceae > Streptomyces > Streptomyces capparidis. The sequence continues at coordinate 23,015 of NZ_BAAGTD010000067.1, read as the reverse complement.
GGGAAAAAAGCGGCGGCACCGGATCCGGCGCAAGTTGACCGGAACATTGCGTTCCCGAGCGCGGGCGCCGCCCGAGGGACGCACTGCGCGCCGTACACGCCGGAGCGCCGTCCGCGCCGCGAACCGCCCCGCGCTCCCGCCCGCCCGACACCGCCTCCCGCCCGCAACCGCCGCGCCCCGGGAGCCTCCCGGCCCCCGGGGGCCGCCTCCGCACCAGGTGCTCGGCGCCGCGGCCCGGCCCGGTGCCGGCGTCAGACCCGCCGGCCCGCCACGTACGCGTCGATCTCCGCGGTCAGCGCCGCCTTGCCCGCCGGGTCGAGGAACGACGCCTCGACGGCGTTCTTCGCCAGCCGCGCCACCCCGGCCTCGTCCAGGCCCAGCAGGCGGGCCGCGATCGCGTACTCGCTGTTCAGGTCGGTGCCGAACATCGGCGGGTCGTCGCTGTTGACCGTCACCAGCAGCCCCGCCTCCGCCATCCGGCGGATCGGGTGCTCCTCCAGGGAGGCCACCGCCCGCGTGGCGATGTTCGAGGTCGGGCACACCTCCAGCGGAATGCGGTGCTCCCCCAGGTGGTCCACCAGGGCCGGGTCCTGCACGGCGCTGGTGCCGTGGCCGATGCGCTCGGCCCCCAGGTGGCGCAGGGCGTCCCAGATCGTGCCGGGCCCCGTGGTCTCGCCCGCGTGCGGCGCGCTGCGCAGACCGATCGCGCGGGCGCGCTCGAAGTAGGGGGCGAACTGCGGGCGCGGCACCCCGATCTCGGGCCCGCCGAGCCCGAAGCTCACCAGGCCGTCCGGCTGGAGCCCGGTCGCGATGCGGGTGGTCACCTCGGCCGCCTCCAGGCCCGCCTCGCCCGGGATGTCGAAGCACCACCGCAGCACCACGCCGAACTCGGCCTCGGCGGCCTTGCGGGCGTCCTCGATCGCGTCGCAGAACTCCCGGTCCGGTATGCCGCGCCGCACCGAGCTGAACGGGGTGACGGTCAGCTCGGCGTACCGGATGTTCTGCCGCGCCATGTCGCGGGCCACCTCGTAGGTGAGCAGCCGCACGTCCTCGGCGTCGCGGATCAGGTCCACCACGGTCAAGTAGACCTCGATGAAGTGCGCGAAGTCGCGGAAGGTGAAGTACTCGGCGAGCGCCCGCGGGTCGGCGGGGACGGGGGCGCCCGGGTGCCGGGCGGCGAGCTCGGCCACGATCCGCGGCGACGCCGAGCCGACGTGGTGCACGTGCAGTTCGGCCTTGGGCAGTCCGGCGATGAACTCCCCGAGGCCGCCGGGGGCGGCGGTGCCGGTCATGCGGTGAAGCCTCCTGGCGCTCGCGGGGCGGCCCTGGCGGGCGGGCCGGATCATCGTAGTCGGCCGGGGCGCCCGCGCACCCGGCGAGTCCGGCGAAAGCCGCCCGCGGCCACCGCGATCCCGCCGCGCTCTCCCGGGCACCGGCGGAGGAGGGTAAACGACCCAGTATGCCGCAAGGACCCCCCCTCGGCGCCGGGAAACGGAGTAATCCACCGAGGTTCGCCCGCCCTGCCCACTGTCACATGCAGTCGGCCGCACCACCGGCCGGCGAAAGCGTGCACGAACGGCGACGGAGGGGGTGCCATGGACGGCACGGGGAGCGGCGGCGCGGCGGAGTGGCTGGCCGCGGCGGCGCCCGACCCGCAAGGCTGCCTGCGGGAATGGGAGCGCAACCCGCGCGGGGTGACGTTACTGCCCGCAGGGCGGCTGTGGGACGTGCTGGTCCTGGCCGCCCGCCTCGGCCACCCCACCCTCGACGTCCTCACCCACCGCATACCCAGGCCCGGCCCGGTGCTCGCCGACTTCGGCGACGCCCGCGTCGGGTTCTTCGTCCCGCCGGGCACCGCCGACCGGTGGCTCGGCACCGGGGTGCGCGGCATCGGCCGGGGCGCCTGGATCGTCGTGCCCCACCCGGCGCGGACCGGCGACGGGATCCGCTGGCTGATCCCCCCGGACGGCTCCGGCTCCCTCATCGACCCCGCCGTGCTGGAGCTGGCCATGCACGAGGCCGCGGTCCGCGCGGGCGAGGGCTGAGGCCCGCTCGCCGTCCACCGCGGCCCGCAGCGGCACCAGCACCACCACCGCCAGGCACCACCCGCCCACCACGTCGAGCGCCCAGTGGTAGTCGCACCACACCAGGGCGGGCCCCACCGCGGCGCTCACCACCAGGGCCGCCCGCGCGCACAGCGTGCGGCCCGCCGGCACCAGCAGCGCGGCCGCGCCGTAGCAGACCGCCGCCGTGACGGTGTGCCCGGAGGGGAACCAGCCCAACTGCCCGCCCTCCAGCGGAGCGCCGTCCGGCCCCGGCCTGCCGATCAGCGCCTTCAGCGGCACCACGAGCCCCGGCACCGCCGCCCCCGCGACCGCGGCCCACACCAGCGGCGCCCACCGGCGGCGCACCCCCGCGCCGCGGCGCCACCAGGCGGCCCACACCGCGGCCGCGGCCAGCACCGGCCCGGCCGCCGCCGTGCCGCCGAGGTCGGCCAGCGCCTGCGCCACGGGCTCCGCGCGCCGCCCCGCCCCGGAGTCGCGCACACCGGCCACGGCCTCCCGCACCCGCTCGTCCAACGCCGGGAGCGGCCCGTCCACCACGACCTGCCACGCCACGGCGGCGAGGCCGAGCAGCGCCACCACCAGGCACACGAGGGCGGCCCGGCCCGGCGGGGCGAGCGGTGGCGGGGGAAAAGGGCGCCGCCCCGGAACGGGGGGGAGGGTTCCGGGGCGGCTGCGACGACCACCGGCGCCCGCGTCCCGGGGGGTGTGGAACGCGACGCCGAGCGATCGGCAATGGCTGGCACGGCCAGTGGCCGTGGCCCTGTGCGCGAGGGCACTGCTGTGCCGGAGGTGGGGAGCCTCCGACGGGATGTCGCCCGCGTTCTGCTGGTGCGAGCTGGGTGTTTCAGCCATCTGCCGAAAACCGTACGGGAGCGCGACGGCCCGGCGCGAGGCGGATCACCCGTCCGCCATGAGGCCCGCACAGGTTCTTCACCCGCATCCGGACGAACCGGGAGCGATCCGGCCCGCCCGTCACCGCTGCGCGAAGGCGCTCTCGAGGATGTCCAGGCCCTCCACCAGCAGGTCCTCCGGCATCACCAGCGGCGGCAGGAACCGCAGCACGTTGCCGTAGGTGCCCGCGGTGAGCACCACCAGGCCCTGCGCGTGGCACGCCTGCGCCAGGGCGGCGGCCACGGCGGGCGCGGGCTCCTTCGTGCCCGGCTCCACCAGCTCGATCGCGATCATCGCGCCGCGCCCGCGGACGTCGCCGATCACGTCGTGCTTCTCCTGCAACTGCCGCAGCCGCCCGAGCATCACCTCGCCGATCCGGCGCGCCCCGGCGTTCAGGTCGAGCTCGCGCATCGTCTCGATGGCGCCGAGCGCCGCCGCGCACGCCACCGGGTTGCCGCCGTAGGTGCCGCCGAGCCCGCCGACGTGCGCGGCGTCCATGATCTCGGCGCGGCCGGTGACGGCGGACAGCGGCAGCCCGCCCGCGATGCCCTTCGCCGTCGTGATCAGGTCCGGGACCACGCCCTCGTCCTCGCACGCGAACCACTGCCCGGTGCGGCAGAACCCGGTCTGGATCTCGTCCGCCACGAACACGATGCCGTGGGCCCGCGCGAACTCCGCGAGCCGCGGCAGGAAGCCCCGGCCCGGCACGATGAACCCGCCCTCGCCCGCGATCGGCTCGATCACGATCGCGGCCACGTTCTCCGGCCCGACCTGCTTGGTGATCTGGTCGATCGCCTGCGCCGCGGCCTCCTCCCCGCAGTTGTCCGGGCCCGTCGGCCAGCGGAACGGGTAGGCCAGCGGCATCCTGTGGATCTCCGGCGCGAACGGGCCGAAGCCGTGCTTGTACGGCATGTTCTTCGCCGTCAGCGCCATGGTGAGGTTGGTGCGGCCGTGGTAGCCGTGGTCGAACACCACGATCGCCTGGCGTTTGGTGTACGCGCGGGCGATCTTGACGGCGTTCTCCACGGCCTCGGCGCCGGAGTTGAACAGGGCGCTGCGCTTGTCGTGGCCGCCCGGCGTCAGCTCGTTGAGCCGCTCGGCCACCTCCACGTAGCCCTCGTACGGGGTCACCATGAAGCAGGTGTGGGTGAACCGGGCGAGCTGCTCGGCCGAGCGCTCGACCACGGCGGGCGCGCTGTTGCCCACCGAGGCCACGGCGATGCCGGACCCGAAGTCGATCAGGGAGTTGCCGTCCACGTCCCGCAGCACCCCGCCGCCCGCGGCGGTGACGAACACGGGCAGCGTGGTGCCGACCCCCGCCGCCACCGCGGCGTTCTTGCGGGAGAGCAGCTCACGCGACTTCGGTCCGGGAACGGACGTGACAAGCCGCCGCTCCTGCGGCAACGACGGCCCACCGGGCAGCTCGGACATGCGCACTCCTGGGACGAGGGGGATGTTCGGACGGTGCTTTTCGGTCCTTTCCCGCAGGCTACGACCCGCCGAGCGGGCCCGGCACGCTCCGATCGGTAGCGAAACCCCCGCCCACCACTCCGCGGCGGCCACCGCCCGGCCCGCCGCCCGCCTCGCGATGTGCTCTCGGCGGGGGGTGGCTGCTCTACTACATTGAGTCGCGGAACGGGTGGGACGCGCGGAGGGGTGCGACAAGATGGACGGTGCCGGTGCCCAGGGCTTCCAGGCGGCGAACGCCGGACCGGTACCGCGCCCGGCGGCCCCGCCCCCCGTGCCCGCCCGCCCCCCCGCCCCGCCGGGGACGGCGGACCTGCGCACATGGGTGCACACGCCGCGGCCCGGGAGCGCGCCGGGGATCTTCCGCTTCGGGCATGTGCCGCGGCCCCCGGAGGACCCGAACCGGGTGTCGAACCGGAGGCTGGTGTTCGGGGCGCTGGTGGCGCCGGTCGTGGGATTCGCGCTGTGGAGGCTGATGTGGCTGGACATCATCCCGGTGTGGACCCTCGCCTTCATGATCTTTCCGGTGGACGTCACCGACGAGGGAGCTGCCGGACTGTTCTGGACCGGCTGTGAGTGGCTGCTCCACCTCACGGTCCTCGCAGGCGTGGCCCACCTGGGCCGCTGGCCCGAGGTCTACCGCCGCTACCTCGAACCGCACCTCCCCCGCGCGGTGCTGGCCCTCCCGCTGATCCGGCGCTTCACCACGCCCTCCCTGCTGCGTCCCGAGGACCGGCCCCTCCAGCAGCCGACCCCCACCACCACCTGGCCCGCCCTCCGCCAAGCCGGGGCCCACACCCTGGCCGACCGGCTCGACGCCGAGGTCGCCGAGGGGCGGGTCAACGACGTGGAGTACGTGCGGGTCCACCGCGCCTGGGAGAACGCCCGTCCCGACCCCGACCGCTCCCGCGCGCTGACCGACGCCCTGCTGCGCCGGGGCGCGGCGGCGTTCGCCCACCCGTCGGGGGCCAGGGACCTGCCGGTGCGCGCGGCCCGGCACGACCTGCTGACCCGGCAGGTGCGCATCGGCGCCGCCCCGGACCAGGAGAAGAACCTGTGGCCGCACCGCGGCGCCGCCATCGCCCTCGACCCGTCGCTGCTCGGCACGTCGCTGCTGGCCGTCGGCCCGCCCGGCTCCGGCAAGACCCGCGCGGTGCTGCGGCCCGTGGTGGAGAGCCTGAACCTCCAGGCGCTGTGCGGCACCGCCGCCGTGGTGGCGGTGGGCCCGCCCGAGGCCGACCTGGGCCCGGCCGAGGCGTTCGACGTGGTCATCGCGCTCGGCGACCCCACCTCCGCGTACGACCTGGACCTGTACGGCGGCGCCGCCGACCCGGACGAGGCCGCCGCGTGCCTGGCCGAGGCCCTGCTGCCGGAGGGGCTGCCGGACAGCCGCCCGGCCCGCACCGCGCTCAGCCAACTGCTGGGGCCCTTCCGCGCCGCGCACGGCCGCTACCCGGCGGTCGCCGAGCTGCGCGAGCTGCTGGACGGCGTGCCCGCGGCGTTCGCGGCGCTGCGGACGGCGGTGGACGAGGCCGGCGCCCCGGCCCACCAGCGGGACCTGGACGCCAGGCAGCGCCTGCACGGCCGCCTCGAGGACGTCGGGCCCGCGCTGGCCGACCGGGTGGCGTTGCTGGCCCGCCCCGCGTTCGCCGGCTTCTTCGACGTCTCCGGCCGGGGCCGCCCCTTCTCGCTGCGCGCCCTGGAGCACCCCCTGCGCGTGCGCGTGGTGCTGCCCACCCACGGGCACGCCGAGGCGAGCCGGATCCTCACCCGGCTGCTGCTCGCCCAGTTCACCGCCTCCGTCACCGCCCGGGCGGACCGGTCGCTGTTCGCCTGCCTGGTGCTGGACGACGCCACGCACGCCGTCACCGCCGAGACCGTGCGCGGGGTGCAGCGGCTGCGGTCGGCCAACGCCGGTGTGGTGCTGGCCCTGCGCACCCTGGACGACGTGCCGGAGGCGCTGCGCGGCCCGCTGCTCGGCTCGGTCGGGTGCCACATGGCGCTGTCCGGCGTCACCACCTGGGACGGCGCCCTGTTCGCCGAGGCGTGGGGCAAGACCTGGGTGGACGACAGCACGGTCACCCGCACCCCGGACCGCTACGGCGGCTCGCTGCGCCGCGGCGTCAACACGGTGCGCAAGCTCATCACGGGGCAGGCGGTGACCACCGAGTCCGTCACCGTGCGCAAGGTGGAGCGGGAGCGCTGGTCCGCCTCGGAGCTGGCCCACTCGGTGCCGCCGGCGCACGCGGTGGCGTCGTTCACCAGCACCGCGGGCGAGCGGGTCCCGCCGGTCCTGGTGAACCTGCGTGGGTGAGGCACAATCGCTGCGTGCCGCCCTCGCTCGCCTCGCTCGTCCACAGCCCCGCCCTCGGCCTGACCGTTCTGGCGGGCGGGGACCGGCTCGGCGAGCCGGTGCACTGGGTGCACACCAGCGAGCTGGAGGACCCCACCCCGTTCCTGGAGGGCGGGGAGCTGCTGCTGACCACGGGCATGAAGCTCGCCGCCGACCGCGAGCCGCTGCGCGCCTATGTGCACCGGCTCGCCGACGCGGGCGTGGTCGGCCTGGGGCTCGGCGTCGGCCTCACCCACGCGCGCGTGCCCGCCCCGCTGGTGGAGGCCGCGGCCGAGCGGGGGCTGCCGCTGCTGCGGGTGCCGCAGCCGACCCCGTTCATCGCCATCAGCAAGGCGGTCTCCGCCGCCCTGGCCGCCGAGCGCTACGAGGCGGTCACCCGCACCCACGAGGCGCAGCAGGAGCTGACCCGGGCCGCGCTCGGCCGGGACGGCACCGCCGCGCTGCTGCGGGCGCTGGCCCGGTGCCTGGACGGCTGGGCCGCCCTGTACGACGCGGCGGGCCGGGTCACGCACGCCGCGCCCGTCTGGTCGCGCCGCCGCGCCGAGCGGCTGGCCGGTGAGGTGGAGCGGCTGCTGGGCCGCCCGGCGCCGTGCGGTGCCGCCGTGCAGGAGGACGACTGCGTGGAGCTGCGCTCCCTGGGCGCGGGCCGCCGCGCCCGCGGCTTCCTCGCCGTGGGCACCGAGCAGCGCCTGACCACGGCGGAGCGCTATCTGGTGCACTCCGCCGCGGCCCTGCTCACCCTGTCCCTGGAGCGGTCGGGGGAGCTGCGGCGCGCCGAGGCGAGGCTGGGCGCGGCGCTGCTGCGGATGCTGCTCGCGGGCGAGGCCGGGCACGCCAGGACGGTCGCCGACGGGCGCTGCGGCGGGCTGCTGGAGCGGGACGCCGCGGTCCGCCTCGTCGTCGCCGAGCCCTGCCCCGACGGCACGGGGGACGACCCGCCGCGGGACCCGCTGACCGCGCTCGCCGACCGCCTGGAGGCCGCCTCCGCCCGCGCGGAGGAGCCGTTCCTGGCCGTCCACGAGGCGGGCCGCCTGACCGCCCTGGCCGCCGACGGCGGCGCGGTGCTGCGCGCCTGCACCGACCACGCCCGGGAGGGCGGGGGCCTGGCCGCCGGCGTCTCCTCCGCGCTGCCCGCCGAAGCGGCCGCCACCGCCCGCGAGCAGGCCGAACGGGCGCTCGCCGTGGCCCTGCGCTCGGGCCGCCCGCTGGTCGGCCACGACGAGGTGGGCTCGGGATCCCTGGTGCCGCTGCTGCGCGACGACGCGGTGCGGGCCTTCGCCGACGGCCTGCTGCGCCCGTTGCGCGAGCACGACGCGACCTCCCGCGGCGACCTCACGGCGTCCCTGCGCGCCTGGCTGTCCCGCCACGGCCAGTGGGACGCGGCGGCGGCCGACCTCGGCGTCCACCGGCACACCCTGCGCCACCGCATGCGCCGCGTCGAGGAGGTCCTCGGCTGCTCCCTGGAGGACCCGGACACCCGCATGGAGCTGTGGCTGGCCCTGCGCGCCGGACGCTCCACCGCGTAGTGCGCGCGGCCGCCACCGCTACGTCCCGCACAACACCCGCCCGTCCCCGCCGCCCCTACGGTGGACGGGCACGCTCCGGGTACGAGCCCGGGACACGGACCTGGCACACCCTGCGTCCAGGCCCGAGGACGCCCTGAGGACAACCGCGGGAAGGGACCGATCCACGTGACCACCACCCACGCCTTCTGGGTCGCCGGCCGACCGGCCACCGGCGACGACGCGCACCAGGTCAGCAGCCCCTGGGACGGCAGCGTCGTGGGCCGGGCGAGCGTTCCGACCGACGCGCAGGTGGAGGAGGCCGTCGCCGCGGCCGCCGCCGTCGCCCGGGAGTTCGCGGCCACCCCGGCGCACGTGCGGGCCGCGGCGCTGGACCACGTCTCCCGGCGGCTGGCCGAGCGCACCGAGGAGATCGCCCGGCTGATCACCGCGGAGAACGGCAAGCCGGTGAAGTGGGCGCGCGGCGAGGTCGGCCGCGCGGTGTCGGTGTTCCGCTGGGCCGCCGAGGAGGCCAGGCGCACCGGCGGCGAGGCGCAGCGCCTGGACACCGACGCGGGCGGCGCCGGCCGGTTCGCCCTCACCCGCCGCTTCCCCCGCGGCCCCGTGCTGGGCATCGCGCCGTTCAACTTCCCCCTGAACCTGGTCGCCCACAAGGTCGCCCCGGCCATCGCCGTCGGCGCGCCCATCGTTCTCAAGCCCGCGCCCGCCACCCCGCTCACCGCCCTGCTGCTCGGCGAGGTCCTCGCCGAGACGGACCTGCCCGCGGGCGCGTGGAGCGTGCTGCCGGTGCCCAACGACCGGATGCCCGCGCTGGTGCGCGACGAGCGGCTGCCCGTGATCTCCTTCACCGGCTCGGGACCCGTCGGCTGGGGCATCAAGGAGTCCGTGCCGCGCAAGCACGTCACCCTGGAACTGGGCGGCAACGCGGCCGCCGCGGTGCTCGCGGACTGGTCCTCGGAGGAGGACCTGGAGTGGGCCGCGACCCGCATCGCCACGTTCTCCAACTACCAGGGCGGCCAGTCCTGCATCTCGGTGCAGCGCGTGATCGCCGACGCCTCCGTGTACGACCGGCTCGCGGAGAAGGTCGTGGCGAGGGTGGAGGCCCAGGTCACCGGCGACCCCTCCGACGAGTCGGTGGACGTCGGCCCGCTGATCAGCGAGGACGCCGCCAGGCGGGTGGAGTCGTGGGTGGACGAGGCGGTGGCCGCGGGCGCCGAGCTGCTCACCGGCGGACGGCGCGAGGGCTCCTCCTACGCCCCGACGGTCCTCGCCGAGGTGCCCGCGGGCGTCCGGCTCTCCTGCGAGGAGGTGTTCGGCCCGGTCCTCACCCTGGCCAGGGCGGAGGGCACCGACGCGGTGCTCGCCGCGGTCAACGACTCCCGCTACGGCCTCCAGGCGGGCGTGTTCACCCACGACGTCCGCACCGCGTTCCGCGCCCACCGCGACCTGGAGGTCGGCGGTGTCATCGTCGGTGACGTCCCCTCCTACCGGGCCGACCAGATGGCCTACGGCGGCGCCAAGGAGTCCGGCGTCGGCCGCGAGGGCGTCCGCTACGCCATGGAGGACTACACCTACGAACGCGTCCTCGTCCTCACTGGCCTGGACCTGTAACCCCCGGCCCGCCCGAACCCCAGCCCCGAACCGCCACCCCGGGAAACCGAGGTGGCGGTTCCCCGAGCACGCCCGGACCACGGCCCGGGCGTACCCGTGCCGGGGCGGGAGCGGGGCCGGGCCCGCGGGCTGCTGTCCCGCCCCAGCCGAGCCCGCCCTCCGCCGAGCGCAAGGTGACGCGGCCGGCCGCACGCCCTCACGCCTCGCCCCCCGCCGCACCGGCTCGCCCCACCCGAGACACCGCCTGCCGCACTGCTCGACCCCGCACCCGTCCGCCGCCTCGCCGTACGACGCGCCCGCCACGCCCTCACGCGCCTCGCCCCCCGTGCGGCCCCGCCTCCCCTCCCGCCGACCTCACCGCCGCGCACCCACCCGCCCTCCTCCCACCCGCCCCTACCCGAGTGACAACACGGTAGGAAGCGTCGGAATCGGGTAGACAACGGGGTGTTACGCCCAAGTAGCACCACTCGGTAACCAACCGCGATCACGAACCACCAACCACCGATCACCAGCCAGCCACCCATCACCTGTCACCCAGCACCACCCCCCACCCCCGGCGCCCGCCCCCACCCCCCAGATCACGAGGGAGAGGCCCATGACCGCACCATCCGCCCCGCGCAGCCGCCCCCGGGTCAGTGAGCGGGAGGCCCGTCAGGTGGCGGAGGCCGCCCGGGAGAAGGACTGGCGCAGGCCCAGCTTCGCCAAGGAGCTCTTCCTCGGCCGGCTCCGCCTCGACCTCGTCCATCCGCATCCCCTGCCCGCACCGGAGGACGTCGCGCGCGGCGAGGCGTTCCTGGCCCGGCTGCGGGACTTCTGCGACACCCGGGTCGACGGCCGCCTGATCGACCGCGAGGCCCGCATCCCGGACGAGGTCGTCCGCGGGCTGAAGGAGATCGGGGCCCTCGGCATGAAGATCGACGAGGAGTACGGGGGCCTGGGCCTCACCCAGCTCTACTACAACCGCGCCCTCGCCCTGGCCGGCACCGCGAGCCCCGCCGTGGGCGCGCTGCTGTCCGCGCACCAGTCCATCGGCGTCCCCCAGCCGCTGAAGCTGTTCGGCACGCCGGAGCAGAAGCGGCGCTTCCTGCCCCGCTGCGCCCGCACCGACATCTCCGCGTTCCTGCTCACCGAGCCGGACGTGGGCTCGGACCCGGCGCGCCTGGCCACCACCGCCCGCCCCACCGAGGACGGCTCCGCCTACGTGCTGGACGGGGTGAAGCTGTGGACCACCAACGGCGTGGTCGCCGACCTGCTGGTGGTCATGGCCCGGGTCCCGCGGAGCGAGGGCCACCCCGGCGGCATCACCGCGTTCGTGGTGGAGGCCGCCTCGGAGGGCGTCACCGTGGAGCACCGCAACGCCTTCATGGGCCTGCGCGGCATCGAGAACGGCGTCACCCGCTTCCACCGGGTCCGCGTTCCCGCGGAGAACCGGATCGGCCCGGAGGGCGCCGGGCTGAAGATCGCCCTGACGACGCTGAACACCGGCCGGCTGTCCCTGCCGGCGCTGTGCGCGGGCGCCGCCAAGTGGTGCCTGAAGGCGGCCCGCGAGTGGTCGGGGGTGCGTGAGCAGTGGGGCAGGCCGATCGCCCGGCACGAGGCCGTCGGCACCAAGGTGGCGTTCATCGCGGCCACGGCGTTCGCGCTGGAGGCGGTGCTCGACTTGGCCGGCCAGCTCGCCGACGAGAACCGCAACGACATCCGCATCGAGGCGGCGCTGGCCAAGCTCTACGCCTCGGAGAAGGCCTGGCAGGTCGCCGACGAGCTGGTGCAGATCCGCGGCGGACGGGGCTTCGAGACCGCCGACTCCCTCGCCGCCCGGGGCGAGCGCGCGGTGCCCGCCGAGCAGGTGCTGCGGGACCTGCGGATCAACCGCATCTTCGAGGGCTCGACGGAGATCATGCACCTGCTGATCGCCCGGGAGGCGGTGGACGCCCACCTGTCGGTCGCCGGCGACCTGATCGACCCGGAGAAGGACCTGCGCGCCAAGGGCAGGGCGGCGGCCCGCGCCGGCGGCTTCTACGCCCGCTGGCTGCCCGGCCTCCTCGCGGGCCCGGGGCAGTTGCCGGGGGCGTTCGGGGAGTTCCGCCCGGCCGGGTACCCGGACCTGTCGGCGCACCTGCGCCACGCGGAGCGCGCCGCCCGCCGCCTGGCCCGCTGCACCTTCTACGGCATGTCGCGGTGGCAGGGCCGCATGGAGACCAAGCAGGCGTTCCTCGGCCGGATCGTGGACATCGGGGCGGAGCTGTTCGCGATGAGCGCGGCGTGCGTCCGCGCGGAGATGCTGCGCCGCCAGCCGGGTGACGCGGGCGGGGAGGAGCCGGGCCGGGCCGCGTACGAGCTGGCGGACCTGTTCTGCCGCCAGGCGATGCTGCGCGTGGACGAGCTGTTCCGCCGCCTGTGGCGCAACACCGACGCCGCGGACGGCCGCCTGGTCCGGGAGGTGCTGGAGGGCCGGTACACCTGGCTGGAGGAGGGCGTCTGCGACCCGTCCGGCGACGGCCCGTGGATCGCCGACGCCGCCCCCGGGCCGTCCACGGCGCGCAACGTTCACCGCCCTGTGCGCTGATCCCCGGCACGCGCGCCGGTGCCCTGAGGACACAATGGGGGGATGACGCAGACCTCACTGGCCGATCCGCACCTGATCCGCCCGGCAGTCGCACCCGCGTCCGGGGGCGGCTGCCGGGACATCGTCGTGCTGGGCTCCACCGGTTCGATCGGCACCCAGGCGGTGGACGTGGTGCTCCGCAACCCGGAGCGCTTCCGCGTCGTCGCCCTGTCCGCTTCGGGCAGCCGGGTGGAGCTGCTCGCCGACCAGGCCCACCGCCTCGGCGTGCGGGTCGTGGGCGTGGCCGACGCGGCGGCCGAGGGCCCGCTGAAGGAGGCGCTGGGCGCCCGGTACGGCACCGGGCCGCTGCCCGAGGTGCTGGCCGGCCCGGACGCGTCCACCGAGCTGGCCGCGCTGGAGTGCGACACGGTGCTCAACGGCATCACCGGCTCGATCGGCCTGGCGCCCACGCTGGCGGCGCTGAGGGCCGGGCGGGTGCTGGCGCTGGCCAACAAGGAGTCGCTGATCGTCGGCGGCCCGCTGGTGCGGGAGCTGGCCGCGCCGGGGCAGATCGTGCCGGTGGACTCCGAGCACTCGGCGCTGTTCCAGGCGCTGCTCGGCGGCCGGCGCGGCGAGGTGCGCCGGCTGCTGGTGACGGCGAGCGGCGGCCCGTTCCGCGGCCGCAGCCGCGAGGAGCTGGCGGGGGTCACACCGGAGCAGGCGCTGGCCCACCCCACGTGGGACATGGGCCCGGTCGTCACGATCAACTCGGCGACCCTGGTCAACAAGGGGCTCGAGGTGATCGAGGCGCACCTGCTCTTCGACATCCCGTTCGAGCGGATCGAGGTGGTGGTGCACCCGCAGTCGTACGTCCACTCGATGGTGGAGTTCACGGACGGGTCGACGCTGGCCCAGGTCAGCCCGCCGGACATGCGCATGCCCATCGCGCTGGGCATGGGCTGGCCGGACCGGGTCCCCGACGCCGCCCCCGGCTGCGACTGGACCAGGGCCCACACCTGGGAGTTCTTCCCGCTGGACGACGAGGCGTTCCCCGCGGTGGCGCTCGCCCGGCACGTCGGCCGCCTCGGCGGCACCGCGCCCGCGGTGTTCAACGCGGCAAACGAGGAGTGCGTGGAGGCGTTCCTGCGCGGCCGGCTGCCCTTCAACGGCATCGTGGACACCGTGGCCCGTACCGTGGAGGAGCACGGCGCGCCCGACGGCGGGGCGCTGACCCTGGAGGGCGTGCTGGAGGCCGAGGCGTGGGCGCGCGCCAGGGCCCGGGAACTGGCCGCGCGGCACGCGGGCGAGACGAGCGAGGCAGGGGCGGTCGTATGACGACACTGATGACGGCCCTGGGCATAGTCGTCTTCTTCTTCGGGCTGCTGATCTCCATCGCCTGGCACGAGCTCGGCCACCTGTCCACGGCCAAGCTGTTCGGCATCCGCGTGCCGCAGTACATGGTGGGTTTCGGCCCCACCGTGTGGTCGCGGCGCAAGGGCGAGACCGAGTACGGCATCAAGGCGCTCCCGCTCGGCGGCTACATCCGCATGATCGGCATGTTCCCGCCGGGGGACGACGGGCGGATCACCGCCCGCTCCACCTCCCCGTGGCGCGGCATGATCGAGGACGCCCGCTCGGCCGCCTACGAGGAGCTCCAGCCCGGCGACGAGAAGCGGCTGTTCTACACGCGCGCCCCCTGGAAGCGCGTCATCGTCATGTTCGCCGGCCCGTTCATGAACCTGATCCTGGCGGTCGCCCTGTTCGCCGGGGTGCTCATGGGCTTCGGCATCGGCACCGAGACCACCACCGTCGGCAGCGTCGGCGACTGCGTGGTGCCCGCCACCGCCAACCGCGACACCTGCCCCAAGGGCGCCAAGGACACCCCGGCCGAGCTGGCCGGGCTGAAGGCCGGGGACAGGATCGTCTCGTTCAACGGCCGGCAGGTCGACGACTGGAGCGAGCTCCAGCAGGCCATCCGGCAGACGGTCGGCCCCGCCACCATCGGCGTCGAGCGCGGCGACCGGGAGCTCACCCTCGAGGCCGACCTGGTGCAGAACGAGGTCGCCAAGATCGACGGCAATGGCGACTACGTCAGCGGCGAGACCCAGAAGGCGGGCTTCCTCGGCTTCACCCCGGCCTCCGGCATCGTGAAGCAGTCGCCGTCCCAGACGGTGGACTACATGGGCGACATGGTCGTCGACGGCGTGGAGTCACTGCTCGCGATCCCCTCCAAGGTGCCCGCGCTGTGGGGCGCGGCCTTCGAGGGGGAGGAGCGGCAGCCCGACTCGCCGATGGGCGTGGTCGGCGCGGCCCGGGTCGGCGGCGACGTGGTGAACCTGGACGTGCCCGCGGAGCAGCGGGTGGCGTTCATGCTGTTCCTGGTGGCCGGTTTCAATCTGTCGCTGTTCCTGTTCAACATGCTCCCGCTGCTGCCACTTGACGGCGGGCACATCGCGGGCGCCCTGTGGGAGTCGCTGCGCCGGCACACCGCCCGGGTGTTCAAACGGCCCGACCCCGGCCCCTTCGACGTGGCCCGGCTGATGCCCGTGGCCTACCTCGTGGCCGGGGTGTTCGTCTGCTTCACCCTGCTGGTGCTGATCGCCGACCTGGTCAATCCGGTGCGGATCAACTGACGGCTCACGCCGCCGGGTGACCGGCCGGGCCCATGCGGGTGCCCGGCCGGTTCAGCGGGGCGCCAGGTGTGCTCGAGCCGGTTGTGGTGTCGTACCGTTGGGCACGACGAGTCGCCGGGGCCCGCCGCACACAGCCGTGCACGCCGAGTAACGTACGTACGTTCGAAACACCACGTGGGGAAGCACACCTGATGACTGCCATCTCGTTGGGAATGCCGTCGGTCCCGCTCAAGCTGGCCGAGCGCCGCAAGAGCCGCAAGATCCAGGTCGGCTCCGTGGCAGTCGGCGGGGACGCGCCGGTGTCCGTGCAGTCGATGACCACGACGGTGACGGCCGACGTGGGCGCCACCCTCCAGCAGATCGCGGAGCTGACCGCGTCGGGGTGCCAGATCGTGCGGGTGGCGTGCCCCTCGCAGGACGACGCGGACGCGCTGCCGGTGATCGCGCGCAAGTCGCAGATCCCGGTGATCGCCGACATCCACTTCCAGCCGAAGTACGTCTTCGCGGCGATCGACGCGGGCTGCGCGGCGGTGCGGGTGAACCCGGGGAACATCCGGCAGTTCGACGACAAGGTCAAGGAGATCGCCAAGGCGGCCTCCGCGGCCGGGGTGCCGATCCGGATCGGGGTGAACGCCGGCTCCCTGGACAAGCGGCTGCTGGCCAAGTACGGCAAGGCTACCCCGGAGGCGCTGGTGGAGTCGGCGCTGTGGGAGTGCTCGCTGTTCGAGGAGCACGGGTTCACCGACATCAAGATCTCGGTGAAGCACAACGACCCGGTGGTGATGATCAACGCCTACCGGCAGTTGGCCGAGCGCTGCGACTACCCGCTGCACCTGGGGGTCACCGAGGCGGGCCCGGCGTTCCAGGGGACGATCAAGTCGGCGGTGGCCTTCGGGGCCCTGCTGGCCGAGGGGATCGGCGACACCATCCGCGTCTCGCTGTCCGCCCCCCCGGTGGAGGAGGTCAAGGTCGGCATCCAGATCCTGGAGTCCCTGGGGCTGCGCCAGCGCCGCCTGGAGATCGTCTCGTGCCCCTCGTGCGGGCGGGCGCAGGTGGACGTGTACAAGCTGGCCGACCAGGTGACGGCGGGCCTGGAGGGCATGGAGGTGCCGCTGCGGGTCGCCGTGATGGGCTGCGTGGTCAACGGCCCCGGCGAGGCGCGGGAGGCCGACCTGGGGGTGGCGTCCGGGAACGGCAAGGGCCAGATCTTCGTCAAGGGCGAGGTCATCAAGACCGTCCCCGAGTCCAAGATCGTGGAGACCCTCATCGAGGAGGCGATGAAGATCGCCGAGCAGATGCAGGCCGACGGCGTCGCCTCCGGCGAGCCGAGCGTGTCGGTGAGCTGAGCCGGCACCGCGGATCCGGCCGCCGCCCGGCGGTGGCCGGACCCTGCCGGAGGTTGGGCTTCCCGCCCGTCGGCGCAGTACAGTGCGGGGATCGGCAGCCGCAGGCGACGGCAGGGTGAGGCTCCCACTGTGTTGACCAGGACGACCACCAGGGTTCTCGAGCCCGGCGACCTCGACGCGGTCCTGCGGGTGCTCGACCGCGACCCCGTGGCGAACGCGTTCGTGGCCTCGCGCATCCGCGGCGCGGGCCTCGACCCGTGGCGCCTCGGCGGCGAGATGTGGGGCTGGTACTCCGCGGGCCGCCTGGAGTCCCTGTGCTACGCGGGCGCCAACCTGGTGCCGATCTGCGCCTCGTCCGAGGCGGTGCGCGCCTTCGCCGAGCGGGCCCGCCGCAGCGGCCGCAACTGCTCCTCCATCGTGGGCCCCGCGGGCCCCACCGCCGAGCTGTGGTCCCATCTGGAGCCCCACTGGGGCCCGGCCCGCGACGTGCGCCCCCACCAGCCCCTGCTCGTCGCCACCCGCCCGCCCGCCGGCGTCGTCCCCGACCCCCTGGTGCGCCGGGTCCGCCGCGACGAGATCGACCTGCTCATGCCCGCCTGCGTGGCCATGTTCACCGAGGAGGTCGGGGTCTCCCCGATGGCCGGGGACGGCGGCCTGCTCTACCAGGCCCGGGTCGCGGAGCTGGTCACCACCGGGCGGGCGTTCGCCCGGTTCGAGGACGGGCAGGTGGTGTTCAAGGCGGAGATCGGCGCCGTCACCGAGCGGGCGTGCCAGATCCAGGGCGTGTGGGTGGCCCCCGAGCGGCGCGGCGAGGGCCTGTCCGTCACCGGCATGGCCGCCGTGATGCACCTCGCCCTGCGCGAGATCGCGCCGGTCGTCAGCCTGTACGTCAACGACTACAACGCCCCGGCCCGCGCCGCCTACCGCCGGGTGGGCTTCACGGAGGTCGGGGCGTTCATGAGTGTGCTCTTTTGACGATCACCCGCCCGGAGCGCCGAGCGGGAACGGTTTTTCGCCAGTGGAGCGCCGAGGGGCGCCGACCGAAGTAGGGTGCGCCGCCATGGACGCGAACATCGGGCCGATCGACCTGGCCTCATCGGTGCACGAGGCGCTGGCCGTGCAGGCGGCCGCGTTCGGGCTGACCGACGAGGAGGTGGCCATCCGCACCCAGGTGGTGCAGCGGCACGCCACCCACCCGGGGGTGCGCGCCCTCGGGGCGTTCGGCCCGGACGGACGGATGATCGGCTTCGCCTACGGCATGCCCAACCACCGCTCGCACTGGTGGAGCACCGTCATCGAGCCGTATCTGGCCCGCGCCGGCAACGACGAGTGGCTGGACGACGCGTTCGGCGTCACCGAGCTGCACGTGCTGCCCGCCCACCAGGGCCGCGGCATCGGCCGGACGCTGATCACCCGCCTTACCGACGGCGTGGCGCAGTCCCGCAGCATCCTCTCCGCGGTCGAGGGCGCCGTGCCCGCCCGCAAGCTGTACCTGTCGCTGGGCTATGTGGACCTGGCCCACTCGGTGCGCTTCATGAGCTCCCCCACCCTGTACGTGGTGATGGGCGCCCACCTGCCGCTGCGCGGGGCCCGCTGATCCCTCCACGGGAGCGGCCGCCCCCGTGACGACACGTCAGCGGACCAGGCCAACCCTTGGGGTGGTGGGTGGGGCGACGGGCGGGCGGGGTGACGGGCGGGCGGGTCACAGCCAGCTCGCGAACTCCAGCAGCAGCTCGCCGTCCTGGCGGTCGCCGACCGACAGGTGCCACACCCCGGCCTCGACGGTCCGGAACAGCACCCAGCCCCGCAGCCGCTCCCGGTCCACCTCCAGGGAGTCCGCGAGCCTGCGCAGCCGCCGCCGCGCCGCCGCCTGGGGCCCGGGGGAGGCGGCGAGGGTGTCCAGGCGGTCCCGCGCCAGCCAGGCCAGGTCGTAGGCGCGCTCGCCCACCAGCGGCTTGGGGTCGATGGCCAGCCACGGCAGCCGCCCGCCCGCCTCGTCGCCGCCCGCCGCGAGCACGTTGCCGTGGTGGAAGTCCCCGTGCAGCAGCACCTGCTCCGGCTCGTCCGCGACCAGCGCCTCCCGCACCGCGAGCGCCTCGTCCACCAGGGGCCGCGCGTCCGCGGCGCCGGGCTGCTCCGCGCGCCGCCGCAGCGTGTCCGCGAGGGAGCCGGTGTACCCGGCGACCGTCCGGAAGGGGTGGTCCTCGCCCGGCGTGACCCACAGCCGCCGCACCACGCCCGCGGCTTCCAGCATGGCCTTGGGCTCGGGCAGCGACCGCAGGCTGACCTCGGCCTGGAGCCGTTCCAGCAGCAGCGCTCCGGCGTCGGCGTCGCGGTCCAGCAGCCGCACCGCGCCGTGTCCGTCCCAGCGGGCGAGGGCGTCGGGTTCGTGGACGGTCTCCCGTGTCACCAGGCCGAGCTTGAGCGCGGCGGGCACGCCGTCGGCTCCGTGCACCAGCACCACCATGCTGACGTTCCCGCCCGGCTGCATCACCCGTTCGGGGGTGAGCCGCCAGCGTGCGCAGCACTGCCGGGCGAGGCCGGGCAGGGAGGCGAGCCAGGCCCGTCCCGCCTCGCCCTCCCAGGCGGGGATGGTGCGCAGCAGGCGCTCGGGCGGGTCCAGGGGGATGGCGGGCATGGGGAAGGGGTCTCCTCGGCGGTTCGTGGCGTGCGCGGGGCCGGTCGGCGTGCTCAGAGCGTGCCCGGCGTGGCGGTGCCGGACGCGTCCCCGCCGGGCCGCCGCTCCGGCAGCCCGGGGAACGCCGTGCTCCGGCCGCGCCAGCCGACGGCGCGCACCGCGGCCTCCCGCAGGGCGGCGGCGGCGTCCCGGCGCAGCTCTCCCCGGGTGTGCCGGACCAGGTCCGCGTACACGGCGGCGACCCGGTCCTCCAGCTCGGCGGCCAGTTCGACCGCCGCGGCGGCGTCGGGGACGGGGCGGGGCAGCGCGTACGCGGGGGCGGCGGCGCGCGGCCGGCCGCCCAGGTCGCGCACGGTGCGCTCCAGCGCGTCGCGCCGCGCGCGGTGCGCGTCCCAGGCGCTGCGGGCCCGGGTGCGCCGCCCCTCGTCGAGGCGCGCCCCGACGACGCCGTAGCCGTAGACGGCGGCGTGCTCCGCGGCGAGCGCGGACTGCGCCGCGGCCAGGGCGCCTGGCGGCTGGACGGGGCGGGCGGAGGTCCGCGCGGCGCGCGGGGGGCGGGGGTTCGGCACGGGAGTCAGCTCCGGAGCAGCAGGGCGTGGCCCGCCCGGGAGGCGGCCACCGAGGCGAGCAGGCGGGCCAGTTCCGGCGGGGCGTCGAGCAGGTCGGCGGTGCGGGCGTCGGCGGACCGCTGCTCGGCGTCGGCGAGGGCGCGCCTCGCGGCGTCCTCGCGCGCCGGGACGGGCGCGGGCGCGGTGGAGCCGCCCGCCCGCGGGGCGCCGCCGAACGCGTCGAGCTGGCGGGCGAGGTCGGCGCGCAGCGGCCGCAACCGCCCGGCGAGGCCGGGGTGGGCGCCGATCGTGGCGTCGTAGGCGGACAGCAGCGCGGCGGTGTCGCCCGCGGCGCGGGAGCGCAGCTCGCTCTCGCGCGCCGCCGCGCCGCCCTCCTCCCGGCCGGCGGAGCAGCCGGTGAGCGCCGCCCCGGACAGCAGCGCGGCGGCCGTGCCCACGCCCGCGTAGACCGCGCTCCGGCGGGAAGCAGAAGGCGTGAAGGGCTGGTTCTTCGTCCTGGTCGGCACGGTCCTCGTCCTCCGGGCGTGATCACCTCCAGGTGAGATTACCTGCCCGGATGCGCGGAATCGGCACTTGGCGCCCCGACCCGATAGGCTTGGCGCACGCGACAGCGCCCTTCCGACAACAGCACACGCGGCCGAGGAGTCACCCGGATGAGCACCACCCAGACCGACAGGCTGCGTGCATTGCTGGATCCGATCGTGTCCGAAGCGGGCGCGGAGCTCGAGGACGTCAAGGTCACCACGGCCGGAAAGCGCCGGCAGTTGCTCGTCGTCGTGGACGCGGACGGCGGAGTGCCCCTCGACCTGGTCGCCGAGCTGAGCCGCGGCATCTCCCGCACCCTGGACGACACCGACGCGATGGGCGGGGCCCCGTACGTCCTGGAGGTCACCTCTCCCGGCGTCGACCGCCCGCTGACCGAGCCGCGCCACTTCAGACGCGCCGTGGGCCGCCTGGTCAGGGCCAGGCTCACCGGCGGCGACGAGCTCACCGCGCGCGTCACGGCCGTCGACGACGAGGGTGTGGACGTCGAGGTGCCCGGGGTGAAGGGGCGGCGGCCCACCGCCCGCCGCATCCCGTACCAGGAGATCGCCAGGGCCAGGGTCGAGGTGGAGTTCAGCCGCCCGGCCGGTGCCCGGGGCGGCGAGGACGGGACGGACGGGGCCGACGGCCCGGCCGGGGCAGCGGGCAGCGACGACGAGAGCAAAGAGGAGGCGTAGCCGTGGACATCGACATGAGCGCTCTGCGTGGGCTGGTGCGGGAGAAGGAGATCTCGTTCGACCTGCTGGTGGAGGCGATCGAGTCGGCCCTCCTCATCGCGTACCACCGCACCGAGGGCAGCCGCCCCAAGGCCCGCGTGGAACTGGACCGCAAGACCGGCCACGTGACGGTGTGGGCGCGGGAGGACGAGGACGAGGCCGGCGAGGGCGAGCCCCGCGAGTTCGACGACACGCCGTCGGGTTTCGGCCGGATCGCCGCGATGACCGCCAAGCAGGTCATCCTCCAGCGGCTGCGCGACGCCGAGGAGGAGATCACCTTCGGCGAGTACGCGGGCCGCGAGGGCGACATCGTGGCGGGCGTGGTGCAGCAGGGCAAGGACCCGCGCAACGTGCTGGTGGACATCGGCAAGGTCGAGGCGATCCTGCCCGCGCAGGAGCAGGTGCCGGGGGAGAACTACGAGCACGGCTCGCGCATCCGCACCTATGTGGTGCGGGTCGCCAAGGGCGTGCGCGGCCCGTCGATCACCCTGTCGCGCACCCACCCGAACCTGGTGCGGAAGCTGTTCGCCCTGGAGGTGCCGGAGATCGCCGACGGCTCCGTGGAGATCGCCGCGATCGCCCGCGAGGCCGGGCACCGGACCAAGATCGCCGTGCGCTCCACCCGGCAGGGCCTCAACGCCAAGGGCGCCTGCATCGGCCCGATGGGCGGCCGGGTGCGCAATGTCATGGCCGAGCTGCGCGGCGAGAAGATCGACATCGTGGACTGGTCGGACGACCCGGGGGAGATGGTCGCCAACGCGCTGTCACCCGCCCGGGTGAGCAAGGTCGAGATCGTGGACGCCGCCGCGCGCTCGGCGCGGGTGACCGTCCCCGACTACCAGTTGTCCCTGGCGATCGGCAAGGAGGGCCAGAACGCCCGCCTCGCCGCCCGCCTCACCGGCTGGCGCATCGACATCCGCCCGGACACCGAGCAGCAGTCCGCCTGAGCGCCCCCGCGGCGGCCCGCTCCCGGCGAGCCCGCCGCGGCGGTGGCGCCGGCGACCGCTCCGGGGCGCCCCGGGGCGCCATTGGCACGGAGAGGTAGACTTAATAGTGTCGAGCCGGACGCGCGCCCGCTCCTGCCCGGACGGTGCTCGCCCAGACCCCGCACGTCCCGATCCCTCGCGCACCGAGCGCGGTGATCGGGTCCGTGCACGGCCTGAGCGCACCTGCGTGGGCTGCCGGGGACGCGCGGCCAAGGCCGATCTGCTGCGCACCGCGGCAGTCGGGGACGAGTGCGTTCCCGATCCACGCGGTACGCTGCCCGGTCGGGGCGCGTATCTGCACCCCGACGAGGCATGTCTCGACCTGGCGGTCCGCCGCCGGGCACTCCCCAGGGCCCTGCGGGTCCAGGGGCCGCTCACCATCGGGCGGCTGAAGGAGTGGGTCGAGCGGCGCGGCCTCCCGCTCCCGGACGAGAGCGGGACGGAAGAACAGCAAGGGACCGCACGTTGACACGTGTGGTCACCAGGTACCTCGCGAGTCGGAAGTAGGTCGAGATTGCGATGAGCACTCGATGAGTACGCGATGAGTACGCCCGTGAAGTAGCGACGGTCCGGCGGACGACCAACCCCGGACCAGAAGGAGCGACGTGGCAAAGGTCCGGGTATACGAGCTCGCCAAGGAGTTCGGAGTCGAGAGCAAGGTCGTCATGGCCAAGCTCCAGGAACTTGGTGAGTTCGTCCGTTCGGCGTCCTCGACGATCGAGGCGCCTGTTGTACGCAAACTGACAGACGCATTCCAGCAGGGGAACGGCGGCGGTGGCCGTTCCTCCGGCAAGCCTGCCCCGCGCAAGGCGGCCCCCGCCAGGCCGTCCGCGCCGGCCGCCCCCGCCCCAGGCGGTGCGGCCCGTCCCGCGGCCCCGGCCCCCAAGCCGGGCGCCCCCGCCCCCCGCCCCGCGGCCCCCAGGCCCGCGGCCCAGGGCGGCGGCACCCCCGCGGCCCCGGCTCCGGGTCCGCGCCCCGCGGGTCCGCGTCCGGGCCCGCGCCCCGCGCCGGCCCGGCCCGCCCCCGCCGCGCAGCCCCCGAGGCCCCCGGCGCCGGCACCGGCCGAGTTCCAGGCCCCGGCCGCCGCGTCCGCCGAGCAGGCGCAGGCGCTGCCCAGGGCCCCGCGCC
>NZ_BAAGTD010000066.1:0-36817 GCF_054782095.1 Streptomyces capparidis | reverse complement strand
GCCCGCGCCCTCGGCGGCGGCGCGGGCCACCGGCGCGGGCGGGGGCGGGCGGCGGGGTGGGGGGCGGCGGGGCGTGGTGGGTGGGGGGTTCGTCGGCACGGGCCTGCGCGGGCGGGCGGGGGGTGACCTCGGTGACGTCCTCGGCGCCGGCGCGGCCCGGGACCCCGCCGACGAGGACGGTGTCCACCGAGCCCGTCAGCAGCCGCTCGGCCTGCTCCGCCGTCATCCTGCGCGCGGGGTCCTTCACCAGCAGGCCCTCGATGACGGGGGTGAGCGCGCCCGCCCGCAGCGGCGGCTCGTACGGCTCGGCGGCTATCGCGTAGGCGGTCTCGATCGGGGTGGGGCGGTGGAACGGGGGGCGGCCCTCCAGCGCCTGGTACAGGCTGGCGCCCAGCGACCACAGGTCGGAGGCGGGCCCCGGGCTGCCGCCGCGGATCCGCTCGGGCGCGAGGTAGTCGAAGGAGCCGACCAGCTCGCCGGTGCGGGTCAGGGTGGAGGTGCCGGGGACGAAGGCGATGCCGAAGTCGGTGAGCACCACCCGCCTGCCGGGGCGGCCGGGATAGGCGGCCCGGTCCTCCGGGTCGCCGTCGGGCCCCGGCTCGCCCTCGAGCAGGACGTTGGCGGGCTTGACGTCGCGGTGCAGCACCCCGGCGGCGTGGGCGGCCCGCAGCGCGGCGAGCATGCCCCGGCCCACCCGCAGCGCCTCGCGCTCGACCAGCGGGCCGTCCTTCTTGATCACCTCGCCGAGCGTGCGGGAGGGGACGTACTCCATGACGACGCAGGGCAGGCCCTCGTCCTCGACCACGTCGTGCACCACCACGACGTTCGGGTGGGCGATCCGGGCGGCGCTGCGGGCCTCGCGGCGGGTGCGCTCGTACAGCGTGGCGCGCTCGTCCTCGGACGCCTGGTGCGGCACATGGAGTTTCTTCACGGCGACCTGGCGGCCGAGGAGCTGGTCCTCGGCCCGCCACACGGTGCCCATGCCGCCCCGGCCGATCCGCTCCAGGAGCAGGTACCGGCCCGCCACCATCCGTCCCTGCTCGGACACCTCGCTCGCCTTCCTCCCCCGGCTGGATCCGCGAGGGAACTCTCAGAGGGGAACGATATCCGGGGCGCCGAGCCGGGCGGCGTCGGCCGTGCGGTCGTCCGGCTGCCGCTGCGACTCCCGCTCCGCCTCCACCCGCTTCTCGTAGTGCTCGACCTCCCGTTCGACCTGCGCGGCGTCCCAGCCGAGCACGGGCGCCACCAGGCCGGCCACCTCGCGGACGCAGCGGGTGCCCCGGTCGAAGGTCTCGATGGAGATGCGGGTGCGGCGGGTGAGGACGTCGTCCAGGTGGCGCGCGCCCTCGTGGGAGGCGGCGTAGACGGCCTCGGCGCGCAGGTAGTCCTCGGCGCCGGTCAGCGGGCGGCCCAGGTCCGGGTCGCGGGCGATCAGCTCCAGCACCTCCTCGGCCAGCGAGCCGTAGCGGTTCAGCAGGTGCTCCACCCGGGCCACGTGCAGCCCCGCGCGCTCCGCGATCCGGGCCCTGGCGTTCCACAGCGCCCGGAAGCCCTCGGCGCCCAGCAGCGGGACGTCCTCGGTGGTGCACGGCGCCACCCGCCGGTCCAGGCCGTGCACGGCCTCGTCGACCGCGTCCTTGGCCATCACCCGGTAGGTGGTGTACTTGCCGCCCGCCACCATCACCAGGCCGGGCACCGGGTGGGCGACGGTGTGCTCGCGGGAGAGCTTGCTGGTCGCGTCGGACTCCCCGGCCAGCAGCGGGCGCAGCCCCGCGTACACGCCCTCCACGTCGTCCCGGGTGAGCGGGGTGGCCAGCACCGAGTTGACGTGTTCCAGCAGGTAGTCGATGTCGGCGCTGGACGCGGCGGGGTGCGCCTTGTCCAGGTTCCAGTCCGTGTCGGTGGTGCCGATGATCCAGTGCCGGCCCCACGGGATCACGAACAGCACGCTCTTCTCGGTGCGCAGGATCAGCCCGCTGGAGGAGTGCACGCGGTCGCGCGGCACCACCAGGTGGATGCCCTTGGAGGCGCGGACGTGGAACCGGCCGCGCTCGCCCACCAGCGCCTGGGTGTCGTCGGTCCACACACCGGTGGCGTTGACGATCTGCCGGGCGCGCACCTCGAACTCCCCGCCCTGCTCCAGGTCGCACACGCGGGCGCCCACCACGCGCTCGCCCTCGCGCAGGAAGCCGACCACGCGCGCCCGGTTCGCCGCGTGCGCCCCGTAGGCGGCGGCCGTCCTGACCAGCGTGGCGACGAAGCGGGCGTCGTCCACCTGGGCGTCGTAGTACTGCACCGCGCCGACCAGGGCGTCCCTGCGCAGGCAGGGCGCCACCCGCAGGGCGTGGGAGCGGGTCAGGTGGCGGTGGCGGGGCAGGCCGCGGCTGTGGCCCGAGGACAGGCCCATCGTGTCGTACATGGCCACGCCGGCACCGACGTAAAAGCGCTCCCACCCGCGGTGCGCCAGCGGGTACAGGAACGGCACCGGCTTGACCAGGTGCGGGGCGAGCCGCTGGAGGAGCAGCCCGCGCTCCCTCAGCGCCTCCCTGACCAGGCCGAAGTCGAGCATCTCCAGATAGCGCAGGCCCCCGTGGACGAGCTTGCTCGATCTGCTGGAGGTGCCGGACGCCCAGTCGCGGGCCTCCACCAGGCCGGTGGTCAGGCCCCGGGTGACGGCGTCGAGCGCGATGCCCGCGCCGACCACGCCGCCGCCGACGACGAGCACGTCCAGTTCCTGCTCAGCCATCCGGGCGAGCGCCGCCGAGCGCTCCGCCGGTCCGAGATTCGCGGTCCTCAACTCGGCCTCCCGTCAACTCGCGGTCTTTTCGATAGTGCCTCGAACTGGCGCGCAGGTGACGACTTCCGCCGGTGCGCGCGCCCGGCCGCGGGCGCGCACGGTGGCCGGTCCGCTCGGGGGAGCGCCGACCGCTGCGAACACTTTGCCCGGAAATGCACTCAATACTGAATATTGATGGTAATGCTCCTTATTCTATCAATCCGTTATATATTGCGCAGGAAGGACGCGCCCCATGGCCGCAGACCTCGTCGTGATCGGTCTCGGATTCGCCGGGCTCCCCCTCGCCCAGGCCGCCGTCGCCGCCGGTATGGACGTCATCGGCTACGACCGCGACGAGCGCACCGTCGCGGGCCTGAACTCGGGCCGCTCCCCCGTGGACGACCTCACCGCCGCCGACGTCCGGCGCATGCTCGCCGCCGGATTCCGCGCCACCAGCGACACCGCCGTACTCGGCCAGGCCAGGGTCGCCGTCATCTGCGAACCCACCCCCCTCACCGAGCAGCGCGTCCCCGACCTCACCGCCGTCACCACCGCCGCCAGGACCCTCGCCGCGCAGTTGCGCCCGCACACCACCGTGATCCTGGAGAGCACCGTCTACCCCGGCACCACCGAGGATGTGCTGGGCCCGCTGCTGGAGACCTCGGGGCTGCGCCGGGGCGCGGAGTTCCACCTCGCCGTCTCGCCCACCCGCGCCGACCCGGGCAACCGCGCGTTCGGCATCGCCAACACCCCCAAGGTGGTCGGCGGCGCCACCCCCGCCTGCACCGACGCCGCCGCCGCCTTCTACAGCCGGATCACCGAGCGGGTGGTGCGCGCCCGCGGCACCCGGGAGGCGGAGACCGTCAAGCTGCTGGAGAACAACTATCGGGCGGTCAACATCGCGCTGGTCAACGAGATGGCCGTGTTCTGCCACGACCTCGGCATCGACCTGTGGGACGTCATCCGGTGCGCCGAGACCAAGCCGTACGGGTTCCAGGCGTTCCGCCCCGGCCCCGGCGTCGGCGGCTACTGCACCGCGCTCGACCCCGACTACCTGCCGCGCCGCGGCCGCACCATCGGCTACCCGCTGCGCATGGTGGAGCTGGCCATGGAGGTCAACGAGCGGATGCCCCGCTACCTGGTCCACCGGGCGTCCGCGCTGCTCAACGAGGACGGCAAGGCGGTGCGCGGAGCCCGGGTGCTGCTGCTCGGCGTGACCTACAAGCCGGACATCTCCGACAGCCGCCACTCCCCCGCCCGCACCGTCGCCGCCCGCCTGCTCGAACTCGGCGCGCAGCTCAGCTTCCACGACCCGTTCGTGCAGCAGTGGCGGGTCCTCGACCGGCCCGTGCCGCGCGCCGACTCCCTGTACGAGGCCGCCGCGCAGGCCGACCTCACCCTGCTGCTCCAACCCCACCGGGTGTACGACCTGCAAGGGCTCGCGGTGAAGGCGCAGCGGCTGCTGGACGCCCGGGGGGCGACGCCGGCCGGGGCCGCGGACCGGCTGTGAACGCGCTCGCGGCCCGCGCCGGGGTCGGCGGGGCCGCGAGCGGTCGGCTGCTGCGCCGGGGCTCAGATCTTCAGGACCGGCGCCACGGTGACCTCCACCCGCTGGAACTCCTTCAGCTCCGAGTAGCCGGTGGTGGCCATGGCGCGGCGCAGCGCGCCGAAGAAGTTCATCGAGCCGTCCGGGGTGTGCGACGGGCCGAGCAGGATCTCCTCGGTGGTGCCGACCGCGCCCAGGTTCACCCGCTTGCCGCGCGGCAGCTCCTCGTGCACGGCCTCCATGCCCCAGTGGCGGCCGCGGCCCGGCGCGTCCGTGGCCCTGGCCAGCGGCGAGCCCATCATCACCGCGTCCGCGCCGCAGGCGATCGCCTTGGGCAGGTCGCCGCTGAAGCCGACACCGCCGTCCGCGATCACGTGCACGTACCGGCCGCCCGACTCGTCCATGTAGTCCCGGCGCGCCGCGGCCACGTCCGCCACGGCGGTGGCCATCGGGACCTGGATGCCCAGCACATTGCGCGTGGTGTGCGCCGCGCCGCCGCCGAAGCCGACCAGCACGCCCGCGGCGCCGGTGCGCATCAGGTGCAGCGCGGCGGTGTAGGTGGCGCAGCCGCCCACGATCACCGGCACGTCCAGCTCGTAGATGAACTGCTTGAGGTTCAGCGGCTCGGCGCGGCCCGAGACGTGCTCGGCCGAGACGGTGGTGCCGCGGATGACGAAGATGTCCACGCCCGCGTCCACGACCGCCTTGGAGAACTGGGCGGTGCGCTGCGGGGACAGGGCCGCGGCGGTCACCACGCCCGAGTCGCGCACCTGCTTGATCCGCTCGCCGATCAGCTCCTCGCGGATCGGGGCCGCGTAGATCTCCTGGAGGCGGCGGGTGGCCGCGGCCTCGTCCTCCAGCTCCGCGATCTCCTCGAGCAGCGGCTCGGGGTTGTCGTAGCGGGTCCACAGGCCCTCGAGGTTGAGCACGCCCAGGCCCCCGAGGTGGCCGATCGCGATGGCGGTCGCGGGCGAGACGACGGAGTCCATCGGGGCGGCGAGGAAGGGCAGCTCGAAGCGGTAGGCGTCGATCTGCCAGGCGATGGAGACGTCCCTCGGGTCACGGGTCCGCCGGCTCGGCACGACGGCGATGTCGTCGAACGCGTACGCCCTGCGTCCGCGCTTGCCCCGGCCGATCTCGATCTCGGTCAACGTGGTGGCCCTTTCCTGTGTACGTCTGCCTTGCCCCGCCCCTGCGCGCCGTCCACCGCCCAGTGTCTCATTCGGCGGGGGGAGGGGGAGGTGGGGTGTGGGGCGGGGGTGCGGACGGGACCCCTTGGACCCCCGCCGAGAGCCCGCCCCCGGGCCCCCGTGACGCCTGACGGGCCCGCCCTGAGCGGACGGACCCGTCGGGGCAACTCCCCGTGGCCCCACCCCGCGCCCGCCGGCCCCGGCACAGGCCGAACACTCACGGACCGACCCCGAACCCGCCCACCGACCCGGGGCAGACGAGCCACTGGGGTGGTGGGCGGGGAGACGGGCGGGAGGGTGGGCGTCAGCGGCCGTGGTAGTTCGGGGCCTCGACCGTCATGTGGATGTCGTGCGGGTGGCTCTCCTTCAGGCCGGCCGCGGTGATGCGGACGAAGCGGCCCCTCTCCTTCAGCTCCGGCACGCTCGCCGCGCCCACATAACCCATGGACGCGCGCAGCCCGCCGATCAACTGGTGGGCCACCGACGCCAGCGGACCGCGGTAGGGCACCTGGCCCTCGATGCCCTCGGGGACCAGCTTGTCCTCGGAGAGCACGTCGTCCTGGAAGTAGCGGTCCTTGGAGTAGGACTTGCCCTGCCCGCGCGACTGCATCGCGCCGAGCGAGCCCATGCCCCGGTAGGACTTGAACTGCTTGCCGTTGACGAAGATCAGGTCGCCGGGGCTCTCCTCGCAGCCGGCGAGCAGGCTGCCGACCATCACCGTGTCGGCGCCCGCCGCGATGGCCTTGGCGATGTCGCCGGAGTACTGGAGGCCGCCGTCGCCGATCACCGGCACCCCGGCCGGGCCCGCGGCGAGCGACGCCTCGTAGATGGCGGTGACCTGGGGGACGCCGACGCCCGCCACCACGCGGGTGGTGCAGATCGAGCCGGGGCCGACACCGACCTTGATGCCGTCGGCGCCCGCGTCGATCAGCGCCTGCGCGCCGGCGCGGGTGGCCACGTTGCCGCCGATGACGTCCAGCTTGAAGTTGGCCTTCAGCTTGCTGATCATCTCCGGGATGCCCCGGTGGTGGCCGTGGGCGCTGTCCACGACCAGGAAGTCCACGCCCGCGTCGACCAGGGCGCCGGCCCGGGTGTACGCCTCGTCGCCCACGCCGACGGCGGCGCCGACCACCAGGCGCCCGTCGGAGTCCTTGGTGGCGTTGGGGTACTGCTCGGTCTTGACGAAGTCCTTGACGGTGATCAGGCCGCGCAGCCTGCCCTCGGCGTCCACCAGCGGCAGCTTCTCGATCTTGTGCTTGCGCAGCAGGTCCATCGCGTCGCCGCCGGAGATCCCGACCGTGCCGGTGACCAGCGGCATCGGCGTCATGACCTCGCGCACCCGGCGCCGCCGGTCGGTCTCGAAGGCCATGTCGCGGTTGGTGACGATGCCGAGCAGCCGCCCGGAGTCGTCGGTGACCGGCACACCGCTGATCCGGTACTGCCCGCACAGGCGGTCCGCGTCGGCGAGGGTGGCGTCCGGGCCGATGGTGATCGGGTTGATGACCATCCCGGCCTCGGACCGCTTGACCCGGTCCACCTCCTCGGCCTGCGCGTCCGCCGGCAGGTTCCGGTGCAGCACGCCCGCGCCGCCCTGGCGGGCCATGGCGATGGCCATGCGGCTCTCGGTCACCGTGTCCATGGCGGAGGACAGCAGCGGGATGTGCACCTTGATGTTCCGGGTGACGCGGGAGGCGGTGTCCACCTCGTTGGGCACCACCTCGGACGCGCCGGGCAGCAGCAGCACGTCGTCGTAGGTGAGCCCCAGCATGGCGAACTTCTCCGGTACGCCGTCGGCGTTGACAGTCATGGCACCTTCCCTGCGCTCTTGCCCGGCCCGAGCTTCCATGCTACTGGGGGGCGGGACGGGGTACGGGCCGCCGGGCGCGGCCGGCGCCCGTCAGGCACTCAGGTTCTGCGCGGCGTCGGTCTCCTCCGCCAGGGCCCGCAGCCGGCTGAGCGCCCGGTGCTGGGCGACCCGGACCGCGCCCGGCGACATGCCGAGCACCTGGCCGGTCTCCTCGGCGGTGAGGCCGACGGCGACCCGCAGCACGATCAGCTCCCGCTGGTTCTCCGGCAGGCAGGCCAGCAGTTCCTTGGCCCAGGCCGCGTCGCTGCTGAGCAGGGCCCGCTCCTCGGGGCCGAGGGCCTCGTCGGGCTTCTCCGGCAGGTCGTCGGCGGGCACCGCGGTGCTGCCGGGGCCGCGCATCGCGGAGCGCTGGAGGTCGGCCACCTTGTGCGAGGCGATGGCGAAGACGAACGCCTCGAACGGGCGGCCCTGGTCGCGGTAGCGCGGCAGCGCGCACAGCACGGCCAGACACACCTCCTGCGCCAGGTCGTCCACGAAGTGACGCGCGTCACCGGGCAGTCTGGCCAGGCGGGTGCGGCAGTAGCGCAGCGCCAGCGGGTGCACGTGCGCCAAGAGGTCGTGCGTGGCCTGAGGATCGCCCGCGACCGCACGACGCACGAGTGCACCGATGGCCGCGGCCGGGTTCTCGTCGTCGCGCATCGGTCCATGGTGCCTCGCCGCCGACCGATCCGCGGCACCGCGCCCGTGACTGTGCACCGAAGCGTTATGAGATGGTGCCGTCTGTGCCCCCGTCATAGCGCGCGCCCTGCCTCCTCGCCCCTCTCTCCGCGCCGGCTCACCGGAAGCCGGCTCGCATCCTGGAGAGATCTCCGGCGCGAGGCGCCCTTCCGATTGCCGCTCCCCGAGGTCGCCCATGTGTCAAGGATGCGTCCTCGGCGCGGAAACCGGCACCGGTGGCGGGACATCGCCGCCGCCGGGCATGCGGCGGCGATCACCCTTTCCGGCCCGGAACCGGCCGGAAGGGCCCCTGGTGACACGGACACGGCCTAGCGGACCAGACCCCACCGGAAGCCGAGCGCCACCGCGTGCGCGCGGTCGGAGGCGCCGAGCTTCTTGAACAGCCGCCGGGCGTGGGTCTTGACCGTGTCCTCGGAGAGGAACAGCTCGCGGCCGATCTCGGCGTTGCTGCGGCCGTGGCTCATGCCCTCGAGCACCTGGATCTCCCGCGCCGTGAGCGTGGGCGCCGCCCCCATCTCGGCGGAGCGCAGCCGGCGCGGGGCGAGCCGCCAGGTGGGGTCGGCCAGCGCCTGGGTGACGGTGGCGCGCAGCTCGGCCCGGGAGGCGTCCTTGTGCAGATAGCCCCGGGCCCCGGCGGCCACGGCGAGAGCGACTCCATCGAGGTCCTCGGCGACGGTGAGCATGATGATGCGCGCGCCGGGGTCCGCGGAGAGCAGCCGCCGCACCGTCTCCACGCCGCCGAGGCCGGGCATGCGGACGTCCATCAGAATCAGGTCCGAGCGGTCGGCGCCCCACCGGCGGAGGACTTCCTCGCCGTTGGTGGCGGTCGTCACCCGCTCGACGCCGGGTACGGTCGCGACCGCGCGGCGGAGCGCTTCTCGGGCAAGCGGGGAGTCGTCGCAGACGAGGACGGATGTCATGGCCGTCCTCCGCAGATCCGCGTCACGTTGGGCCTCCAGGCTGGTACGAATCGTCATCGATGCGGTCGGCGGCGTCCGGCATCTGCCTCATGCCCGGCTTCCGTAGACCGCCTCCGCACTCTCAACGACGGTCACTCGAAAGAGTTACGGAGTTTGGCAGCCGTCGCCGACACTCTACGTGATTGACCGCTTACGGATCAGCCGTACCGCACCGGCCGAGCCCCGGCACCGGGTCCGCGGGGGTTCCGCGGGCCCTCGGCGGGCTCGCCACCTGCCAACGAGGACACCCGGGCGCAGGACACGCGTCGGGTGCTCCGGTGGGCGGGTTCCGGGGCTTCTGCCACATTTTGCACTGATTGGGCCCAAATCTGGGCTAACGCCCGGGTTCGTGGGTACATGCGGAAAGAGTCATATTTCCATCTACTTGGACAGTAGGGACAGTACGACGCAACGGCTCCCGGCACCCGAACGTCACCGCACTCCCAAGGGGATGAGCAATGGCAGATTTCTCGCGCCTTCCCGGCCCCAACGCAGATCTGTGGGACTGGCAGCTCCTGGCCGCGTGTCGCGGCGTCGACAGCGCCCTGTTCTTCCATCCCGAAGGGGAGCGGGGGGCGGCGCGCACCGCCCGCGAGGCGGCGGCCAAGGAGGTCTGCATGCGGTGCCCGGTACGCGCGGAGTGCGCGGCGCACGCACTCGCGGTCCGTGAGCCCTACGGAGTGTGGGGCGGGCTCACGGAGGACGAGCGCGAGGAGATCCAGGGGCGCGCCCGACACCGGCTGATCAGCGCGTCCGGGCAGTGAATGGGAAGTGGTGGTGCTCTGAAGAAACGTTTTTGCTGAAGGGTTCGCGGCGGAGTGCGGCGGTTCGCGGTGCGGGTGCGCGGGTGGGTGCGCGGTGCTGCGGAAACGTTTTAGCGGAGGGAGCGGCCGTGGGAGCGGCCGTGGTGGTGAGGGCTGTGCGGGTCGTGCGGCCCGGGCGGCCGGGTGCGGTGGCGGCCGGTCCGGCGGTGCCCGCGCTCGGCCGCCCCTCGTCGTTCAGCCGCCCCTCGTCGCCCGGACCTCCCGCCGCGGCGCCCCGGCCCCGGATCCGGCCCCGGCGCGTCCGCCGGCGCACAGGGCGGCGCGGCTGAGGCGGCCGAGCATCACGTCCACGGCCGGGACGTTCGTCAGGTCGGGCAGCGTCAGCGCCGCCACCTCGCGGCGGACCGGCGGAGTCAGCGGCAGCACGGCCACGCCGTGCAGGCGCACCGCCTCGAGCGCCAGCTCGGGCAGGGCCGCCACGCCGAGCCCGGCCGCGACCAGGCCCACCACGGCGGGGTAGTCGTCGGTGGCGAAGTCGATGCGCGGGGTGAAGCCCGCGCCCTCGCAGACGCTCACCAGATGGCGGCGGCACTGCGGGCAGCCCGCGATCCAGTGCTCGCCGGCCAGCTCCTCCAGCGCCACGTCGCGCCCCTCGTCCGCCGCGGGGGCGAGCCGGTGCCCGGCCGGGACCAGGCCCACCAGGCGGTCGGTGAGCAGCGGCCGGACGGTCAGGTCGGACCAGTCGGCGCCCGCCTCCCCCGGCTCCTCGGGCACCCCCGGGTAGCGGAAGGCCAGCGCCACCTCGCAGTCGCCCGCGCGGAGCATGGCCACCGACTCCGGCGGCTCGGCCTCCACCAGCGACACCGATATGCCGGGGTGGGCGGCGCGGACCTCGGCGACCGCCCGCGGCACCAGCGAGGAGCTGGCGCTGGGGAAGGACACCAGGCGCACCCGCCCCGCGCGCAGCCCCGCGAGCGCGGCGACCTCCTCCTCGGCCGCGGTGAGCCCGGCCAGGATGCCCGCGGCGTGCCGGGTGAGGGCCTGCCCCGCCTCGGTGAGCCGGGTCTCCCGGCCGGTGCGGACGATCAGCGGGGTGCCGACGGTGTTCTCCAGGGCGCGCACCTGCTGGCTCACGGCCGGCTGGGTGCAGCCGAGCTCGCGCGCGGCGGCGGAGAACGAACCGGTCTGGGCGACGGCGCGCAGGACCCTCAGGTGGCGGGCTTCGATCACGGGTCAAGCATAAGAGTTACTTGGGGATGATGCAGGTTTTATGGACTTTTCTTTGAGCGCGTCGGCGGCGACGCTGGAAGCATGACCGCAGCTCACATGGATCTCGCCGCCCCCGCCCCGCTCCGCACGGGGACCCCGCCCGCGGCCGCGCCGGGTACCGCGCCGCTGGACACCGACCTGGTCCGCCGCGAGTTCGCGCCGCAGACGCTCCACCTCAACACCGCCTCCTACGGCCTGCTCCCGGCGAGGACCGTCGCGGCGGTGCGGGAGGGCGCCGAGGCGCAGGCCGCGGGGCTGCTCTCGCTGCCCGGCCTGGACCCGGTGGTGGCGGACGCGCGCGCCGCGTACGCCCGGCTGGTCGGGACGGAGCCGGACCGGGTGGCGCTCGGGGCGGTGGTCTCCACCCTGGTGGCCGCGGTGGCCGCGGGGCTGCCGCGCGGCGCCGAGGTGGTGCTGCCGGACTGCGAGTTCGCCTCCGTCACCCAGCCGTTCGCGGCCCGCGGCGACCTGGTGCCGCGCCTGGTGCCGCTGGAGCGCCTGGCCGACGCGGTGGGGCCGCGCACCGCGCTGGTCGCCTTCAGCGCGGTGCAGTCCGCGGACGGGCGGATCGCCGACCTGGCCGCGGTCCGGGCGGCGGCGCGGGAGCACGGGGCGCGCACCCTGCTGGACGTCACCCAGGCGGCGGGCTGGTTCCCGGTGGCCGCGGACGAGTGGGACTACACGGTGTGCGGCGCCTACAAGTGGCTGATGTGCCCGCGCGGGACGGCGTTCCTCACCGTGCGGCCCGAGGCGGCCGGGGACGTGGTGCCGGTCAACGCGGGCTGGACCGCCACCGGCAGCCCGTGGACCGACTGCTACGGCCTGGCCCCGCTGGCGGAGGACGCCCGCCGCTTCGACACCTCGCCGGTGTGGACGGCGTTCGTCGGGGCGGGCCCGTCGCTGCGGCTGGTGGAGGAGCTGGGCGTGGCGGCCGTGCACCGGCACGACGTGGCGCTGGCCGAGCGGTTCCGGGCGGGGCTGCGGGAGCTGGGGTACGAGGCGCCGGGCGCGGGCTCGGCGATCGTGAGCGTGCCGGGGCTCGGGGACCGCGCTCCGCTACTGGAGCGCGCCGGGGTGCGGGCGTCCTCGCGCGCCGGGCATCTGCGCTTCGCGTTCCACCTGTACACCACCGAGGCGGACGTGGACCGGGTGCTCGACGCCCTGGCGGGCTGCCGCTGAGCCGGCGCCGCCGGGCCCGCGCGCCGGGCCCGGCGGCCCGCCCGCAATCCGTTCGCGGTGGCGCGGCGGTCCGGCCTACCGTTCGCCCATGGCTTTTCTTCTCTCCGTGAACGTCGGCAGACCCCGCCCCAATCCGTGGAAGGAAACCCTCACCACGGGCATCGACAAGCGCCCCGTCGAGGGGCCCGTGGCCGTGGCGGCGCCCGGCCCCAAGGGCACCGGCGAGGTGGGGCTCGCCGGGGACCGGGTGTACGACGTGCAGCACCACGGCGGCCCCGACCAGGCCGTGTACGCCTATGCCCGCGAGGAGCTCGACCGCTGGGAGGGCGAGCTGGGGCGCGAGCTGCCCAACGGCGTGTTCGGGGAGAACCTGACCACCTCGGGTCTGGAGGTGAGCGGCGCCCGGGTCGGCGAGCTGTGGCGGGTCGGGGAGCGGGTGCTGCTGGAGGTGGCGGTGCCGCGGATCCCCTGCGGCACGTTCCGCGGCTGGATCGGCGAGCAGGGCTGGCTCAAGCGGTTCACGCAGGCGGCGCTGCCCGGGGCGTATCTGCGGGTGGTCGAGCCGGGCGAGATCCGGGCGGGCGACCGGGTGGTGGTGGAGCACCGGCCGGCGCACGAGGTGACGATGTCGCTGGTGTTCCGGGCGCTGACCACCGAGCGGGCGCTGCTGCCCTCGCTGCTCGCGGCGGACGCGCTGCCGGAGGACGTCAAGGAGGAGGCGCGGGCCCACCGCGCCTGAGGGGCCGGACGCGACCGGGCCCGGCCCCCGTGCGGGGGCCGGGCCCGAGTGCGCCGGGAGGCGTCAGTGCGAGTGGCCGTGGCTGTGGCCGTGGCCGCCCTCGGCCTCCTCCTCGGGCTTGTCCACCACGAGGGTCTCGGTGGTGAGCAGCAGGGAGGCGATGGAGGCGGCGTTCTCCAGGGCGGAGCGGGTGACCTTGACCGGGTCGATGACGCCGGCCTTGACCAGGTCGCCGTACTCGCCGGTGGCCGCGTTGAAGCCGTGGCCCGGCTCGAGCTCGGCCACCTTGGCGGTGATCACGTAGCCCTCGAGGCCGGCGTTCTCGGCGATCCAGCGCAGCGGCTCGACCAGGGAGCGGCGCACGACCGTCACACCGGTGGCCTCGTCGCCGTCCTTGTCCAGGCCCTCGGCGAGCACCTTGGAGGCGTGCACCAGGGCGGAGCCGCCACCGGAGACGATGCCCTCCTCGACCGCGGCGCGGGTCGCGGAGATGGCGTCCTCCAGGCGGTGCTTCTTCTCCTTCAGCTCCACCTCGGTGGCCGCGCCGACGCGGATCACGCACACGCCGCCGGCCAGCTTGGCGAGGCGCTCCTGGAGCTTCTCGCGGTCCCAGTCGGAGTCGGTGGTGGCGATCTCGGCCTTGATCTGGGCGACCCGGCCCTCGAGCGCGGACTTCTCGCCGGCGCCGTCGACGATGGTGGTCTCGTCCTTGGTGACGGTGACGCGGCGGGCGCTGCCGAGCACCTCCAGGCCGACCTGGTCGAGCTTCAGGCCGACCTCCTCGGCGACGACGGTGCCGCCGGTGAGGGTGGCGATGTCACCCAGCATGGCCTTGCGGCGGTCGCCGAAGCCGGGGGCCTTCACCGCGACCGCGTTGAAGGTGCCGCGGATCTTGTTGACGACCAGGGTGGACAGCGCCTCGCCCTCGACGTCCTCGGCGATGATCAGCAGCGGCTTGCTGCCACCCTGCTGGACGACCTTCTCCAGCAGCGGGAGCAGCTCGGCGATGGAGGAGACCTTGCCCTGGTGGATCAGGATGTACGGGTCGTCGAGGACGGCCTCCATCCGCTCCTGGTCGGTGACCATGTACGGGGAGAGGTAGCCCTTGTCGAAGGACATGCCCTCGGTGAAGTCCAGCTCCAGGCCGAAGGTGTTGGACTCCTCGACGGTGATCACACCGTCCTTGCCGACCTTGTCCATGGCCTCGGCGATCAGCTCGCCGACCTGCTTGTCCTGGGCGGACAGCGCGGCGACAGCGGCGATGTCCTCCTTGCCCTCCAGCGGGCGGGCCACGGCGAGCAGCTCCTGGGAGACGGCCGCGACGGCGGCGTCGATGCCCCGCTTCAGCGCGGACGGGGAGGCGCCGGCGGCCACGTTGCGCAGGCCCTCGCGGACCAGGGCCTGGGCCAGCACGGTGGCGGTGGTGGTGCCGTCGCCCGCGACGTCGTTCGTCTTGGTCGCCACCTCCTTGACCAACTGCGCGCCCAGGTTCTCGTACCTGTCCTCGATCTCCACCTCGCGGGCGATGGTCACGCCGTCGTTGGTGATGGTCGGGGCGCCGAACTTCTTGTCGATGACGACGTTGCGGCCCTTGGGGCCGATCGTCACCTTCACGGTGTCGGCGAGCTTGTTGACGCCGCGCTCGAGCGCGCGACGGGCGTCCTCGTCGAACTTCAGAATCTTGGCCATGGCTGGGTAATTCGTCCTCTCGGGCCTAACGGGCGCGGTGGGGCCGGGCAACGACTCCGCCCCGGGCTCCCCGGTCAGGCTGACTCGGGCGTCCCGGGGCGGAGGTGCAGGCTGGTGCGGCAGGCTGCGGCGGTGCTTACTTCTCGACGATCGCGAGGACGTCGCGCGCCGAGAGGACGAGGTACTCCTCGCCGCTGTACTTCACCTCGGTGCCGCCGTACTTGCTGTAGAGGACGATGTCGCCCTCCTTGACGTCGAGCGGGATGCGCTTGCCGTCCTCGAAACGGCCCGGGCCGATCGCGAGGACGCGGCCCTCCTGGGGCTTCTCCTTCGCGGTGTCCGGGATGACCAGGCCGGAGGCCGTGGTCTGCTCGGCCTCGAGCGGCTGGACCACGATGCGGTCCTCGAGCGGCTTGATGGCAACCTTGGTGCTGGCGGTCGTCACGATCCGACCTCCCCCTTCGGAGATCTCACGGGAGTGTGTCTGTGGTGGCGACCTGGTAGGCCCGTCGTCGCGGGTGCCGGACCTGCCCGTCGCGGTTGGCACCCTCGGGGTGAGAGTGCCAACGCCGACATTAGGACGGTCGTTAGCACTCAGTCAACTAGAGTGCCAACGCGCCGCCGATCATCGTGGAAACCGCGGCGGGCGCGAGGCTGTGCCCAGCGGCTTTCCGGCGAGCCTCGAGTGGGGCGCACATTCGGTCGGCGATTCCCGCCGGTTCACACTCACGTTCGAGACGACGTTCGCGCGGGCGCCCCCGCCGGCAGGTGCGCACGCGGTCGTCACCGGCGGGCCTCACAGGTAGTCCTCGAGCCGGGCCACGGCGAAGCCCTGGCGGGCGGCGGCGCGCAGGACCTGGCGGGTCATGTCGTTCATGGTGCCGTTCCACTCCCGCGGCCCGCGGAAGTGGCTGAGGATGATGTCGCCGGGGCGCAGTCGCCGGTCCGCCGCCTGGTAGTCGATCCGGTCCGCCCACGCCTCCAGGCTCCACAGCACCACCACGTCGATGCCGCAGTCCCCGGCGGCCCGCAGCGTGGCGCGGTCGTAGTTGCCGTACGGCGGGCGGAACAGCCGCGGCGCGGCGCCGAACTCGCGCTCCAGGTTGCGCTGCTGCCCGCAGATCTCGCCGTGCTGGCCCGCGTAGGACAGCGCCGGCAGGTTGCGGTGGTTGACGGTGTGGTTGTGGATGCCCCCGCCCAGGCTCCGCAGTCGCCGGAAGTAGCCGTAGTCGTCGCGGGAGACGTAGTCGGTGAGGAAGGCGGTGACCGGCACGTCCAGGTCGTCCAGCAGGCGCAGGAACCTGGGGTCCTTCTCGGCGCCGTCGTCGATGGTCAGGAAGACGACGCGCTCGTCGGTGGGGATCCGGTGGATGACGGGCGGCAGTCCGGGCCCCGCCTTGGTGGCGGCGGACACCAGCTCGGGCTTGACCGCCGGCGGGCGCGGGGGCAGGCGGGTCGGCTGGGCCAGGCCCCAGCGCTGGAACGCGGCCAGGCGCCGGACGTGCGCGGACAGCGACAGCGGGCCCTGCGGCGCGGGCCGCCCCGCGGCGGAACCCTCCGCGGCGGGGCCCTGCGCGGCGGGGAACGGCCGGGGCGGCCCGCCGGGGCCGGCGGGCGCGCCGGGCCCGGTGAACTGGGTGGAGGCGCACGCGGTGGCCAGGACGGCGGCCAGGGAGACGGCCAGGCTCCGCCGCGAGACACCCCAGGCACGCTTTCCCTTTTGTCCGATCATCCCCATGACGTCGCATGCTGCCAGCGCCCGCCGCCCGCTCCCCGGCGGCTCGCGGACCGCGCCGCGCGCTTCGGCACAATGGCGCAGTGGATCCCCAGACCTTCTCCGCGCTGCTGCACGACGAGGGCCGGCTGCTGCTGGACGAGCTGCGCGACTACGACCCCGCCCAGGAGCTCGCCGTGGCCACCCGGCTGCGCCGCGGCCACCCGGCGGAGCTGGTGTCCGCCGCGCTGACCCAGGCCCGGCTGCGGCAGCGGGCGGCGGCCAAGTTCGGCGACGACGCGGCGCGGATGTTCTTCACCCCGGACGGCGTCGAGCAGGCCACCAGGGCCGCGGTCGCCGCCCACCGCGCGGAGCGGTTCGCCCGGCTCGGGGTGCGGCGGATTGCGGACCTGTGCGGCGGGATCGGCGGCGACGCGGTGGCCCTGGCCCGCGCGGGCCTGGAGGTGCTCGCGGTGGACCGCTCCCCGCTGACCTGCGCGGTGGCGGCGGCCAACGCGGCGGCGCTGGGTGTGGCCGACCGCGTCGAGGTGCGCTGCGCCGATGTCACCGAGGTGGACCTGGCCGGGTTCGACGCGGTGTTCGTCGACCCGGCCCGGCGCGGCGGCCGGGGGCGGATCTTCGACCCCGAGGCGTACTCGCCCCCGCTGTCCTGGGCGGTCGCGGCGGCGCGGCGGGCGCCCAGGGCGGCGCTGAAGGTCGCGCCCGGC
The DNA here is from genome assembly GCF_054782095.1 of Streptomyces capparidis. Lineage (NCBI taxonomy): Bacteria > Bacillati > Actinomycetota > Actinomycetes > Kitasatosporales > Streptomycetaceae > Streptomyces > Streptomyces capparidis. The sequence goes on along the minus strand of NZ_BAAGTD010000066.1, from coordinate 19,719 downwards.
ATCCCGCACGAGGCGGTGCCGGACGACGCGGAGGCCGAGTGGGTCTCGGACCGGGGCGAGGTGAAGGAGGCCGCGCTGTGGTTCGGCGGCGGCCCCGGGCGGCGGGCGACGCTGCTGCCGCGGGGGGCGTCGCTGTCCGGCGGCGGGCTGCCCGACCCGCCGGTGCGGCCCGCGGGGCGCTACCTGTACGAGCCGGACGGCGCGGTGATCCGCGCGCACCTGGTGGCGGAGGTGGCGCGGGAGGTGGACGGCGGGCTGCTCGACGCGACGATCGCGTACATCACCGCGGACGCGCTGCGCCCGACCCCGTACGCCACCGCGTACGAGCTCACCGACGTGCTGCCGTTCCACGTCAAGCGGCTGCGCGCGCTGCTGCGGGAGCGCGGCGTGGGCACGGCGGTGATCAAGAAGCGGGGCTCCGCGGTGGAGCCGGAGGAGCTGCGGCGCAGGCTGCGCCTGGCCGGCCCCGGCTCCTGCGTGGTGTTCCTGACCCGGGTGGCCGGGGCGCCCGCCATGCTGCTGGGGCACCCGGCCGGCACGCCCGGGTCCGAGCAGCCGTCGACAGGCCCTGGCTAGCCCTCCGCCGGCTCGTCCTCCACCCGTTCGAAGCGCCAGCGGTGGACCGGGCGGGCCAGCAGGTCGGGGGGCGGGGCGGGGAGCTCGTCCACCTCGGCGTCCAGGGGGACGTCCCACCAGGTGATGACCAGGACCCGGTCCCCGGGCGCGCGGAACACCTCGCGGCGCAGCGGCCGGGCGGGCGGTTCCTGCGCCCGCACCCACGCCAGCAGCGCCTCGCCCCGGCCCTCCGCGGCGCGGGCCTCCCACATCACGGCGAGCGTCATGGGTACAGGTTCTCCCCGCTCACCTCGTGCGCGTGGTCGTGGTCGTGGCCGTGGTCCTGGCCCGGCACGGAGATCTCCGTGACCGGCAGGGAGGAGTCCGCGGGCAGGTCGAGCGCCGAGGGGGCGCGGCCCCGCGCCACCATCTCCGCGCCGAGCGCCGCCACCATCGCGCCGTTGTCCGTGCACAGCTTCGGGCGCGGCACCCGCAGCCTGATGCCCGCCGCCTCGCACCGCTCCTGCGCCATGGCCCGCAACCGGGAGTTCGCCGCGACGCCGCCGCCGATCATCAGGTGGTCCACGCCGTTGTCCTTGCAGGCGCGCACCGCCTTGCGGGTGAGCACGTCGGCCACGGCCTCCTGGAAGGACGCGGCGACGTCGGCGACCGGCACGTCCTGTCCGGCCCGCCGCCTGGTCTCCACCCAGCGGGCGACCGCGGTCTTCAGGCCGGAGAAGGAGAAGTCGTAGACGGGGTCGCGCGGCCCGGTCAGGCCCCGGGGGAAGGCGATCGCGGCCGGGTCGCCCTCCCTGGCGCGCCGGTCGACGGCCGGGCCGCCGGGGAAGCCGAGGCCCAGCACCCGCGCCACCTTGTCGAACGCCTCGCCCGCCGCGTCGTCGATGGTGGCGCCGAGCGGGCGCACGTCGCTGGTGATGTCGGGCGCGAGCAGCAGCGAGGAGTGCCCGCCGGAGACCAGCAGCGCCATCACCGGCTCGGGCAGCGCGCCGTGCTCCAGTTGGTCCACGCAGATGTGCGAGGCCAGGTGGTTGACGCCGTACAGCGGCTTGCCGAGGGCGTAGGCGTACGCCTTGGCGGCGGCGACGCCGACCAGCAGCGCGCCCGCCAGGCCGGGGCCCGCGGTGACCGCGACGCCGTCGAGGTCGGAGGGCTTGACCCCGGCCTCGGCCAGCGCCCGCCGCACCGTGGGCACCATGGCCTCCAGGTGGGCGCGGCTGGCGACCTCGGGGACGACGCCGCCGTAGCGGGCGTGCTCGTCCACGCTGGAGGCGACGGCGTCGGCGAGCAGGGTGCGGCCGCGTACGACGCCGACTCCGGTCTCGTCGCAGGAGGTCTCGATTCCGAGGACCAGGGGCTCGTCTGTCATGGGGTTCCGTTGGTCTCCGTGGTGGCGGCCGCGGCGGGGAGCGCGCGGCCCGCGGGGTCGGCGAGGCGCATGACCAGGGCGTCGACGGTGCCGCCCTGGTAGTAGCCGCGGCGGATGCCGACGGGCTCGAAGCCGAAGCGCTCGTACAGGCGCTGGGCGCGGTCGTTGTCCACCCGCACCTCCAGCATGATGTCGGCGCACTCGAAGGCGGTGGCCTGCCGCAGCAGGTCGGTGAGCAGTCGGGCGCCGAGCCCGGTGCCCCAGTGGTCGCGGGCGACGGCGATGGTCTGCACGTCCCCCTCGCCGCCGACGGCCTTCAGGCCCGCGTACCCGACGATCCGGCTTCCTTCCCCGGCCCGCCCGGTCTCCTCGGCCACCACGTAGTGGCGGGTGGCGCGCGGGTGCCGGGTCTCGGCGAGGTCGGACCAGAACATGCCCGCCGACCAGGCGTCGTCGGGGAACAGGTCGCGCTCGAGCTCCAGGACCGGCGCGATGTCCCACCACCGCATCGGGCGAAGGACGGCGGTCACGTCGGCAGGACCGCCTTGTAGCCCGCCGGGACCCGGGCGTCGGGGCGGCGCAGGTACAGCGGCCGGGGCGGGAGCAGGTCCGCGCCCGCGCGGATCCGGGCGGCGGCGAGGTCGGCGAGCGCGGCCGCGGAGACGTGCTCCGGGCCCGCGGCGCGCGGGAACGCCTCCGGGTACAGCGCGGCGCCCGCGCCGAGGACGGGCAGTCCGGCCAGTCGCTCGGCGAGGTCGGCGGGGCGGTCGACCCAGGGCCCCTCCAGGCGGGTGCCGTCGGCGTCGTAGCGCGCCCAGTAGACCTCTTTCCTGCGGGCGTCGGTCGCGACGGCGAACGGCTCGCCCGGCGCCGCGGCGTGCGCGATGCCGTCCAGGGTGCACACGCCGTGGACGGCCGTGCCGAGGGCGTCGCCCAGGGCGGCGGCGGTGACCAGGCCCACGCGCAGGCCGGTGTAGGGGCCGGGGCCCACGCCCACGGCGATGTCCGTGACCTGGTCGAGCCGGGCCCCGGCCGCCCGCAGGGCGCGGGTCACCGCGGGCAGCAGCAGCTCGCCGTGGCGGCGCGCGTCCACGGCGGTCGATTCACCGAGCACCCGTTCCCCGTCGTGCACGGCCGCGGTGACGGCGGGGGTGGCGGTGTCGAAAGCGAGGAGCAGCACGCCCACAACCCTAACGGGCCGGAGGGAGGGGGACTGGCACGATAAGGAACGGACGAAAGCCCCGAAATTGCCTTTTCGGGCCGCTGGGCGTCCATCGGCGAGGCCATCGGGAACGGCCGGTGGGCGGCGCGCCGGCAGCGGCCGGTGGGCGGCCCGTCGGCGGGTTCCCTCGAACGAGGGAGAGGAGCTGCCGTGACCGGGGCTCGTTGCGCGGGGTTCGTCGCCGCGCTCACCGGGGCGGTGCTGGCCGTGGTGGCCGTCCTGGCGTACCAGGCGGCCGGCGGGCGGGAGGCCGGGGTGGGCTCGGCTGCGCTCGGCGCGGAGGCGGACGCCATGGCGGGGGGACGGGCCGGGCCGCCGGTCCCCGAGGACTCGGGGACGGGCAAGCGGGTGGTGTACGCGCCCGGGGAGCGGCGGGTGTGGCTGGTGGGGGAGGGCGGGAGGGTGCTGCGGACCCACCCGGTGGTGCCGTGCGGGGTGGACCCCGTGCCGGGGACCTACGAGGTGGTGTCCCGCTCGGCGCGCGGCACCGGCTCGGACGGGGTGCCGGTGGAGCACGTGGTGCGGTTCGCGAGCCTGGGCGCGACGGTGATCGGGTTCAGCGCGGCGCTGAACGGCTCCACGGCGCCGCCTCCGGTGGAGACGGGCGGGATCCGGCAGACCCGGGAGGACGGCCGGGCGATGTGGGAGTTCGCGGCGATCGGGAGGAGTGTGGTGGTGGTCGGGTAGCGGGGGCGGGCGGGCCGCGCTCACCCGCGCGCGCCCGGGACGCTCCCGGGCGGGCGGTGTCTCACGCGGCGTCGCGCGACTCGGTCCGCGGGGCCCGGCCGACGGGCTCGGACTCGCCGGCGGGCTCGGCAGCGGGCTCGTCGGCGGGGGCGGGCGGCGGGGTGGAGACCGCGCTGGCCGCGGCGGCCGCGGCGAGCAGGGCGCGCATCGACACGGCCGGCTCCGGTCCCGTCCGCGGGTGCGCCGGCTGGGCGCGGGACGCGTCCGGGGTGCTCTGGGCGGGCATCTCGCCTCCTGACAGGGTCCGGTTAGGCATCCCTAACCACGTCCATGTGACCACGTGCGGGGCGCCCGGCGCAATATCGTGCCGACACGCTGTCGGGAAAGACGGCCGGGAGGCCCCGCCCGCCGGCCCCGCCGCGCGCCCCCTCACCCGGACGGGCGACGGGCCGCCGCGTCAGCGGGCCAGCAGTCCCCGGATGTCCGTGCCCGCCCAGCGCGCGCCCACACCGGTCACGGTGACCCGGCGCACGTCGTCCTCGCCCTCGGCGGGCCCCTCGCCGCCGACGGCGCGCTCGATGACGACCTGGAGGCGGTCCTCGGACAGCTCCTCGACCTTGCCCTCGCCCCACTCGACGACCACCACCGACTCCGGCAGCGACACGTCCAGGTCCAGGTCCTCCATCTCCTCCAGGCCCCCGCCGAGCCGGTAGGCGTCCACGTGCACCAGCGGCGGCCCGCCGGTCTCTGAGGGGTGGACGCGGGCGATGACGAACGTCGGCGAGGTGACGGCGCCGCGCACCCCGAGTCCCTCGCCGAGCCCCCGGGCGAGCGTGGTCTTGCCCGCGCCGAGCTCCCCGGTCAGCAGCACCAGGTCGCCGGCGCGGAGCACGCCCGCCAGGGCCCGGCCGAGCTCGCGCATCCGGTCCGCGGACGGCACCGTGACCCGCGCCGACACCCGCGGCGCGGCGTCCCTTACGGCCTGCTCGGGCAGTGGTCCAGGCAGTGGTCGCTCCATGCCAGCGGATGCTACGCGGTTCCGGGCGGCCGTCCCCCGCGCGGAAGGGGCGCGCGGGCTACCCGGTGGGCGCGGCCTGGATGCCCTCCGCCCCCCGAGCGAGCGTGCGCACCTCGTCGGGCAGCGGCACGCCCGCCTCCGCGGCGGCCCGCACCAGCAGCGCGGCCAGCAGCGCGTTCACCGTCTCGGGGTACTCCAGCACGGCGAGGTGCGCGGCGTCCGGCAGCACGACCAGCTCCGCGCCGGGCAGCCGGGAGGCGATGGCGGCGCTGTGGTCGCACGGCGTGATCAGGTCCTTGTCCCCGGCGACCACCAGGGCGGGCAGACCGTCGAGGTGGGCCAGGGCCTCGCTCTTCTCGTGGGCGGCGAACGCCGGGTAGAACTCGGCGACGACGTCGATCGGGGTGGACTCGATCATGCGCTCGGCGAAGCGCACCACGGCCGGGTCCACCTCGTCGCCGCCGAAGGAGTACCGCTTGACCAGGGAGGCCAGCAGGTCGGCGGCGGCGCGGCGGCCCCGCTCCGCCAGGTCGGCCTGGCGGCCGAGCGCCCGCAGCAGCCCCGGCGCCACCCGGTGCACCGCCTTCGCCCCGAACGCGGGCAGGCCGAAGGTGACCGCGCCGATGTCGCCCGCGGTGGTGCCGACGAACGCCACCCCGGCCACCCGCTCGCGCACCGTCCGCGGGTACTGGTCGGCGAACGCCATCACCGTCATCCCGCCCATCGAGTGCCCCACCAGCACCACCGGACCCTCCGGCACGGCGGCGTCGAGCACCGCCTTCAGGTCCCGGCCGAGCCGGTCGATGGTGACCGGCTCCCCGTCGAGCTGGGCGGCGCCGCGCGCGGAGCGGCCGTGGCTGCGCTGGTCCCAGTACACGGCGCGGACCAGGCCGCGCAGCGCCGCGCGCTGGAAGTGGAAGGCGTCCTGGTTCAGGGCGTAGCCGTGGCAGAAGACGACGGTCAGGCCGGGCGCGGCGCCGGAGGGGGCGCGGCGGGCGGGCCGCGCGGCCGGGTCGGAAGCCTCGGCCGCGTCCTCGCCGCGATCCTGGTCGGGGGCCGGTTCCGGCGCCGGTTCCGGGGCGACGGGGTCGGTCTCGTAGTACAGCTCGGTGCCGTCCTCGGCGACGGCGGTGCCGGGCGTGCCGCGCAGCGAGCCGTAGGGCCCGGCCGCGTCCAGGGCGAGCCGGGCCCTGCGGCGTATCGCGCGGCCGACGGTCAGCCGCTCCGCCGCCACCCCGGCCGCGGCGCCCGCCGCGAGCACGCCGACCGCGACGCCGAGCAGCCCTGCCTGCTTGCCCGCCTTGGCCCAGCGGCCCCGCGCCGCCTCGGCGAGGGCCTCGCCCGCGGCCGCGGCGACGGCGGCCGTGTCCTCACCCATCGCCGCTCACGGGCAGCTCCCCCACGTGGACGCGCGGCACCCGGGCGCCGACCCGGGTGACGATCTCGTACACGATGGTGCCGCAGGCCCGCGCCCAGTCCTCGGCCGTGGGCTCGCCGTCGTCGCCGGGCCCGAACAGCACGGCCTCGTCGCCCGGCGCCGCCGGGTCCCCGCCCAGGTCCACCACGAACTGGTCCATGGCCACCCGCCCGGCGATGGTGCGCAGCTTGCCCGCGACCAGCACGGGGCCGCCGCCGGAGGCGTGCCGCGGCACCCCGTCGGCGTACCCCGCGGGCACCAGGGCCAGCGTGGTCCCGCCCGGGGTGGTGTAGGCGTGGCCGTAGGAGACGCCGTGCCCGGCCGGGACGCGCTTGACGCCCGCCAGGCGCGCGCTGAACGTCATCGCGGGGCGGAGCCCGAAGTCGGCGGGGCCGCCGACCTGCGGCACCGGGGACAGGCCGTAGACGGCCAGGCCGGGCCGGACCAGGTCGAAGCGGGACTCGGGCAGGGTCAGCGTCGCCGGGGAGTTGGCGATGTGCCGCACCTCGGGGTCGATCCCGGCGGCCTCGGCGGCGGACAGCGCCTCGCGGAACACGGCCAACTGCGCGGCGATCGACGGGTGGCCCGGCTCGTCCGCGCACGCGAAGTGCGACCAAAGACCGGTCACCCGCACCGCGCCCTCCGCCTCCGCGGCGCGGGCCGCGGCGACCAGATCCGGCCAGTCGGCGGGCTGGCAGCCGCCCCGGCCGAGACCGGTGTCCGCCTTGAGCTGCACCCGCGCGGTCACCCCGGTCGCGCGGGCCGCGGCCACGGCCTCGTCCAGCGACCAGCGGGCGCCGACGGAGACGTCGATCCCGGCGCCCACCGCCTCGGCCCACGGCCCGCCCGGCGTCCACAGCCAGCACAGGACCGGCCCGCCGATCCCGGCGGCGCGCAGCGCCAGGGCCTCGTCGGGGGTGGCGGTGGCCAGCCAGGCCGCGCCCGCCTGCCGGGCGGCGCGGGCGACCGGCACGGCGCCGTGGCCGTACCCGTCCGCCTTGACCACGGCCATGACCGCGGCGCCGCCCGCGCGGGCGCGCAGCGCCTCGACGTTGGCCCGCACTGCCGCCAGGTCGACCGTGGCGCGGGCACGCATCTCAGTGTCCATATCGCACCCAGTCTCTCAGGTCGCTCTCCCCGCGGGTCCCGGCGCCGGCCGGGCGGGGTGCGGGGCCGTCCCGGCGCGGGGGTCAGGCGCGCGGGGTGGCGGCGGTGCCGCGCCAGGCCGCGGGGAGGTGCGCGGCCACGTCCATGGCGGTGACCGGGGCGCCGACGGCGCGGTGGCCGGGGGCGGTGCCGTCCGCCGCGAGCCGGGCGGCCAGGCCGTGCAGGTACGCCGCCGCCGACGCGGCGTCCAGGGGGGACGAGCCCGCGGCGAGCAGGGAGCCCGCCAGGCCCGCCAGGACGTCGCCGCTGCCCGCGGTGGCCAGCCAGCCGGTCCCGGTGGGGTTGACCCGCACCGCGCCGTCGCGGTCGCCGACCAGGGTGGTGGAGCCCTTCAGCAGCGCGGTCACCCCCAGCTCGCGGGCCAGGCGGCGGACGGAGTCCAGGCGGGCGGACTCCACGGCCCGCCGGTCGGTGCCCAGCAGCCGGGCGGCCTCGCCCGCGTGCGGGGTGATCAGCACGGGGGCGGAGCGCTCCGCCGCGAGGGCCCGCAGCTCGTCCGAGGAGGCGAGCAGCCCCAGCCCGTCCGCGTCCACCAGCACCGGCACCTCGGAGCGCAGCACGTCCGCGAGCGCCCGCCGCGCCTGCGGCCCGTCGCCGATCCCCGGCCCGGCCACCCACGCCTGCACCCGGCCCGCCGCCGCCGGGGAGTCGCTGACCAGCGCCTCGGGGAAGCGCCGCACCACCTCGTCCGCGGCGTGCCCCGCGTACCGGACGGCGCCCGCCGCTCCCGCGAGCGCCCCCGCCACCGCGAGGACGGCCGCCCCCGGGTACCGGGCCGACCCCGCCGCGACGCCCACCACGCCGCGCCGGTACTTGTCGGTCTCCGCGCCCGGCACCGGCAGCAGCGCGGCCACGTCCGCGTGCTGGAGCGCCTCGACCGCGGGAGGGCCCGGCTCGATGCCGATGGGCACCAGCCGCACCGCGCCCGCGTGGGTCGCGCCCGGGTCGATGAGCAGGCCCGGCTTGTACGTGCCGAAGGTGACGGTGACGTCGGCGCGCACGGCCGCGCCCGCGACCTCGCCGGTGTCCGGGTCGACGCCGCTGGGCAGGTCCACGGCGACGGTCGGGGCGTCCGCGGCGGCGGCAGCGGCGGCCAGCGGGACGGCGGCCGCGCGCAGGCCGCCCCGGCCGCCCAGGCCCACGATCCCGTCCACCACCAGGTCGCAGCGGCCGATCAGCCGCTCGGCCGCGGCCGTGTCCCCGCTCGCGCGCCCGCCCGCGGCGAGCAGCGCCCGCAGGCCGCCGGCGTGGGTCCGGTCCGGGGACAGCAGCACCGCCGTCACCCCGGCCCCGCGCCGGGCCAGCCGCGCGCCCGCGTACAGCGCGTCACCGCCGTTGTCCCCGGCGCCCACCAGCAGCACCACCCGGGTGCCGTACACGTGCCCGAGCAGCCCGGCGCAGGTGGCGGCGAGCCCGGCCGCCGCCCGCTGCATCAGCGTGCCCTCGGGCAGTTTCCGCATCAGCTCGCCCTCGGCGGCCCTGACGTCCTCGACGGCGTGCGCGCTCCTCATGCGACCGACCTCTCCCTCACGCGTCGGCGGCGGGCCCCCGTCAGCCCTCCGCGATCACCACAGCCGAGGCGATTCCCGCGTCGTGACTGAGCGACACGTGCCAGCGTGTCACGCCGAGTGCGGCGGCGGCCGCCGCGACGGTGCCGGTGACCTCGAGGCGGGGCCGGCCGGAGTCCTCGCTGACCACCGCGGCGTCGGTCCACGCCAGGCCGCCGGGGGCACCCAGGGCCTTGGCCAAGGCCTCCTTGGCGGCGAACCTGGCGGCGAGGGAGGCGGCACCGCGGCGCTCCCCGCCGGGACGGTGCAGCTCCGCCTCGGTGAACAGGCGCCGGGCGAGGGAGGGGGTGCGGTCCAGGGCCTGCCGGAAGCGGTCGATCGACGCGACGTCGATCCCGACACCGATGATCACTGGAGCGCTCCCGTGGGGGGTGGGGGGTGATGCGTCCCGGCAGGGGCCCGGGGGCGGAGCCCACGGCGGGGGTCCAAGGGGCGGGGCCCCTGGCCGCCGCAGGCGCCCACCCCCGGCCCGCGCCTACTCGACCGTGACCGACTTCGCCAGGTTGCGGGGCTGGTCCACCTCGTTGCCGCGGGCCGTGGCCAGCTCGCAGGCGAAGACCTGGAGCGGGACCGTGGCCACCAGCGGCTGGAGCAGCGTCGGCGTCGCCGGGATGGAGATCAGGTGGTCGGCGTAGGGCACCACGGCCTCGTCGCCCTCCTCGGCGATCACGATGGTGCGGGCACCGCGCGCCCTGATCTCCTGGATGTTGGAGACGATCTTGTCGTGCAGCACCGAGCGGCCGCGCGGCGACGGCACCACGACCACCACCGGCACGTCGTCCTCGATCAGCGCGATCGGGCCGTGCTTGAGCTCGCCCGCCGCGAAGCCCTCGGCGTGCATGTACGCCAGCTCCTTGAGCTTGAGCGCGCCCTCCAGGGCCACCGGGTAGCCCACGTGGCGGCCGAGGAACAGCACGGTGTTCTTGTCCTTCAGGGAGCGGGCCAGCTCGCGGACCGGCTCCATGGTCTGGAGGACCTGCTCGACCTGGCTGGCGATGTCGGACAGCTCGCGGATCACCGCGTCGATCTCGTCGCCCCACTTGGTGCCGCGCACCTGCCCCAGGTACAGCGCCACCAGGTAGCAGGCCACCAACTGGGTGAGGAACGCCTTGGTGGAGGCGACCGCGACCTCGGGCCCGGCGTGGGTGTAGAGCACCGCGTCGGACTCGCGCGGGATCGTGGAGCCGTTGGTGTTGCAGATGGCGAGGACCTTCGAGCCCTGCTCGCGGGCGTGCCGCAGCGCCATCAGGGTGTCCATGGTCTCGCCGGACTGGGAGATCGCCACGACCAGGCTGCGCGGGTCGAGGATCGGGTCGCGGTAGCGGAACTCGCTGGCCAGCTCGACCTCGCAGGGCACCCGCGTCCAGTGCTCGATCGCGTACTTGGCGATCATCCCGGCGTGGAACGCGGTGCCGCACGCCACGATCACGATCTTGTCGATCTCGCGGAGCACCGAGTCGGGGATGCGCACCTCGTCGAGGGTGAGCCGCCCGGTGGCGTCGATCCGGCCCAGCAGGGTGTCGGCGACCGCCTTGGGCTGCTCGGCGATCTCCTTGAGCATGAAGTAGTCGTAGCCGCCCTTCTCGGCGGCCGAGGCGTCCCAGTCCACGTGGTACTCGCGGATCTCGGCGGGGGCGCCGTCGAACGTGGTGACGGTGACGCCCTCGCGGCGCAGCTCCACCACCTGGTCCTGGCCCAGCTCGATGGCGTCGCGGGTGTGCGCGATGAAGGCGGCCACGTCGGACGCCAGGAAGTTCTCGCCGTCGCCGACGCCCACCACCAGCGGCGAGTTGCGGCGGGCGCCCACGACCACGTCCGGCTGGTCGGCGTGCGCGGCCACCAGGGTGAACGCGCCCTCCAGGCGGCGGCAGACCCGGCGCATCGACTCGGCCAGGTCGGCGCAGGCGGAGAACTCCTCGGCCAGCAGGTGGGCGACGACCTCGGTGTCGGTCTCCGAGGCGAGCGTGTGTCCGCGCTCGGCCAGCTCGGCGCGCAGGCCCGCGAAGTTCTCGATGATGCCGTTGTGGACGACGGCGACCCGGCCCGCGTTGTCCAGGTGCGGGTGGGCGTTGGCGTCGTTGGGCGCGCCGTGCGTGGCCCAGCGCGTGTGCCCTATGCCGGTGCGCCCGACCGGCAGCGGCTGCTCGCCCAGGAGCTTCTCCAGGTTCCCGAGCTTGCCCGCCTTCTTGCGGGCGGCGAGGCCGCCGTCGGCGAGCACCGCCACCCCCGCCGAGTCGTAGCCCCGGTACTCCAGGCGCTTGAGACCGGCGATCACCACGTCGAGGGCGGACTGGGCGCCCACGTATCCAACGATTCCGCACATGCGGGGTAGCTTAAGTGGCGATTCGCCCGCGGCGGACCACCGGCCGTGCGGCCGGTGGTCCGCCGCGGCGCGTACGGGGCGCCTTCGCCCGGTCAGACCCGGGCCCGGTAGGCGCGGGTGGCCAGCGGGAAGAACACCGCCGCGAGCACGGCCGCCCACGCCAGCGACCACAGCAGCGGACCTGCGACCTCGCCGCCGGAGAGCAGGCCGCGGAAGGCGTCCGAGAGCCGGCTGACCGGGTTGACGTCCGCCCAGGCCCGCAGCCAGCCCGGCATCGTCTCGGTGCGCACGAACGCGCTGGAGGTGAACGTGAGCGGCATCACCAGCACGAACGCGAACATCTGCACCTTCTCCGGCTCGCTCGCCACCATCCCGATGAGCACCGACATCCAGGACATCGCGAGCGCGAACAGCAGCAGCAGGCCGGTGCCCGCGAGCACCCCGGCCGCGCCCTCCTGCGGGCGGAAGCCCAGCGCCACGCCCAGGCCCAGCATCAGGGCCACCGCCCACACCTGCTTGGCCAGGTCGGCGACGACCCGGCCGAGCAGCGGCGCGGAGCGGGCGACGGGCAGGCTGCGCAGCCGGTCGAACACGCCCTTGGTCACGTCCGTGTTCAGGCCGACGGCCGTGGACAACGTCGCGAACAGCGCGTTCTGCACGATGATGCCGGGCAGCGCGTACTGGAGGTAGCGGTCGGGCGAGCCGTCGAGCTGACCGCCGAACACGTAGGTGAACAGCAGGACGAACATGACGGGCTGCACGCTCAGGTCGAGCAGCTCCATCGGGTTGTGCTTGATCTGCACCAGGTTCCGCCAGGCCATGGTGGCGGTCTGCCGGAGCGCGGTCCGCGGGCCGATCCGCCCGCCGGCGAGGGCCCCGGGGGGCGTCGCGGCCGGCGCGGTCGTCGTGGTGGTCGTGGTCACGCGTGCTCACCCACCATCTCCGGCGCGCCGGCGGACGGAGCGCCGCCCTGCCCGTCGCCCCGCTCGGCGCCGTCCGCGGCCCGGTGGCCGGTCAGCGCCAGGAACACCTCGTCCAGGCTGGAGCGGCGCAGGGCCAGCTCGCCCACCGCGATCCCCGCGTCCTCCAGGCGCCGCACCACCGCGGGCATCAGCGCCGGGTCCTGCACCGGGGCGGTCACCGCGCCGCCCTCGACGGTGGCCGCGGGGCCCGCCGTGACCGCGACCAGCGCGTGGGTGCGCGCCAGGTCCTCGGCGCGCAGCGGGCGCACCCGGAGCACCCGGCCACCGACGCGGGTCTTGAGCTCGTCCGGGGTGCCGTCCGCGATCACCCGCCCCTTGTCGATCACCGCGATGTCGTCGGCGAGCTGGTCCGCCTCCTCCAGGTACTGCGTGGTCAGCAGCACCGTCACCCCGTCGCCGACCAGCTCCCGCACGATCTGCCACAGCTCGCCGCGGCTGGCCGGGTCCAGGCCCGTGGTGGGCTCGTCCAGGAACAGCACCCGCGGGCGGCCGACGAGGCCGGCGGCCAGGTCCAGGCGCCTGCGCATGCCGCCGGAGTGCGTCTTGGCGGCCCGGCCGCCCGCGGCCTCGAGCCGGAACCGCTCCAGCAGCTCGGCCGCCCGCGCCCTCGCCGCGGGGCGCGGCAGCCCCAGCAGCCGGCCGATCATCAGCAGGTTCTCGAACCCGGTGAGCATCTCGTCCACCGAGGCGTACTGCCCGGTCAGCCCGATCGCGGCCCGCACCGCGCCGGCCTCGCGCACCACGTCGTGCCCGGCCACCTCGGCCCGCCCGCCGTCCGGGCGCAGCAAGGTGGCGAGGATCCGCACCGTGGTGGTCTTGCCCGCCCCGTTGGGCCCCAGCACGCCGAGCACCGTCCCGGTGCGGGCCACCAGGTCCACACCGGAGAGCGCCCGGGTCTCCCGGAACCGCTTGACCAGGCCCTCGGCCTGGATCGCGTAGGTCATCGACCCCGTCCTCACATCCGTCCGGCCCCCGCTCGGACGGGGGCTCGCCCTCACCCTGCGGGGCGGGGCGGGCAGACGGCCGACAGACCGCCGACAGGGGATGACAGGGCGCCGACACGGGGCGCCGCGGGGGTGGGTGGCGCGGTGGCACGGGCCGGGGGCGCGCCGCCGGCAGGCCCCGCCCCGCCGGGGAGGCGGACGAACCGCCGCGCGGTGGGGCACGCGCCCTTGGGACCGGGGCGGGGGCGCTGCTCGCTAGGGTGAGGGGCCCGTCTGTCGTGTCGTGTCGCAGCCGAGGGGGAATCCGTGGCCACCCCGCCGCCGGCTCCGGGGCCGTACTCCCCGCGGTACGGGCCCCCGCCCGTCCAGCCGTCGCCGTACACGCACCCGCTGCCGCCGCAGCCGCCCGGACCGCAGCCGCCGCCCGCGTGGGGCTACCCCCATCCGGCTCCCCCGCCGCACCAGACTCCCCCGCCGCAGCAGACACCGCCGCCCCACCAGCCGCAGACGCAGCCGCCGCAGCAGCCGCTCAGGTGCCTGGTGTGCGGCGGGGCGCCCGCGATCCACGACACGGTGCGCGGGCACCAGGGGCTGATCGTCCTCATGCGGTTCCTGCGCGCGGAGGGCGCGTTCTGCCGGACCTGCGGCATCGCCACCTACCGGGACATGACCGCGAGGACGCTGCTGGCGGGCTGGTGGGGCCCGCTGTCCTGCCTGATCACACCGGTCACCGTGCTGCTCAACCTCGCCCCGCGGGCCCGCTTCGGCGCGCTGCCGCCGCCGACCGGCGGATGGCGCCCGCCGCTCGACCCCGGCAAGCCGCTGCCGGCGCGCGGACCCGCCCTGCTGTTCCTGGTCACCGCGGCCCTGGCGGTGGCCGCGGTGCTGGGGCTGCTGGTCGTCGGGATCACGTCCGGCGGCGACGAGGACCCGGCCGGGCCGCCCGCCCGGCCCGTCGCGCTGTCCGTCGGCGACTGCGTCCGCAACGCCACCGGCACCTGGGCGAAGCAGGACCTGCGGGTCGTGGACTGCGCGTCGGACGAGGCGGAGTACCGGGTGACCAGGGAGCTGCTCGCCGAGGGCGACGAGTGCGCCGACGGCGAGTACTACAGCAACGCCGGCCACGCCTCCGACGGCGTCTCCTCGGTGTGCCTGCGGGCGCTGGAGCGTCCGGCCCCCGCCGCCTGACCCCCGGACGGCGGGCTCGCACACCCGTGCCCACAATGGTCCGGTGACCACACCCAGCCCTTATGTGGACCTCTCCCGCGCCCAGTGGAGCGCCCTGCGGGAGAAGACCCCGCTGCCGCTGACCGCCGAGGAGGTCGAGCGGTTGCGCGGGCTCGGTGACGTGGTGGACCTGGAGGAGGTGGCGGAGGTCTACCTGCCGCTGTCCCGCCTGCTCAACCTGTACGTCGCCGCCACCCACGGCCTGCGCGGCGCCCTGAACACCTTCCTCGGCGACACCGCGCCGCGCCGCGCCCAGTCCGGCACGCCGTTCGTCATCGGCATCGCGGGCAGCGTCGCCGTCGGCAAGTCCACCACCGCCCGCATCCTCACCGCGCTGCTGGCGAGGTGGCCCGAGCACCCGCGGGTGGAGCTGGTCACCACCGACGGCTTCCTGCTGCCGAAGGCCGTGCTGGAGGAGCGCGGGCTGATGTCCCGCAAGGGCTTCCCCGAGTCCTACGACCGCCGCGCCCTCACCCGGTTCGTCGCGGACGTCAAGGCGGGCAGGGACGAGGTGACCGCGCCGGTCTACTCGCACCTGACGTACGACATCGTGCCCGGCGCGGTGCAGACGGTGCGCCGCCCCGACATCCTGGTCGTCGAGGGCCTGAACGTCCTCCAGCCGGCGCTGCCCGGCGGGGACGGCCGCCCGCGCGTCGCCGTCGCCGACTACTTCGACTTCAGCGTGTACGTGGACGCGCGCACCGACGACATCGAGCGCTGGTACCTGGAGCGCTTCCGGGCGCTGCGGGAGACCGCGTTCCAGGACCCGTCGTCGTACTTCCACCGCTACACCAAGGTCTCCGAGGCGGAGGCCGTGGAGTACGGCGCGCGGATCTGGCGCACGGTCAACCGGCCCAACCTGGAGCGCAACATCCTGCCCACCCGCGGCCGCGCCACCCTGGTACTGCGCAAGGACAGCGACCACAAGATCCGGCGGCTGAGCCTGCGCAAGCTGTAGGCACCGGGGCCCCGCGGCCGCGGGGCCCGAAGCCGCGGGGCCTGCGCCGCCGCCCCGGCGGCGGCGCCCTGCCCGGGTTGTCTCTATTCTCGGCTCGTGCTCCATCTTCGACTGATAGTTCCCGCGGGCCGCACCGGCGACGTGGTCGCGGCGCTGGACAAGACCATCGGCACCACCCACCTGGCGGTGCTGCCCGGCGCCGCGGTGCGGCCCAGGGGCGACGTCGTGCTGTGCGACGTCGCCCGGGAGGCCGCCGACGACCTGCTGCGGGAGCTGCGCGGCCTGGGCCTGGCCGACGACGGCGCGATCACCGTCGAGGAGGTCGGCCTGTCCCTGTCCCGGCACGCCGACAAGGCCGAGGAGGCCGCGCCCGGGGAGAGCGCGGACGCCGTGGTGTGGGAGTCGGTGACCGACGTCACCCACGAGGAGTCCACGCTCAGCAACACCTTCCTGGCGTTCCTCACCGTGGCCACCATGCTGGCCGCGTGCGGGGCCGTGCTGGACAGCGCGATCCTGGTGGTGGGCGCGATGGTGGTGGGCCCCGAGTTCGGGCCGCTCGCCGGGATTTGCGTGGCGCTGGTGCAGCGCCGGGCGGGCCTCGCGCTGCGGTCGGTGCTCGCGATCCTGGCCGGGTTCCCGTTCGCGATGGTGCTGACGATCGGGTTCAGCCTGCTGATGGACGCGCTCGGCCTGTTCACCGAGGACGCGTTCGAGGCGGACCGGCCGAACACGTCGTTCATCTGGGCGCCGGACGCCATGTCGTTCGTGGTGGCGCTGCTCGCCGGGGTGGCGGGCGTGCTGTCGCTGACGTCGGCCAAGTCGGGCGCGCTGGTGGGCGTGGCGATCTCGGTGACGACGGTGCCCGCCGCGGCGAACGCGGCGGTGGCCCTGTCCTACGGCGACCTGGCGCAGACGCGGGGCTCGGCGGAGCAGCTCGGGCTCAACCTGCTGGGCATCGTCGTCGCGGGCACGCTGACGATGCTGGTGCAGAAGGCGTACTGGGCGCGCACCAGGGCGAAGCGGGTCGCGCGGTGAACGTGGAGACGGCCGGCCGGGGCGCTCCCCGGCCGGCCGTCCCCCGTCGCGCGGGAGCGCCCTAGACGCCCAGCGTCCGCTTCACCACATCGGCGAGGTGGGAGGCCACGGTCTGGGCCTGGTCGGCGTCGGCCGCCTCGACCATCACCCGGACCAGCGGCTCGGTGCCCGAGGGGCGCAGCAGCACCCGGCCGGTGGCGCCCAGCTCCCGCTCGGCGTCCGCGACCGCGGCGGCGAGCTCGGCGCACTCCCCCGCCCGGGACCTGTCCACGTTCGGGACGTTGATCAGCACCTGGGGCAGCCTGGTCATCACCGCGGCCAGCTCGGCCAGCGGCTGCTTGGCGGCGGCGACCCGGGCGGCCAGCATCAGGCCGGTCAGGGTGCCGTCGCCGGTCGTGGCGTGGTCCAGCAGGATGACGTGGCCGGACTGCTCGCCGCCGAGCGCGTAGCCGCCCGCCTTCATCGCCTCCAGCACATAGCGGTCGCCGACGGCCGTGCGCACCAGCTCGATGCCCTCCCGCTCCAGGGCCAGCTTGAAGCCCAGGTTCGACATCACGGTGGCGACCACGGTGTTGTTCCGCAGCGCGCCCGCGTCGCGCAGGCCGAGGGCGAGGACGGCGAGGATCTGGTCGCCGTCCACCTCGGCGCCGGTCGCGTCCACGGCCAGGCAGCGGTCGGCGTCCCCGTCGTGGGCCACGCCGAGGTCGGCGCCGTGCTCCACCACGGCCGCGCGGAGCTTGTCCAGGTGGGTGGAGCCGTAGCCGTCGTTGATGTTCAGCCCGTCGGGCTCGGCGCCGATGGTGAGCACCTCGGCCCCGGCGCGGGCGAACGCCTCGGGGGACACCCGGGCCGCCGCGCCGTGCGCCCCGTCCACCACGACCTTCAGGCCGTCCAGGCGGTTGGGCAGCACGCCCACGAGGTGGGCCACGTACTGCTCGGAGCCCTCCAGGTAGTCCCGCACCCGCCCGACGGCGGCGCCGGTCGGCCGGTACCTGCCGTCCTCGTCGGCGCCGGTGCCGTGGCGGCGCCAGTGCTCCTCGATCGCGTTCTCGATCTCGTCGGGCAGCTTGTGGCCGCCGCGGGCCAGGAACTTGATGCCGTTGTCCGGCATGGGGTTGTGGCTGGCGGACAGCATCACGCCGAGATCGGCGCCCAGCGCGCCGGTGAGATACGCCACCGCGGGAGTGGGCAGCACACCGACGCGCAGGACGTCCACCCCGGCGCTGGCGAGGCCGGCCACGACGGCGGCCTCCAGGAACTCCCCGGACGCGCGCGGATCGCGGCCCACCACGGCGACGGGCCGGTGGCCCGCGAAGGCTCCCGCGTCGCCGAGCACGTGCGCCGCGGCGACGGACAGGCCGAGCGCGAGTTCGGCGGTCAGCTCGCGGTTGGCCACACCGCGGACCCCGTCCGTTCCGAAGAGTCGTCCCACTGTTCTTCCTCCGAGATGCGAGATGGACGCTATTGGCGGATTTCGTCCAACTTTCGCCGATGAAGGGGCCTCCCCGGGTCCCTGACACCTGGGGCGGCTCCGCCGAAGGGGCCGCGGGTGTGGTCCCTCCGGCCTCCGGCTCCGGCCGGTCGTGCTGGGTGGTGCCCGGACCGCGCCCGCGTCGCGCGGGAGCGGGACGTCCGGTGGGGAAGCGGCGGGGGCGGTCGGCGGCGCGCCCGGCGCGGCGGGCGGCGCCCTGCGCCACCCGGGGCTTCCCGGTGCGCGGCCGCCGCGGGGGCCGCCGAATACGGGGACGCCCCGGAGGCACTGGCCCTCCCACCCCCATGGGGTCGGAAGGGTGCCTCCGGGGCGTCGTGAGTCCGTGTCCGTGTCCGAACCGGCCCCGGCGGGTCCCCGGCGGAGCGTGTCCGGGACGGGGAGGCCGCTTTAGCGCTTGCTGTACTGCGGCGCCTTGCGGGCCTTCTTCAGACCCGCCTTCTTGCGCTCGACGGCGCGGGCGTCACGCGTCAGGAAGCCGGCCTTCTTGAGCGGGCCGCGGTTGTTGTCCGCGTCGGCCTCGTTCAGCGCGCGGGCGACGCCGAGGCGCAGCGCGTACGCCTGGCCGGAGATGCCGCCGCCGCCGATGCGGGCGAAGACGTCGTACTTGCCGTCCAGCTCCAGGATCTTGAACGGCTCGTTGACGGCCTGCTGGTGCACCTTGTTCGGGAAGTACTCCTCGAGGGTGCGCCCGTTGATCTTCCACTGGCCGGTGCCCGGGACGATGCGCACGCGGGCGATCGCCTCCTTGCGGCGGCCGGTGCCGGCGCCGGGGACCGGCTCGCCGAAGCGGCCGGCGAGGGACTCGGAGGTGTAGTTCTCCTGGAGCTCGAGGGTCTCATCGACCTCGAGCGGGATCTCAGCGGTGGTCTCGGCCACGATGCTCCTCGTAATTCTTTTTCGTCAGGGGTGGCCGGGGCTTACTGCGCGACCTGGGTGATCTCGAACGGCACGGGCTGCTGGGCGGCGTGCGGGTGGTCCGGGCCCGAGTACACCTTCAGCTTCGACAGCATCTGACGGCCCAGGGTGTTCTTCGGGAGCATGCCCTTGATGGCCTTCTCCACGGCACGCTCCGGGTGCTTCGCCAGCAGCTCGTCGTAGCGGACGGAACGCAGACCGCCCGGGTAGCCGGAGTGGCGGTAGGCCATCTTCTGGGTCCGCTTGTTGCCGGAGAGGTGCACCTTGTCGGCGTTGACGATGATGACGAAGTCACCGGTGTCTACATGCGGCGCGTACACCGGCTTGTGCTTACCCCGGAGCAGAGTCGCGGCCTGGGAGGCCAGCCGGCCGAGCACGACGTCGGTCGCGTCGATAACGTGCCACTGACGCTGGACATCGCCGGGCTTAGGGCTGTACGTGCGCACGGTCGTAGCCTTCGCTTCTTCAGTGAGTGGGTCCTGACAGGAACGCCCAGACGTGGGCGACCGGCCCAAATGCGGTATTGCCGCCGGTCAGTGTCCGGGTGGTCCGGCGTACCGACTTCTCACACCAAGCGAGTCAAGCCAATACGCACAACGAACTCGCAGGATACCGGCGTGCTCCCATCGGGGTCAAAACGAGGCAGCCGAAGGCGCCCGAACCGGTCATCCCGTCCCCCGGCGGGACACTCTACGCCCCCGGCAGCCGCAGCCGCCCGCGGCCCGCCCACCGGCCCACCCGCCGGCCCGCCCACCAGCCCGTTCCCGGCCGGCGCCGCGCCGCCCCCAGCAGCCCCGCCGGCGCCGGCGGGTGCCCGCCGC
>NZ_BAAGTD010000065.1:0-37017 GCF_054782095.1 Streptomyces capparidis | reverse complement strand
CGACGAACTCGCCGACCGCATCGCCGTCCTGCACAACGGCCGCATCGCCGCCGAAGGCACCGCCGAGCAACTCAAACGCCTCGTCCCCGGCGGCCACGTCCGACTCCGCTTCACCGACCCGACCGCGTACCGGAGGGCCGCCCTCGCGCTCGGCGACGCCACTCGGGACGACGAGGCGCTGTCGCTGCACATCCCCAGCGACGGCAGCCCGCGCGAGCTGCGCGCCGTCCTGGACCGGCTGGACTCGGCCGGCATCGAGGCGGACGAGCTGACCGTGCACACCCCCGACCTCGACGACGTGTTCTTCGCCCTCACCGGCGGCACCGACCAGGCCAAGGAGGCCGTCCGATGAGTTCCCTGCCCCTCGCCGTCCGCGACGCGAACACGATGCTGCGCCGCAACCTGCTGCACGCGCGGCGCTACCCGTCCCTCACCCTGAACCTGCTGCTCACGCCGATCATGATGCTGCTGCTCTTCGTCTACATCTTCGGCGACGTGATGAGCGCGGGCATCGGCGGCGGCGGCGCCGACCGCTCCGAGTACATCGCCTACATCGTCCCGGGCATCCTGATGATGACGATCGGCGGCACCGTCGTCGGGGCCGCGGTGTCCGTGGCCACCGACATGACCGAGGGCATCGTCGCCCGGTTCCGCACCATGGCGATCCACCGCGGCTCCGTGATCATCGGGCATGTCCTCGGCAGCGTGCTCCAGTCGATCGCCAGCGTGGTCCTCGTCGGCGCCATCGCGGTGGCCATCGGCTTCCGCTCCGAGGACGCCACCGCCCTGGAGTGGCTGGCCGCGCTCGGGCTGCTCGTGCTGTTCGCCCTGGCCCTCACCTGGATCGCCGTCGGGATGGGCCTGGCCAGCCCGAACGCCGAGGCGGCGAGCAACAGCGCGATGCCGCTGATCCTCCTCCCCCTCATCTCGACCGCCTTCGTCCCGGCCGACGCGATGCCCGGCTGGTTCCAGCCGATCGCCGAGTACCAGCCCTTCACCCCGGCCATCGAAACCCTGCGCGGCCTGCTCCTCGGCACCGAGATCGGGCACAACGGGTGGCTCGCCGTCGCCTGGTGCGCCGGCCTGACCGTGCTCGGCTACCGCTGGTCCACGGCGCTGTTCAACCGCGACCCGCGATGAGCGCGCGGGCAGCCTCCCGCAGCTCCTCCCGCCGCAGGGCGGCGTATTCCGACACCGCGTCGGCGTACGCCGCCCCGTCGGCGTCCTCGGCCGCCTCCCGGGCGCGGGCCGCCGACATCGTCGGCTGGAATCCGCGCAGCACCCGCAGCCGGTCGGCCAGCGCGACCATCCGTACCGCTTCGGCGTCGCCGGACGCGAGCCCCGTCGTGCCGAGCGCGTGCAGCACCGTCCCCAGCACGGGGAGCTCCATGGGCAGGCGGGGCGGGCCGGAGAGCAGGGTCCGCAGCCACCGCCGCAGCCGGTCGGCCGGCTCCGCGACGAGCTCCGGTCGGCCGGCGTGCGCGTGCGCCGTCACCGCGGCCGACTGGACCTCCAGCGCCCACGGGTCCATCCAGGGGTCGCCGGCGCGCGTCGAACCGGCCTCGGGCATCCGCTCCACGGCGCGGCGCCACAGGCCGAGCCCGGTCTCCGTCAGTCCGCGGGCGAGCGCGATCTCGGCGCGCGCGCCGAGATCGGGGCTGTAGAAGGCGTCCGTCTGCGCGGTGTCGCCGCCCTCCGCCTCACCCAGCCAGTACTCGGCCTCGTCCGGGTCGCCGCGCTGGAGGCAGGCGAGGACCAGGCCCCAGCGGACGCCCATGGAGTCGTGCTCGTCGCCGAGCCGCGCCAGCGCCTCAAGCGCCGCCTTCAGGTGCCCGTACGCGATCTCGCCGCGCCCCGTCTGCAAGCACACATCGCTCAGCCGGGCGTGGCCCAGGACCGTCAGGGACGGGTTGGCGACCCGCTCCAGCGCGGCCGTCATCCGGCGGGCCGAGGCGAGCGCGCGGTCCATGTCCTGCTCGTACTCCCACACATAGGTGGCGACGCACTCGGCGATGCCGGCGACCAGCGGCCGCTCGCTGCCGCACAGCTCGCGCAGCACCTCGTAGTCGGGCGGCAGCATCTCGGGGATCGCGCTCAGCACCGCCGCCACGGCGCCCGGCAGCGTGTCCCGCGGGGCCGGGGGCAGCCGCCGGAGGACGACGAGCTGGCGCACGGCGCGCGGCCCGTAGCCCATGAGCAGGCTCGCCGCGCCCACCACCGCGGCGGCGCGGGCGACCTCCACGTACTCCGGCTCGGGGTGGTAGTGCGACAGCGGCGGGCCGGTGTCCGCGGCGAGGGCGGCGAGGCGGGCGAAGTTGGACTCGGTGGACCACAGACCGGCGAGCACGGCGGTGAGGGCGGCGATGGCGGGGCCGTCCCCACGGGCCAGGGCGTGCCGCAGGGCCGCCACCAGGTTGTCCTGCTCGGCCCTGATCCGCTCCCGGGCGGTCAGCGGGTCCGCGCCGGAGAGCACGTCGTGGTGGGCGACCCCGAAGTCCCGCCCCCAGGCGAGGAACCGGCCGACGGCCTCCTCTTCCCCGCCTGCCTCCGCCCGCCGGGCCGCGCTGAACTCCCGCACGGTCTCCAGCATCCGGAACCGCACGCCGCACGGGGTGTCGGCGACGGTGAGCAGCGACTGATCGGCCAGCTCCTCCAGGAGGAGCAGCGCGTCCCCGTCCAGCACCCGCTCCGCCGCCTCGCCGGAGAAGCCGCCGGGGAAGACCGACAGCGTCCGCAGCGCGGCCCTGGCGTCCTCCGAGAGCAGGTTCCAGCTCCACTCCACGACGGCGTGCAGGGTGCGGTGGCGCTCCGGCGCGTCCCTGGCCCCGCCGCGCAGCAGCGCGAACCGGTCGCCGAGGCGGCGGGCGATCTCCGGCACCGAAAGCACCCGCGCCCGCGCCGCGGCCAGCTCCACCGCCAGCGGCAGCCCGTCCAGGTGCCGGCACAGCCCGGCCACCGCGTCCGGCGGCAGCTCCACGCCGGGCCGGGCGGCCCTGGCCCGCTGCGTGAACAGCTCGACGCAGGTGTCGAGGCCGAGCTCCGGCAGCGCGTACACCGCCTCCGAGGTCAGGCCCAGCGGAGCCCGGCTGGTGGCGAGCACCCGCAGGTCCTTCGAGGACGCGACCAGGGCCCGCACCAGGTCGGCGGCGCCCCGGACCACCTGCTCGCAGTTGTCCAGCACCAGCAGCGCGGGCCCGGGCCCGAGCACCCCGAGGACGCCGGACACCGGGTCGGCCGCCCCGCGCCCGCCCACGGCGCCGTGCCGCCCCTCGCCCGCGCCGAGCGCGGAGGCCACCTCCGCGGCCACGTCCCCGTCCGCGCCGACCCCGACGAGCGGCACGAAGTGCACCACGCGCTGCCCGGCCCGGCGGCTGACCGCGTGCGCCAGCCGGGTCTTGCCGAGGCCGCCGGGGCCGACGACGGTGACGGCGCGGGAGTCCCGCAGCAGCCCCTCCACCGCCGCGATGTCCTCGTCCCGCCCCAGCAGTGGGTTCGGCTCGTGCGGCACGCCGTGCCGGACCACGGGCGGCTCGCCGCGCAGCAGCTCCCGGTGCACGGCCCTCAGCCCGGCGCCCGGGTCGGTGCCGAGCCGGTCGCGCAGCTCACGCCGGTACGCCTCGTACCGGGTCAGCGCCGCGGACGGCCCCGTCGTCGCCGCCTCGACGCGCAGCAGCTCGGCCAGCACCTCCTCGTCGCGCGGATGCCGCGCGGCGGCCCTGGCCAGCGGCCCGGCCGCCTCCGCGTGCCGCCCCAGCCGGGCGAGCGCGAGGCCCCGCGCGCGCACCAGCGCGCCGCGGACGGGGGCGAGCTCGGCGCGCAGCGCGGCCACGGGGTCGCCGCCACCGCCGGACCCGTCCGGGGTGCCCTCCCACAGCGCGAGCCCGGCCTCGGCCGCCACCAGCGATCCCGCGTGGTCCCCGGCCCTGGCCCGGTCCGCGCCCGCGGCGGCGCGCAGCAGCAGGGCGGAGGCGTCCACCTGCTCCTCGGCGAGGGTGAGCCGGTATCCGGTCGGCGTGCTCGCGATGACGTCGGCACCCAGGCGCGCCCGCGCCCTGGACACCAGGACCTGCACCGCCTTGCCGGGCCGCTCCGGCAGCTCGTCCGGCCACAGCCCCGCCACGAGCCGCTCGGTGCTGCACCCCGCGCGCAGGTCGCCCGCGAGCAGCGCGAGGAGGCCGCGGAGCCGGGGCGCGGTGACCTCCCGTCCGCGCCAGGCGACGCGGGGCAGCAGGGTCAGGTCGGTGGTCACCCGTGCAGGTTAGCCAAGGCGCCGGCCGGTCGAAGCGGCTCGATCCGGGGGAGACGCCTGGACCGTTGGCCTGCCATTGGCCGATCCCAGGGCTGTTTCACTGTGCCAATGGCCCAGCCGGGAACTCGGCTGTTGAGCCATTGGGGCAGAAGATGGTTATCCTGTCCCATCCACGTACTTGCGGCGCCGCGCAGCGCCGGACGGCGACGAGGCCGGATCCGGACCGCGGTGCCTTCGTCGTGCCCGCCGCCCGCCCACCACCCCGGACGGCCGCGGGCGCGGCGCGCATCATCGCAAGGGGGACGGCACACCGCCGTGAAGAGGATCCTCATCGCTCCTGACCCTGGACGCCTGCGCCTGCGGACCTCGGCCCGCGCCGTCATCGGCGTCGGCGCCGCCGTGGCCGCCTCCGCGCTGTGCGGGCTCCCGCTCGCCGCGTCGATCACCGGAGGGCTCGCGGCGCTCCTCGCCCTGTTCACCGTCACCGACGCCACCGTCCGCGCCCAGCGGATCACCACCGCGCTGCTGCCCGCCGCCGGATTCCCGGTGCTGGCGCTCGCCGCCACCCTGCACGGCGTTCCGCCGGTCCGCGACGCCGCGTTCGTGGCCGTGGTGTTCTGCGGGGTCTACGCCCGCCGCTGGGGCATGCGCGGGAACGCGCTCGGGATCTTCGCGTTCATGAGCTTCTTCGTGACGCAGTTCCTGCACGCCGTCCCCGGGCAGTTGCCCGAGCTGTACGCCGCCATGGGCCTGGCCCTGCTGGTGTCCGGCGCGGTGCGCTTCCTGCTCTGGCCCATCGAGCGCCGTGCCGCGCCGGCCGCCGCCCCGCCAGGCCCCGGCGGCACGGGCCTGGCGCGGCCCACCACCCGGCAGGCCGTCCAGGCCGCCGCGGCCTCCGCGCTCGCGCTCTGCGTCGGGCAGGTGTTCTCCGAGGAGCGCTGGTACTGGGCGGTGGGCGCCGTGTGGTGGATCTTCGTCAACACGGCCTCGCGCGGCGAGACCCTGGTCCGCGGTTTCCGCCGCGTCCTGGGCACGGTGATCGGCATCGCCGTCGGCCTGCTCGTCGTCGTCCCGCTGCACGGCGCGCCCGTGCCCTCGGCCGTCCTGATCGCGGTCTGCGTCTTCGGGATCTTCTACACCGCCGCCGTCTCGTACTCCTGGATGATGGTGGCGGTGACGGTCATGGCCGGTGTGCTCTACGGGCTGCTGGGCGTTCTGGACCCCGCCCTGCTGGCCCTCCGCCTCGCGCAGACGGGCGTGGGCGCGGTGTCCGCCGCGCTGGCCGTGGCGCTGGTGCTGCCGGTCACCACGCACGCGACGAACGAGGTCTGGATCCGGCGGGCGCTGCGGTGCGTGCACGCGGCCACCGCCGCGGCCGCCGCCCGCCTCGCGGGCGATCCCGGGGCAGACCCGGCCCCGCACGCCGCCGAGCTGGAACTCGTGCTGCGCCGGGTGCGGATCGCGCTCGGCCCGCTGGTGCACCCGCTGAACCCCTTCCGCGCCAGGAAGGCGCGCGCCCGGCAGGTCATCGCCCTGCTCGACGACTGCGCGGCCGAGGTGCGCGCCCTGGTCGCCGCCACCGCCGATCCGGCCGGCCCGCCCCACGCCTCCCTGGCCGCCGCCCTCTCGCGGGTGGAGGCCGCCGTGCACTCCCTCACCGTGAGCGGGAGCGGGACGGAGGCCCCCGCCGGTGACGCCCCGCAGCGGGCCGCGGGCGCGCCGCCCCTCACGCATCTGCACAACCTGGAGCAGAGGCTGTCGGAGCTGGCGCTGCCGCTCGCGGGGTCCGCGCGGCCCTCTCCGGCCGGTCCGGAACGGGTGGAGGCCGCCGCCCGGCTCACGGGCGCCACCCGCTGACCCGCGCGGGGGCACCCGGCGCGGCCCGTGTTCCCGGCCGTCGCCTCCCCGGCCGCCGCGCACCCCGCCCCGCCCGGCGCGCCCCGCCCCGGCCGCCTGGCCGAAAACCGCCCCCGCGACCGACACGCCGGGCATACGCGGGTGCGAGGCGGGCACGGGACCACCGCCGCGCGGCTACCGTCTGGTGGCGATGGCCAGACAGGCCGGGGCCGGGCAGCCGGCCCGGGCGTACGGGACGGACGGGGACGTGGTGGACGGACAGGGTGACGGCAGGATCCGGGCCTACATAGGCTCGTTCACCTCCGCGGGCGGGGACGGGATCACCGTGGCCGCGGTGGACGAGGCGACGGGGAAACTGCACAGGACCGGGAGCGTGCGGGCGCCCGACCCGTCCTTCCTGGCGCTCTCCGGCGACGGCCGCGTGCTGTACGCCGTGTCCGAGGCGCGGGACGGCGCGGCGCTCGCCTACGACCTCACCGACCCGGACCGGCCCCGACCCCTCGGCCACCGCCCGGTGCGCGGCGCGCACCCCACCCATCTGGCGCCGGCCGCCGACGGCCGGGTGCTGCTCACCGCCAACTACGGCTCGGGCAGCGTCAGCGCCCTGCCGGTCCTGGACGGCGCCGGGCTGGGCAAGGTCGCCGACGTGCTCAGGCACCGCGGCTCGGGCCCGGTCAAGGAGCGCCAGGAGGGCCCGCACGCCCACCAGGTGGTGCCCGACCCGTCCGGGCGCTGGATCCTGGCGGTGGACCTCGGCACGGACTGCGTGTACGTGTACCGGCTCGGCCTGGACCCGGTGGCGCTGCGCCCGCACACCAACCTCAAGGTGCGCGGCGGACTCGGGCCGCGCCACCTGGCCTTCCACCCCGGCGGGCGGGTCGCCTACCTCGTCAACGAGCTGACCCCGGCCCTCACCGTGTGCCGCTGGGACACCGAGGAGGGGCGGCTGGCCCCGGTCGGCGAGGCGCCGCTGGCGCCGCCGGACGCGCCGGGCCCCGACTACCCGTCGAACGCCGTGGTGCGGCCCGACGGGCGCTTCGTCTACGCGGCCAGCCGCGGCGGCAACACCCTCGCGGTGCTCGCCGCCGACCCCACCGGGGAGGAGCTGGAGCCCGTCACCGCGGTGGACTGCGGCGGCGACTGGCCGCGCCACCTGGCCGCCGACCCCTCAGGGCGCCGCCTGTACGTCGCCAACGAGCGGTCGGGCGAGGTGGCGTGGTTCGACCTGGACCCGGAGACCGGGGTGCCGGCGCACGCCGGGACGCTGAAGGCGCCCGCCGCGTCCTGCGTGGTGTTCCGGCGGGCCTGACCGGCCGCCGCGGCCGCCCGGGGCGGCGGGCCCGAGCGGGGCGCCCGCCCGAGCCCGCCGCCCGGGCGGCACCGCGGTCAGACGGGCATCCGCTGCTCCGTGGGGGCGATGCCCAGCGCGGCGGTGTACCGGTTCAGCACGAGCCTGCCCACCGCCGGGTAGGCGCCGAGCGACTCGGCACCGGGGCAGCCCGCCGCGGCGGACGCCCCCACCAGCAGGTCGGCGGGCACCTCGGGGCCTATCACGCACGGCGCCACCGCGAGCTGGCCGGCGCCGGAGGCCCGCAACTGGGCGGCGGTGTGCGCGATGGAGCCCTCGATGTCCAGGGCGGCCGCCAGCACCGGCACCGCCAGGCGCGCGGCGAGCAGCACACCGGTGATCCCGGCGGCCTGGAGGCCCTCCTCGCCGCCCGTCGTGGCCAGCACTATGCCGTCGGCCGCCGTGGTGACGGTGAACAGGCGGGCCCGGTCGGCGCGGGCGAGCCCGGCCTCGGACAGCCGCACGTGCAGGGCCTCGGCGAGCAGCGGGTGCGGGCCGAGCACCTCGGTCAGCTCGGCGGGCACCCCGCTGGCGGCCACGGCCTCGCGCAGCCGCTCGACGGTGCCGGCGTCGGGGCTGGCGAGCAGCGGCACGACGACCGCGCCCGCGGCGGTGCCGGGCAGCACCTCGCCCAGGCTCGGGAATTCCCCGCCCTCCCCCTCCAGGTAGGCGGGGCGCGCGTCGAGGCCGGGCAGGTCGGCGCGGACCAGGCTCACGACCTCCTCGGCTATCGCGCGCGAGGCGTCGGTGGGAGCGCCGGGCACGGCCAGGACGAGCGAGGGCGCGCCGTCCGGCACGGCCAGCGGCTCCGGCCTGCGGTGCCGCCCCGGCTTGCGGGGACGCGGCATTCGTACGGGCAGGCCGTTTCCAGGGCCAGCAGCAGAACTCATGACCTCGGATCGTAGTGGCTGACGCCCGCGGGGTCGCCCGGCGGGGCGGCTGAGGTGCGCGGATGTCCAGAAAGCCGGAATTCCGGATGTGAAACGGCCGTGTGCGCCTCAGGCCGGCGCCGGCACCACCCGCAGCAGGGGCTCGCGCACCGGGAGCCGCAGGGTGCCCGCGGCGAGCGCGGCGGCCAGGCGGACGGCTCCGTGCAGCGGGTCGCCCTCCGCCGCGGCCAGGCGGACCCCGGGGCGGGCCGCGGTCAGCTCCTCGCGCAGCGGGCCGAGCAGCACCTCGCCCATCGCGAACAGGCCGCCCGTCCAGGCGACCGCGCAGCCGGGCAGCTCGGGGCAGGCCGCGGCGGCGGTGTCCGCGATGTGCCGGGCGGCCTCGCGGACCACCGCGGCGGCCACCGGGTCGCCCTCGCGGGCGCAGCGGGCCACCTCGGGCGCGAACGACGCCAGCACCGCGGGCCGGTCCGGCCGCGGGTACAGCAGCGCGGGCACGTCACCGGGCGGGCCGAACGCCGCCTCCAGCGCCGCCAGCAGCGCGGGCGACCCGCCGCGCCGCCCGTCGTGCGCCCGCAGCGCCGCCTCCATCCCGGCCCTGCCGATCCACGCCCCGCCGCCGCAGTCGCCCAGCAGGTGCCCCCAGCCGTCCACCCGCCGCCACCCCGTGCGCAGGTCCGTGCCGAGCCCGATCAGGCCGGTGCCCGCCGCGACCACGGCGCCGGGCCGGTCGCCGAGGGCGCCCGCGTAGGCGGTGACGGCGTCCGCGGCGAGCGCCACCGACCGCACCCCGAACGCCTCGGCCAGCGCCCCGGGCAGTCGCGCCCGCAGGTCCTCGCCGAGCGACGCCATCCCGGCGGCGCCCACCGCGGCGGCGTCGAGGCTCCCGCCGCCCGCGGACTCCAGCAGCTCCCGCGCCGCGGGCAGCACCGCCGCGAGCAGCGCCCCGGCATCGATCCCCGCGCCGCCGGTGCGCACCGGCCCGCCCGCCTCCCGCCGCCCGTGCACCTCGGCGGCTCCGGCGCCGTCCACCCGCGCCAGGGCCACCCGCACCCCGGACCCGCCGGAGTCCACCCCGAGCACCCAGCCCGCCCCGCCACCGGAACCGGCCGCGCCACCGGGGGCGGCGGGGGCACCAGGGCCGGCCCGGCCCGCGGTTCCGCTCCCGCCCGGCCCGCGCTCGCCGGGCCCGCCCTCGTCCCTGCCGGGCCCGGGCCGCCCCGGGCCGCGGCCGGTCACGGCAGGCGCCAGTCCACCGGGGAGGCGCCCTGCCCCAGCAGCAGCTCGTTGGCGCGGCTGAACGGCCGCGACCCGAAGAAGCCCCGGTCGGCGGACATGGGGCTGGGGTGCGCCGACTCGATCGCCGGGAGCCGGCCGAGCAGGGGCCGCAGATTGCGGGCGTCGCGCCCCCACAGGATCGCCACCAGCGGCTTCTCCCTGGCCACCAGCGCCCGGATGGCCTGCTCGGTCACCTCCTCCCAGCCCTTGCCGCGGTGCGCGGCGGGTTTGCGCGGCGCCGTGGTCAGCGCCCTGTTCAGCAGCAGCACGCCCTGGCGGGTCCACGGCGTCAGGTCGCCGTTGGACGGCGCGGGCAGGCCCAGGTCGGTGCCGTACTCGCGGAAGATGTTGATCAGGCTGCCGGGCAGCGGGCGGACCTCGGGCGCCACCGAGAAGCTCAGTCCCACGGCGTGCCCCGGGGTCGGGTACGGGTCCTGCCCGACGATCAGCACCTTCACCTCGTCGAACGGCTGCTGGAACGCCCGCAGCACGTTCGGCCCCGCGGGCAGATAGGTGCGGCCCGCCGCTATCTCCGCGCGGAGGAAGTCCCCCATCGCGGCGATCCGCTCCTCCACCGGCTCCAGGGCCTTGGCCCACCCTGCTTCGACAATCTCGTTCAACGGTCGCCTCGCCACGGGCCGTTACTCTAGTGGCTCGCCACCGCTACGGTGCGCTCAGCGCGACCGCCCGCACGCACAGCACGTCCGGCAGGTGCCGCGCCACCGGACGCCAACTGTCGCCCTCGTCGGCGCTCGCGTACACCTCCCCGTTGCGGGTGCCGAAGTAGACGCCCGCCGGGTCGGCGTCGTCCAGGCACAGCGCGTCGCGCAGCACCACCCCGTAGTGGTCGCCAGAGGGCAGCCCCTGTGCGAGCGGCTCCCAGGACTCCCCGGCGTCCCGCGTCCGGTAGACCCGGCAGCGCCGCCCCGGCGGCAGCCGCAGGAAGTCCGCCTCCAGCGGGTAGACGTACGCGGTGCCGCCCCGCCGCGGGTGCGCCGCGACGCCGAACCCGAAGTCGGCGGGCAGCCCCTCGGCGATGGAGTGCCAGGTGGCGCCCGCGTCGTCGCTGCGGTAGACCCCGCCGTGGTTCTGGAGGTACAGCCGGTCGGGGTTCTCCGCGTCCTGCGCGACCTTGTGCACGCACTGGCCGAACTCCGGGTGCGGGTCGGGCAGGAACGGCGCCTCGATGCCCTTGTTGGACGGCTCCCACGACCTGCCGCCGTCCAGCGTCCGGTACACCCCGCCGGTGGACACCGCCACCGTCACCCGGTCGGGGTCGCGCGGGTGGGTGAGGATCGTGTGCACGGCCTGCCCGCCGTAGCCCGCGTCCCACTTCTCCCGTGTCGGGTGCTCCCACAGGCTCCGCACCAGCGAGAACGTCTCCCCGCCGTCGTCCGAGCGGAACAGCGCCCCCGGCTGCGCGCCCGCGTACACCACCTCGGGCGCGGCGGGGCCCGCCGGGTGCAGTTGCCACACCCGCTCCAGCGAGGCCCCCGTCTCCTCGGGGAAGCGCACCGCGGGCCGGGCCGGCTCGTGCCAGCTCTCCCCGAGGTCGTCGCTGGTGAACACCGAGGGACCCCAGTGGGAGCTGTCCGCCCCGACCAGCAGCCGGGGCACCGCCCGGCGCGTGTCGACGCCTATCGCGTACACCGCCTGCATGGGGAAGTGGGGCCCGGACAGTCGCCACGCCCCGTCCGCCTCCCGGGCGCGGCGGCCCAGGAACAGGCCCTTGCTCGTGCCCACCGCCAACAGTACGTCCGTCATCCGCGCCCACCGCCTTTGGTGATCGGTGCCTCACGCCGTCCAGTGTGGCGCGCGCCACTGACAACGGCCGCCCGTCGGGCGTCGCCCCTGGTCGGGACGGTGGAGGCGAGACGGTCCCGCGGTCAGGCGGTCGCCGCCCGGCCCCGTTCCAGGGCGGTCCCCTCCGGCCGGGCGCAGGCGGTGATCACCCGGGCCAGATACGCGCTGGTGATCGGCTTCGGGTCGGGCAGGCCGCCGACGGCGCGCAGCAGGTTCGTCCGGTCGTAGGTGCGCCGCTGCGCGCTGAACGCCAGCAGGAACCCGGCGCGCTCCGCAGCGACGGCCTCGTACGGGGTGGGGCCGCGCAGGACCGGTTCGATGGTGACGTCCAGACCGGGGTGGACGGCCTTCAGCGCCAGGCTCGCCACCGCGAACGAGGTGTTGCGCGGGTGCGTGACGTGCACGGTCGTCACCCCGGGGCCCGCGTCGCGGTGGGCGGCGGCCACCCGTGCCATGGCCGTCGCCGCGTACTCCGCCTGGAGGAGGTTGGCCGAGCCCCTCGGGTCGCCCTCCAGCCGGAACCGCGCGGCGCTGTCGGGGAGCGCGCCCCCGCCCAGGACCTCGGCCAGGGCCTCGGCCTCGCCGCTCCCGACGCGCAGGGTCCGCGCGGCGACCCGCAGCAGCGTGGCGAACGGCTGCTCCGGCAGCCCCTCGGGGACCGCCCGGTCGGTGACGAGCAGGCTGGGGCGCAGCACCGTCACCGAGCGGCCCGACTCCCGGGCCCAGGAGCGCACCAGCCGCTCGGCGGTGTACTTGGTCTCCTCGTAGTAGGTCTCGAAGCCGTGCTCCTCGGTGAGGTCGTCCTCCATGACCCGGCCGGTCGCGCGCCGCCCGGCGACGTAGGCGGTGCTGACGTGCAGCACCCGGGCGCCGGGGGCCTCCCCGGCGAGTTCCAGCACCGCGCGGGTGCCCAGGACGTTGGCCCGGTACAGCGCCGCGGGGTCGCCCTGGAGGGCGGTGCTCGCCGCGAAGTGCCACACGGCGGTGACGCCCCGCGCCGCGCGGTCGCGGTCGCGTGCGTCCATGCCGAGGCGGGGCTCGGTGAGGTCGGCCGGGAGGTGGCGCAGGCGGCCGAGCGCGCCCGGGGGGAGCGGGGTGGGCCAGGAGACGGCGGCCACGACCCGCTCGCGCAGCTCCGCGGGGGAGCCCCGCCCGAGCACGGTGACGCTCTCCCCGGTGCCCTGGGCGAGCAGTACCCGAAGGACACGGCTGCCGAGAAAACCGGTCGCGCCGGTGAACAGTACGGACAACAGGGACTCCCGTGGATGGGACGGGTGGGTGGGGGGACGAGGGGAGCGCCGACGCGGCGGCGTCCCCTCCCATGGATTGCCATGCGCGGTGAGCGGCATTCGCGCCGCGGCGCGGGGCCTCCGCACAAGTGACGGGATGCGCCGACGTTCGATTTGTGGCCGCCGCCCCTCACTCGTTCGTAAGCGATTGACTACAGTCAGTGAGTAACCGGCGTGTGCGGAGGGTAGTCAGCCCAGGACGCGAAACCGGCAGGGAGGGGCCACGCCCATGGAAGAAACCCGGGAGACCGGCAGGGGGGGCGCGATCGCCGTCGTCGGTGCGGCCTGCCGCCTGCCCGGCGGCATCAACGACCTCGACGAGCTGTGGCGGGCGCTGGAGGAGGGCCGCGACCTGGTCGGCCGGGTGCCGCAGGACCGGTTCGAGGCCGACCGCTTCGTGGACACCGCGCGGCCCCGGGTCGGCAAGAGCTACACCGCGGCCGGCGGCTTCCTCGACGACGTCGCCGGATTCGACGCCGCCTACTTCGGCATCTCCCCGAAGGAGGCGGCGCACATGGACCCGCAGCACCGCCTGCTGCTGGAGCTGGCCGCCGAGGCGATGGACGACGCCGCCGTCGACCCGGCCGCGCTCGCCGGCTCCGACACCGGTGTGTACGTCGGCATCTCCGACGCCTCCTACGGCGGCCTCCAGATGACGTCGCTGCGCACCGTCGGCCCGTACACGATGTCCGGCGCCGCCTCCTCGATCGCCGCCAACCGCGTCTCCCACACCTTCGACCTGCGCGGGCCCAGCGTGGCCGTGGACACCGCCTGCTCCTCCGCGCTGTTCGCGCTGGACGCGGCCTGCCGGGCCCTGCGGGACAGCACGTGCCGGGTCGCCCTGTGCGGCGGCGTCAACGTCCTGCTCAGCCCCTACCACTACATCGGCTTCTGCCAGGCGTCGATGCTGTCGGTCCGCGGCAGGTGCGCGTCCTTCTCGGCCGACGCCGACGGGTTCGTGCGCGCCGAGGGCGGCGGGGTGGTGGTGCTCAAACGGCTCGCCGACGCCCTCGTCGACGGCGACCGCGTGCACGGCGTGATCCTCGGCACCGCCACCAACAACGACGGCAGGACGCTGGGCCTGGCCCTGCCCAGCGCGCAGGCCCAGGAGGACCTGCTGCGCCGCGCGTACGCGGAGACGGGCGTGCACCCCGACGAGCTGGTGTACTTCGAGGCGCACGGCACCGGCACCCCCGTGGGCGACCCGCTGGAGGCCGTGGCCATCGGCCGCGCCCTGGGCATCCGCCGCATCACCGGCGAACTGCCCATCGGCTCGGTCAAGACGAACGTGGGCCACCTGGAGCCCGCCTCCGGCATGGCGGGTCTGTGCAAGGCGCTGCTGGTGCTCAGGCACGGGATCGCGCCACCGTCCCTGCACGCCCTGCCGCCCCACCCGGACATCGACTTCGCCGGGCTCGGGCTCGCCGTCACCAGCGAGGCGCGCCGCCTGCCCGCCCGCGAGCGGCCCGTCGTGGGCGTCAACTCCTTCGGCTTCGGCGGCGCCAACGCCCACGTCGTCCTCACCGGGCCCCCGCCCGCGCCCGAACCGGCCACCGAAGCGCCCCCCGTGCCGCCCGAGGGGCTGCCGGTGCTGGTCACCGCGCGCACCGCCGACGCGCTGTCCGAGGCGGCGGCGCGCATGGCACGGCGCCTGGCGGACGCGCAGCCGGGGGAGTACCACGACATCGCCCACACCTCGTGCCTGCGCCGCGGCAGGCACGAGCACCGCGCCGTGGTGCTCGCCCGCACCGCGCGGGAGGCCGCGCGGGAGTTCACCGCGCTCGCGGGCGGGGCGGGCGCGGACGGCCCCGGCGGTGGGGGCGGCCCCGGGGGTGCGGGCGGCCCCGGGGGTGAGGGCGGCGGGGCGGGCGCGGACGGCGACGGCACCGCCGCGGACGGGCAGCTCCCGCCGTACGCGGCGGGGGACGCCGTCGGGGCGGTCGGCGAGGCGGTGGCCACCGGCCGCGTGGTGTACGTCTTCACCGGCAACGGCTCGCAGTGGGCGGGGATGGCCGCCGACCTGCTCCCGGCCGACCCCGCGTTCGCCCGGGCCGTCGCCGAGGCGGACGCCGAACTCGCCCCGCTGCTCGGCTGGTCGGTCACCGACGAGCTGGCCCTGCCGCCGCGGCGGTGGCGGCTGGCGGACACCGAGGTGGCGTCCCCGCTGCTGTTCGCCGTGCAGCTCGGTCTCGTGGCCGCGCTGCGCTCCCGCGGCGTCGAGCCGTCCCTGGTGCTCGGGCACAGCATCGGCGAGGTCGCCGCCGCCCACACCAGCGGCGCCCTGAGCCTGCCCCAGGCGGCGCGGGTCCTCGTCGAGCGGGGCCGCGCCCAGGCCGCCGGCGCGGGCGGGGGGCGCATGGCCGCGGTCGGCCTGCCGGTGGAGCAGGCCGCCGGGGAACTGGCCCCCTACGGGCGGGCCCTGGAGATCGCCGCCGTCAACGGCCCCAAGGACGTGACCGTGTCGGGCCGGGCCGCCGCGCTGGCCGCCCTCGGCGAGCGGCTGACCGCGCGCGGGGTGTTCTTCCGCGACCTGGGCCTCGACTACGCCTTCCACAACCGCTGCGTGGAGGGCAGCCGAGCCTCCTTCACCGCCGCCCTGTCCGACCTGGCCCCCGCCCGGGCCGCCGTCCCCCTGTACTCCACGGTCACCGGCGCGCGGGCGGCGGGCCCCGAGCTCGACGCCCGGTACTGGTGGCGCAACCTGCGCCACCGGGTGCGGTTCCACGCGGCGGTGGAGCAGGCCATCGCCGACGGCGGGGACGTCTTCGTCGAGATCGGCCCCCACTCCGCCCTGCGCACCTACCTGCGCCGGATCGCCGCGGGCCACGCGGGCACCGGCATCGCCGTGCTGCCCACGCTGCGCCGCGGCGGCGACGGCCCCCGGGAAGTGGCCACCGTGCCCGCGGCCCTGCTCGCCGCCGGGGCCCAGGCCGACTGGAAGCGCCACTTCCCGGTGCCCGGCCGGGTCACCACCCTGCCCGCCTACCCCTGGCGCCGCACCCGGCACTGGAGCGGCACCCCCCGGTCCTGGGTGCACTCCAGCGGTGACGGGGTGCGCCGGCACCCGCTGCTCGGCGAACGGCTGCCCTCGCCGCTGCCGGTGTGGGAGGGCGAGGTCGAGCCGGTGGCCGTGCCCTGGCTGGCCGACCACCGCGTGGCCGGCTCCGTGGTCATGCCCGCCACCGGCTTCGCGGAGATGGCCCTGGCCGCCGGGCGCCTGGCCCTCGGCGGCCCGGTCGAGGCCGACCACCTCGACATCACCGGCGCCCTGGTCGTGGCGTGGCCCGACGCCTCCGCCGTGCGCACCCAGGTCGCGCTCAACCCCGACGACGGCGCGCTGACGGTCTCCAGCACCGACGAGGGCGGCGGCGAACCCCGCACCCACGCCCGGGCGCGGGTGCGGGCGCTGCTCGCCCCCCGGCCCGCCCCCCTCGACCCCGCCGCCCTCCGGCAGCGCTGCCCCCGCGCCGTCACGGGCGAGGAGCACTACCGGGCGTGCGCCAGGGCCGGCCTGACGTACGGCCCGGAGTTCCAGGTGCTGCGCCGGCTCGCGGTGGGCGACCGCGAAGTGCTGGCCGCCTACCGGCACGACGCGCCGGGCGATCCCTACACCGCGCACCCGGCCCTGCTCGACGGCGCCCTCCAGGCCGGAGCGCCCCTGCTCGCGGAGCGGCTCGCCGAGGGGCACGCGCACCTGCCCTCGGGCATCGACGCCGTCCGGGTGTGGGCCGCCCCGTCCGCCGAGGGCCTGGTGTGGGTGCGCGAGCGGGACCGCACCGACACCGAGGTCTGCTGGGACATCACCGTCGCCGACCCGGACGGCACCGTCACCGCCCGGCTCGACGGCTGCCGGCTGCGCCGCCTGCCCTCGCCGCACCGCACCCCCGTCACCGTCCACCAGCCGGTGCTGCGCGCCGCCCCGCACGAGGCCACCCCGTGCGACCCGTCCCCGCTGCCCGCCCCCAAGGCGATCCTCGCGGCGGCGGGCGAGCGCATCGCGCGGCTGCGCGCCGCGTGGCGGGAGAGCCGCTACGACCGGCTCGCCCCCCTCCAGGCCGAGGTCACCGCGCGGGGCTGCGCGCAGGCGCTCGCCGCGCTGCTGCCCGACCCGGAGGCGCCGTTCACGGCCGACTCCCTGGTGGCGGCCGGGATGCCGGAGCGGTACCGGGGCATCGTCCCCATGCTCACCGGCCTGCTGGAGCGCCACGGCCTGCTGCGCCGGGACGAGGACGGGCGGGCGCGGCTGACGGCCGCCGACGGCCGCCCCTCCGGGTGCGACGAGGCGCTGGCGCTCGCCCCCGCGTTCGTCACCGAGACCGCTTTCGGCGCCTACCAGGGGATGCACTTCCGCGAGGTGCTCAGTGGCGCCCAGGACCCCCTGGAGCTGCTGGTCGCCGACTCCGCGGTGCAGGTGCTGGAGCAGTTCTACGACATCGCCCCGATGTGCCGGTTCCACAACCGCGTGGCCCAGGCGCTGGTGCGCGAGGCGGTGCGCCGGTGGCCGGGCGACCGGCCCCTGCGGGTCCTGGAGATCGGCGCGGGCACCGGCGGCACCACCGCCGCGCTGCTGCCGCTGCTGCCCCCCGACCGCACCCGCTACTGCTTCACGGACACCTCCGCGTTCTTCCTCCCGCGCGCCCGCAAGCGCTTCGCCGCCCACGACTTCGTCGAGTACCGCACCTTCGACCTCGACACGGACCCCGCCGAGCAGGGCTTCCCGCCGCACGGCTTCGACCTGGTGGTGGCCGCGAACTCCCTGCACACCGCCAAGGACCTCGAGGCCGCGCTGCGGCGGGTCCGCACGCTGCTCGCGCCGGGCGGCCATCTGCTGGCCGTCGAGCCCCACGACCCGGAGGCGCTGCTGCTGTTCTTCGGCGGGCTGGCCAGCTTCCACGGCCACACCGACACCGAGCTGCGGCCGCAGTCACTGCTGCTGCCCCGCGACCGGTGGCCCACCCTGCTCCGCCGGTGCGGGTACGCCGGCGTCGTCCGCACGGGCGACGACGCGCCGCCCGCCCGCGACCAGTTCTCCGTCTTCCTCGCCGCCGCCCCCCGCCGCCCCGTGCGGCAGGCGCCCGCGCTGCCCGCCCCCGGGCCGGGCACCACCTACGTCGTCGCCACCGAGTCCCCGCGGGACAGGGAGCTCGCCCACGCGGTGGCCGGCGCCCTGACCGAGGCGGGCGCGGGCTCCGTCCGGGTCGGGCCGGCCACGGACGACGCCCGCGGCTGGCGCGGCCTGCTCGCCGTGCGGAACGGCGCGCCGGAGGCGGAGCCCCCCGTCCTGGCCGTGGCGCTCCTCCTCGGCGGCGACCCGCCCGCCGACCCGGGGGAGGCCGTGGCCGTCACCACCCGCCGCCTCGCCACCCTGCGGGCCCTGGCCGCCGCCCGGGACCGCCTCCCCGACGGGGTGACCACACAGGTGTGGCTGGTCACCGGACCCGGCGGCGCGCTGCCCGACCCGGCACCCGGCACCGAATCGGCAAGCGCCGACCCGCCCGCCGCCGACCCGATCGACGCCGCCGCCTGGGGAGCGGCGCGCTGCCTGGCCAACGAGCGGCCCGACCTGCACGGCCGCAGGGTCGCGCTGCACCGCACCGCGGACCCGGCCGCCGACGGGCGGCGCCTGGCCGGGGAGCTGCTTTCACCCACCGACGAGGACGAGATCGTCCTCACGCCCGCGGGCCGCTTCGTCCCCCGGGAGGTCCCGCGGCCCGCGGCCCGGCCCGCCACCGGCCGGGAGTCCTTCGCCCTGCGGGTGCGCGAACCGGGACTGGCGTACCGGCTCGCCTGGCAGGAGGTGCCGCGCCCCGTGCCCGGGCCGGGCGAGGTGCTGGTGGAGGTGCGCGCCGCGGCGCTGAACTACCGGGACGTCATGCAGTGCGCCGGGGTGCTGCCCAGGGAGGCGTTCGAGGGCACCCTGTCCGACGCCGGCCCCGGCATGGAGTGCGCGGGCGTCGTCGTCGCCTGCGGGCCCGAGGTGGCCGGCCTCGCCCCCGGCGACCGCGTCGCGGGAATCGGCCCCGCCTCCCTGGCCTCGCACGTGGTCACCAGCGCCCTGGCGGTGCGGCCCTTCCCCGGCCACCTCACCTTCGCCGAGGCCGCCACCGCCCCCGTCGCCTTCGCCACCGTCCACTACGGCCTGGGCCACCTGGCCCGGCTGGCCGAGGGCGAGACGGTGCTGGTGCACGGCGCGGCAGGCGGCGTGGGGCTGGCCGCCCTCCAGTACGCCCGGGCGCACGGAGCCCGCGTGATCGCCACCGCGGGCAGCGACCTCAAGCGGGACTTCCTGCGGGCCCTGGGCGTCGAGCACGTCCTGGACTCCCGCACCCTCGGCTTCGCCCCCCGGGTCATGGAGATCACGCAGGGCCGGGGGGTGGACGTGGTGCTCAACTCCCTCGCCGGGGAGGCGATCACCCGCAGCCTGGAGCTGCTGCGCCCCGGCGGCCGGTTCGTGGAGCTCGGCAAGCGCGACATCCTCGAGAACCGGCCGCTGGGCATGCGCGCCCTCGGGCAGAACGTGGCATTCTTCGGCGTCGACCTGACCAAGGTCCTGGAGGACCCCGCCACCGGCGCGCGGCTGCTCGCCGAGATCGACGACCTGACGGCGCGGCGCGCCTACCGCCCGCTGCCGCACAGCGTCTTCCCCGCCGCCCGTGTGGAGGAGGCGTTCCGGCTGCTCCAGCACTCCCGGCACATCGGCAAGGTCGTCGTCGCCTTCGACCCGCTGGACGAGCCGCCGCTGGTCGAGCCCGCCCACCGGGCGCCCCGGCTGGACCCGGAGGGCACCTACCTCGTCACCGGCGGCACCGGCGGCTTCGGCGCCGCCACCGCCGAGTGGCTCGCGCGCCTCGGTGCCCGCCGCCTCGCCCTGGTCAGCCGCCGCGGCCCCGCCGCCCCCGAGGCGGCGGCCGTGGCCGCCCGGCTGGCCGGGCAGGGCGCCTCCGCCGTGGTATACGCGGCCGACGCCGGCGACCCGCA
The DNA here is from genome assembly GCF_054782095.1 of Streptomyces capparidis. Lineage (NCBI taxonomy): Bacteria > Bacillati > Actinomycetota > Actinomycetes > Kitasatosporales > Streptomycetaceae > Streptomyces > Streptomyces capparidis. The sequence continues at coordinate 17,325 of NZ_BAAGTD010000065.1, read as the reverse complement.
CGCCATGCGCCGCGTCGTCGAGGAGATCGACGCGAGCGGTCACCCCCTGCGCGGCGTGGCGCACTGCGCCATGCACCTCGACGACGCGCCGCTCGCCGAGCTGACCCCCGAGCGGATCGCCGCCGTGCTGGCGCCGAAGCTGGGCGGGGCCGCCGTCCTGGACCGGCTGACCCGGGACAGGGAGTGCGACCTGTTCCTGCTGCACTCCTCGACCACCACCGTGATCGGCGCCCCCACCCAGGCCCCCTACGTCGCCGCGAACCTGTACCTGGAGGCGCTGGCCCGACGGCGCCACCGGTCCTCGGGCGCCGGCCTGGCCGTCGCCTGGGGCGCCATCAGCGACGTCGGCTACGTCGCCCGCAACGACCTCACCGGCTCCCTGGCCGCGCTCGGCCTGGAGGCCGTCGCGCCGCACGAGGCGTTCGCCGCGGCCGAGCGGCTGCTGGGCACCGGCACCGCCGTGGCGGCCGTCGCCCGGGTGGACTGGTCGCGCGCGGGCTCGCTGCTGCCGCTGACGTCCAGCCCTCGCCTGAGCGCCGTGGTCCCGGACCACGGCGCGGACGGCGGCATGTCCGCGGAGGACCTGCGCCGCGCCCTCGCCGGGATGTCGGGGGAGGAGGCGCTGGCCTTCATCGCCGACAGCCTGACCACGTCCCTCGCCGAGGTGCTGCACATGGACCCCGGGCAGTTGGACCACCACCGCAGGCTGGACGAGTACGGCGTGGACTCCCTGATGGCCGCGGAGCTGCTGGTGTCGGTGCACAAGCGGTACCGGGTCGACATCCCGCCGATGGAGCTGCTGCGCAGCCGCGGCACCATCGCGGACATCGCCCGCACCATCCATGTGCGCCTGGGCCTGTCCGGCCTGCCGGACACCACCGCGGTGCCCGGCCCGAGGGCGGCACGGGAGGACGAGCCCGCCCCCCTGCCGGCCGCGGACCCGGCCCAGCCCCAGTAGGGCCTGACGCCGCGCGGGCGGCCGCCGGTCCGGCGGCCGCCCGCGCGCGGGCTCACATGTCCCGCATCCGGTTGATCTCCGACGCCTGGGAGGAGATCACGTCGTTGGCCATCTCCTCCACCAGGATGTCGTTGCCCTGCGCCAGCACGTCCGTGGCCATCGTCAGCGCGCCCTCGTGGTGCGCGATCATCAGCCGCAGGAACCGCTCGTCGAAGTCCTCGCCGCGCGCCCGGCCCAGGTCCGCCATCTGCTCCGGGGTGGCCATCCCCGGCATCGTGGCGTGGTCGTGGCCGGCCTCGGGCTCGACCGGCTGCCCGTTCGTCCGCAGCCAGCCCTTCATCGCCTCGATCTCCGGCCCCTGCGCGTCGTGGATGCGGTCCGCGATGCCGCGCACGTCCTTGTCCCCGGCGTGCCTGTCGGCGAGCCGGGTCATCTCCAGCGCCTGCTCGTGATGTTTGATCATGTTCTGGACATAGGCCACGTCCGCGGCGTTCGGCGTGTTCTTCGGCCTGGCCTTGGCCGCCTCCTCCGCCGACAGGGTCGTGGCCGCCTCGCCGGGCCTGCCCGGGGCCACCACGGGCGGGCCCGACGCCTTGGCGTCCGCTCCGCCGTCGTTCCCGGACGAGCCGGAGGTGCACGAGGCGAGCGACAGCACGGCGGCCGCCGCCAACCCCGCCAGGACCAGGGCTGAGTGACGTGGCATCGGGTGGTACCTCCGGTGGTCTGGGTGCCGGGGCCGCGCTCCGGCGGGCCGGACGGCGCGGGCGCGTCGGGCCGGGTGACCGTACCAGCACGGCAAGGACTGTTAAGGAAAACACTTGATCATTACAAGTGCGTTGCCGTCTACTGATGTGAGCATGTTCAGCGTGCATACTGCGGTGACCCGTCAACCGTCGCACCGTGAGGCGCCAGACGCGCGCCAGAAACCGGGGGAGGACTCTTCGTGACCTCGTTCCACAAACCCTCCATCCCTGGGAGGAAATCCCTCCTCGGGGTGGGCGCAGCGTTCACCCTGACCGCGGCGCTCGTCGCGGCCACCCCGGCCGCGGCCGTGCCCGATCCGGACAAGGCCCCCACCAGCCGGAAGGTCGAGCAGAGCGAGCAGACCAGGCAGGAGGTGAAGTCGGGCGAGATACCCGGCGTGGACGAGATCGCCCACAGCCGGAACATCACGCAGGTCGCGAACGTCCCCGCGCAGGGCCCGTTCACCGCCGACTCCGCGATCGGCACGGACGCCGCCTTCCAGGGCCGCTACGCCTTCGTCGGCAACTACGACGGCTTCCTGATCTACGACATCAGCCGTCCCAGCAAGCCGAGGATCGTCAGCCAGGTGCTCTGCCCCGGCTCGCAGAACGACATCTCGGTCAACGGCGACCTGCTCTACCTGTCCACCGACTCCTCGCGCAGCGACGACTCGTGCACCAGCACGTCGCAGCCCGCGACCGAGAAGTCGTCGTGGGAGGGCATCAAGGTCTTCGACATCTCCGACAAGCGGAACCCGCAGTACATCGCGTCCGTGGAGACCGCGTGCGGCTCCCACACCCACACCCTGGTCCCGGACAACCGCGCCAAGGTGGACTACCTGTACGTCTCCTCGTACTCGCCGCGCGCCGAGTTCCCCGACTGCAAGCCGCCGCACGACAGCATCAGCATCGTGAAGGTGCCCAGGAGCAACCCCACGGCCGCCTCGGTGGCCGCCACCCCGGTGCTGTTCCCGGACGACGGCGGCAACCCCGGCGCCCCCATCAACCCGGGCGTCTCGGCCACCACCGGCTGCCACGACATCACCGCCTTCCCCGAGAAGAAGCTCGCGGCCGGCGCGTGCATGGGTGACGGCATCCTGATGGACATCTCCGACCCGGTGGCCCCGAAGGTCATCGACCGCGTCCAGGACAACACCAACTTCGCGTTCTGGCACTCGGCGACGTTCAGCGAGGACGCCGACAAGGTCGTCTTCACCGACGAGCTCGGCGGCGGCAGCGGCGCCACCTGCGACGAGGCCACCGGGCCGACCCGCGGCGCCGACGGCATCTACGACATCAAGGGCCGCGGCGACGACCGCGAACTGGTCTTCCGCAGCTACTTCAAGATCCCGCGCCACCAGGCCGAGACCGAGAACTGCGTGGCCCACAACGGCTCGCTGATCCCGGTCAAGGGCCGCGACATCATGGTGCAGGCCTGGTACCAGGGCGGCGTGTCCGTCTGGGACTTCACCGACTCGAGCAAGCCGAAGGAGATCGGCTACTTCGAGCGCGGCGCGTTCAAGGCCGACACCCTGACGCTGGCCGGCTCGTGGTCCGCGTACTACTACAACGGCTACATCTACTCCAGCGACATCCGCAAGGGCCTGGACGTGCTGAAGGTCAACGACCACAGGACGGCGGGCGCCGAGCGGGTGCGCCTGGACGCCCTCAACGTCCAGACGCAGCCCGACTACCGGGACTGACGCACCGGGCGCCCGGCCGGTGAACGCACCGGCCGGGACCGCTCACCGGCCGCCGCCGTCCGGGCCCAGCACGGGCCCGGACGGCGTCGTCGTCGTCGGCAGGCCCTGCTCCCAGTCCAGCCCGTACCGCTGGAACAGCTCCGCCCTGACCTTCACCAGGGGGACGTCCGAGCCGGGCAGCAGCAGCCTGACCACCGCTCCCGTCAGATGGGTGCGCAGCATCGGGTAGTCCGGGTCCTGCCCGTCCCCCCCGAGCCCGGCCACGGTCCGCTGCGCCACCTCGAACAGCGCCTGCTGCTCCGGGCCCTCCACGAACTCCTCGGTCTCCGGCGCCAGCACCGTCGCCAGATGGGAACGGAACAGCGCGGGACGGCTGACCACGAGCCCGAGCACGCAGTCGATGGCGCGGGCCAGCCGCTCCCGCGGGCAGGCCCCGGGCGGCGTGTCCGTCAGCGTCCGCTCCAGAGCCGTGCACAGGAGCTGCTGCATGGCCGCCTGGAGCAGGTGGCGCTTGCTCGGGAAGTAGTAGGAGACCAGTCCCCGGGCGACCCCCGCCCGGTCGGCGATGTCGCCCAGCGTGATTTTCTCATGACCGCGCTCGCTGACCAGGTCGATCGTGGCCTGGAGCAGCCGGTCGCGGGAACGGCGGCGCATCTCCTCGTTGACCGACGCCCGGCGAGGGGACATGATTTAACTCCTGCGTTGATTGGCTGCCAGCCAATATACTCAGCGCAGGGCCGGGTGACCCATGCTCGGGACTCGGCCGTACGGAGAGCGTGGCAATAGGCGGCGCGGGGGATCGCCTATTGCCACGTTCTGTCTTTGTTGTCCGCCCCGCTCTCCCCGGCCCCGCTCTCCTCGGGCCCATTCCCCTCGGCTCCGTTCTTCTGGGCTCCGTTCTTCTCGGCCCCGTTCTTCTGGGCTGCGGGCTCCGCCGCACCGCCCCCGGCTCCTTCGCGCCCGCTCCCCGCGACGCCGCCGCGCCGCCCGTCGTCCGCCGCGCGACCGCCCGACCCCGCAACGGGATTGACGGGCCCTTCGCTGACGTCCCGACAGGCCCCCGGCGTCTCCGGGCAGAAGCGCCACGGCGAGAACAGCCCCGCGCACCCGGCCACCACCGCCACCCCGAGCAGCCATCCCGACAGCACGTCGGTCAGCCAGTGCACACCCAGGTACACCCGGGTGAACCCCACGCCGGCCACGGACACCACCGCCGCCGTCCACACCGCCGCCCGCCACCGGGTGCCCGCGGGCCCGAGCCAGTGGAACAGCGCGACCAGCAGCGCGCAGGTGACCGCCGCCGTCATCGCGTGCCCCGACGGGAACGCCGCGTTGTGCGCCGAGTCCACCGGGTCCGGCCAGCTCGGGCGCTCCCGGCCCACCGCCGCCTTCACCCCGCTCTGCACGGCCAGGCCGACCAGCGAGGTCGCCGCCGTCCACACCGCCAGCCGGCCGGCGCGGATCCGCACCAGCCACACCACGGCCAGGGCGGTGAGCAGCCGCATCGTCACCGGGTCCCACACCCAGTCGGTGAGCACCCGGTTGGCTCTCGTCCAGCCCCGGTGCTCGACGGCGAACCGGTGCAGCTCGTCCGCCAACGAGCGGTCGGCGGAGCGCAGCGGCCCCCATCCGGTCTCGACCAGCACCAGCAGCACGGCGCAGCACAGGGTGAGCACACCCGACACCGTCAGGCAGACCACGCGTGCCCGGCGGTCGCCGGGCGGGGAGAGGGAGGCGGGAGAGTAGGACGTCATGCCTCGATCTTCGCGCGTCCCGCCTGAAGCCGGGCTTAAGACCACCGCCGCGCCGCCGCCGGGATCGCCCGGATCAGGACATCGCGTGCAGGCCGGGCCCGAACGTGACGAGCAGGGGGACGGCCGGGACGAGCATCGCCAGCACCGTCAGCCGCATCCGCCGCCCCAGCGGGAGCCGCGGCTGCGGCGCCAGCAGCCGGTGCACCCGGCGGGGCAACTGGGCCTGGGGCGACGGGCAGGGGCCGAACACCCCGCGGTCGGCGTTGAGGTCCACCAGCGCCAGCGCCGTGGTCAGCCGGCCGTGGCGGCGCGAGGCCGCGTCGTCGGCCGCCAGCTCCACCAGGCGGTGCACCTGGTTGCGGAACGCCGCGAAGACCGGCACCCGGGGGAAGCCCGCCGCCAACGCGGACGAGCAGGTCTGCAACCAGTGGTGGCGGGCCCGCGCGTGCCCCTGCTCGTGCGCCAGCACCGCGTCCAGGCGACGGCCCTTCAGCCGGCGCAGCGCCGCCGTGGTGATGACCAGTTGCGGCTCGGCGCCCGGCAGCAGCCAGGCGTCCGCGCGCTCGCTCTCCAGCACCACCAGGCGCTCGCCCGGCCACGCCCCGTCGCTCTCGCCCGGCCAGGCGGCCTCCCGGGTGCCGTGCACCAGGTCGTCGGGCAGCACCGGCGCCCGCTCCAGCAGCTCGGCCCGCTTCCTGCGCCGCGCCGCCCGCACCCCGCGCACCTCGCGCAGCAGCATCACCGCGGTGCGGGCGCCGCCGAGGGCCAGCAGGCAGGCGGACATCGCCGCCCACGGCCCGAACTCGCCGAGCCCGTACGCGTCCTCCACCCCGTGCGGGGCGAACGCGAACAGCCCGCCGCGCACCGCGTGCCAGGCCGCGGCGGCGCTCAGCGACATCGCCAGCACGCACGCGAGCAGGACGGCGGCCACCGCGCACTGCCACACCCACAGCGCGAGCACCGGCTCCCGGTCCTGCCAGTCGGCGCGGGAGAGCAGACGAGGGGCGACGGCCGCGACCACTCCGGCGAGCGACAGCAGCGCGAACAGGACCGTCATGGCGTCACCCTAGGGCGCGGCGGCCGCCCTCAGGTACGAACGGACGGGGGAAAGTGACGCACGCCACGGTTTCCGTCCAGCGCGCCGTTCACATCGTGAGCAGCATGGCGAGCATGCCGATGCCCATCGCCACCCGGCAGGCCGCCGCCGTGCCCCGCGCCCGCGGGCAGCCCGCGGCGGGCAGCACCGCGGCCGCGCCGCCGCCGGCGGGCACCAGCCGCGCCCCAGCCCACAGCGCGTACCCGGCGAAGTAGACCAGCAGCGCCCCGGTCACCGCAGGCACCCCGGAGGTGCCGTGGCCGGCGTGCCCGGCCGCGTCCGCCGCCACCACCGCGTACACCATCGCGGCGGCGGCCAGCGCGTGGTGGGCGTGGTGCGCGCGGTGGCCGCCCTCGGCGGGCAGCAGGGCCCGGGTCAGCGCCGCCGCGGCCAGCAGCGCGAAGAACACCGCGAGCAGCGGCGGTCCGTACGGCAGGACGTCCACCGGCGCGGGCGGCAGGGCCATCACGGCCATCCCCAGGCCCATCAGCGCCTCGTCGCCCGCCGCCCGGCGCTCGGCGGCGGCGCCGGGCACCGCCCGCATCCGCCGCATCCGCCACAGGCAGGACAGGCCGGTCACGCCGGTGAGCGCCACCAGGAGCCAGCCGACGAGCGGCGGTCCGTGCATGGGCGGCGCTCCTTCCCGTCGCGGGTCCGACGGGAGGCTGCCCCGGCACGGCGGCGCGCAAGCGGGCGCACGGAAGCGGGCGGGGGAGCCCGCCGGTCCCGCGCGTGTGCCCGGGGCCGGTCAGATGCCGGGGCGGTTCCTGATCGGATGGTCCTCGGGGGTCTCCACCACGAAGATAAGCACCCCGTCCGGGTCCTCGATGTGCATCTCGATCAGCCCCCACGGCTCCCGTTTCGGCGGGCGCAGGATCTCCACCCCGCGCTCCTCCAGCTCCCTGCGCGCCGCCTCGGCGTCGGGCACCTGGAGCCACAGCTCCACGCCGGGCGCGGGCGGGCTCGGCGAGCCGCCCGATACCTCGAGGAAGCCGCCGCCGAGGAAGAACACCGTGCCGCGCCCCGGTCCCGTGCCGAACTCGCGGTAGATCGCGAGCCCCAGGCCGTCCCGGTAGAAGGCGCGGGTGCGCTCCAGGTCGGTGGGGCGCAGCAGGACGCGGCTGCTCAGAACGTTGACCATCCCGGGACTGTAGGCAGGCCCGGCGCGGCGGGGGAACACCGGCGCGCCGGTGCGAGTCCGGTGCGTCCTATCCTCGAGCGATGCGTCATGAACAGTTGAAGTTCCGCACCGCCGTCCTCGCCGACGTGCCCGCCCTCGTCGAGCTGGTGGAGTCCGCCTACCGCGGCGAGAGCAGCAGGCAGGGCTGGACCACCGAGGCCGACCTGCTCGACGGGCAGCGCACCGACCCGCGGGGCGTCGCCGAGGTGATCGGCCACCGGGACGGCGTGCTGCTGGTCGCCGAGCACGAGGGGCGGCCGGTGGCCTGCTGCCAGGTGGAGCACCGGGGCACGCACGCGTACTTCGGGATGTTCGCGGTGCGGCCCGAGCTCCAGGGCGGCGGGCTGGGGCGCGTGGTGCTCGCGGAGGCGGAGCGGGTGGCCAGGGAGCAGTGGGGCGCGGGGGAGATGCACATGACGGTGATCTCCGCGCGCGAGGAGCTGATCGCCTGGTACGAGCGGCGCGGCTACCGCCGGACGGGCCGCAGGGAGCCGTTCCCCTACGGCAACGAGCGCTTCGGGATCCCCCGCCGGGACGACCTGGAGTTCGAGACGCTGGTGAAGGAGCTGGGGGACGAGGGCTGACGGGTTTGCCCGGTGGGCGGGGGCGGGGGGCAACGGCCGGTGGGGGGGTAGATAACAGGCCCCAGCTTTGCGAGCAGGGCGCGGCGCCGCGGACAGGGCGGGAAAGCGGGCACCCCGAGGAGGCGGATGGCGCCGACGGGGAGACCGGAGGGGAGACCGGAGGGGGGAGGGAGGCGATGCGCGCCGACGGAGGCCGGCAGGGGAGGCGGTGCGCCTGGAGTCGGCGGCACACCGCACCCGGCGCCCGGGGATTCCGGCAGCTCCGTCCCGGGCGGCGCCGGGGCCGCCCACCCGCCCACCCGCCCGGCCGTCCGCCCATCCACCCGCCCGGCCGTCCGCCCATCCACCCGCCCGGCCGTCCGCCCATCCGGCCGCCCGCCCGTCCGGGCGCCCGCCCGTCTGGCCGTCCCCGTCCGCCCGCCCAGAGCGGGACTTGAACCCGCACGGCCCCCTGCCGGCACACGCCCGTCCGGCCGCCCGGGGCCGTCCGCCAGTGCCGACCGCCCAGCGCCGCCCGCCCGGCCACTCGCCGGGGCCGCCCGACCACCCGCCGTAGCCCGCCCGGCCGCGCGCCCTGGCCGCCATCCCGCGGCCACCCACCCGCGGCCACCCACTCATGGCCACCCCCGTCGGCAGAGGCGCCCCCTACGCCCCCGCCGTCTCCGTCTCCGTCTCCCACTCCGCCTTCCGCACCGCCTGGTGGATCTCCGGGTAGTCCGTCGTGCAGCCGTCCACGCCCAGGGTTCTGGCCAGCAGCAAGTCGCGGGGGGTGTTCACCACCCAGGCCACGATCCCGATCCGCTCGGCGCGCAGGCGCTCCACGGTGGCCAGGGTGAGCCTGCGCAGGTTGAGCACGGCCAGCTCCGCGCCCACGGCCGCGGCCCGGTCCGCCACGTCCTCGCCGTAGCGGCTGGCCACCAGGCCGGTGCGCACCCGCGGCAGCAGCTCGCCGATCTCCCGCAGGGCCGCCTCGTGGAACGAGATGACGGTGACCCGCTCCAGCAGGTCCCGGCGGCGCAGCACCTCGGCGAGCGCCCGCGCCGCGGCGACGTCCTTGATCTCGGCCTGGAGGGGCGCGCGCACCGCGTCCACCACCTCCTCGAACACCGGTACGCGTTCGCCGCGCCCCGCGTCGAGCGCGCGCAGCTCGGCGAGGGTCAGGTCGCCGACGCGGCCGGTGCCGTCGGTGGTGCGGTCCACGGTGGTGTCGTGCATGACGACGAGGGCGCCGTCCGAGCTGAGGTGCAGGTCGAGCTCGATGACGTCCAGGCCCTCGCGGTCGGCGCGGACGAACGAGCGCAGGGTGTTCTCGGGCTCGACGCCCATCACCCCGCGGTGGCCGATGGTGATCGGGCTCACGGCTGACCGCCTTCCGCATCTCGGTGGGGGCGAGCCAGCGTAACGGCCCGCGGCGACGGGACCGGGAACCGCGGGCGGCCGACACGCGACGCCCCGGGGCGCCCGGGAGCGCGACCGGGGTTGCGGAGGAACAAGCCCGCCCAGGGCTACCCCAAACCAAAGAACATGCGGTGACAACCTCGCCAGACCGTACGATCTCCTATAGATGCTCTTGAACGATGAAAGTGCCCGCGTATAGCCTGCTGTGGCGCGAGGTTCTACGGAGAATAGGGGTACCCCATGCAAAACCTCCTGTCTGTGGCCACGAGGGACGGCGAAGATCTCGCCGGAGCGGCCGGGACCTCGGCCGCGGCCCACCACCCGTCCTGGGCCGAGCTGAAGGACGCCGTCGAGACCATCCGCCCCTGGCAGTCCAAGGACGGCTCGGTCGACTTCACCGCCGACGGCGCCCCCGCCCGCGCCGAGGCGGAGCGCCAGCTCGCCCGCGTGGTCGCCGCCGTCCGCGAGCTCGCCCCGCTCTTCCCGCACGACGCGGCCTACCTGGACGCCGTGACCGCCGACCTGGAGCGCTGGGGCCGGGAGGGCTTCGGCGTGCCGGACTTCCTCGACGCGCTGCTCGCCTTCCAGCCCGCGGCCGACCGCCGCGACGGCCTGCCGCACCTGGTGCTGTTCCCCATGTACACCCAGAACGGCAACCCCAACCGGAACCTGGAGGCGGTGCTGCTGCGCGTCTTCTGGCCCGACTGGCTGGCCGAGCTGGAGCGCACCCGCTACGACAACCCGCTGTTCGTGCCGATCACCTTCGAGGACTTCACCTCCGGGTACGACACCGACTCCGCCGTGCTCTTCCCGGAGACCGTCGCCGTGCGCTCGGTGCCCGAGCGGTTCTCCTGGGGCGGCATCTTCTGCGACCGCGAGGCCGCCCGCTTCCGCCGGGTCACCGACGCCGCCGTGCGCACCCTGGGCCTGCAACTGCCCGAGGACGCCGCCCGCCTGATCGCCGACCAGGGTCGGGCGCTGGAGACGTTCGTGCTGTGGGACCTGATCCACGACCGCACCCACAGCCACGGCGACCTGCCGTTCGACCCGTTCATGATCAAGCAGCGGGCGCCGTTCTGGATGTACGCGCTGGAGGAGCTGCGCTGCGACCTCACCGCGTTCAAGGAGGCCGTGCGCCTGGAGAACGAGGGCGTCGAGCGCGGCCGGGACGTGCAGTACGCGGTGCTGTTCGACCGCCTGTTCCGGTTCCCGATCACCGGACGGCGGGTGCGCAACTACGACGGCCTCGGCGGCCAACTGCTCTTCGCCTACCTGCACAAGCACGACGCGCTGCGCTGGACCGACAACACGCTGCGCATCGACTGGGAGCGCGCCGCCGCCGTCACCCAGGAGCTGTGCGGCGAGATCGAGAAGCTGTACCGCGACGGCATCGACCGGCCGAAGCTGGTGCACTGGCTCGCGGCGTACGACCTGGTCTCCGCCTACCTCGCCCCGCACCCCGGCTCGGTGTGGGCCAAGGGCCCCGACGCCCTGCCGCTGGACCAGCCGCCGCGCAAGCTGGTGGACCAGGTGCTCCCGGACGAGTTCCCGCTCAGCATGTTCTACGAGGCGCTCGCCAAGAAGCTCGGCGACGTGATCGCCTCCACCCGGGGCATCACCGCCCAGGCCGCCGCGTGAACGGCGCCGGCGCGGCCGAGGAGGCGGGTGTGCACGAGGAGCGGCGGCTCGCCGGCCGGGTCGTGGCCGTGGCCGGCGCGGGCGGCCCCGCGGGCCGGGCCCTGCTGCGCCGCCTGGCCGCCTCCGGCGCGGTGGTCGCGGCCTGCGACGCCGACGAAGCGCGGCTCGCCACCGCCGTGGAGCAGGCCCGCGCCGCCGCCCCCGGCGCTGCCGTGACCGGCGAGCGCGTGGACCTGCTCGACGCGGGCGCCGCCCGGGAGTGGGCCGCGCGGGTCGAGCGGGAGCACGGCCGGGTGGACGGCGTGGCGCACCTGGTCGGCGGCTGGCGCGGGGCCCGCGATTTCCCCGGCACCGACCTCGCCGACTGGGACCTGCTGCACGACCTTTTGATCAGGACCCTCCAGCACACCTCGCTGGCCTTCCACGACGCGCTGCTGCGCAGTCCCGGCAGCCGCTTCGTGATCGTCAGCGCCGAGGGCGCCGGGCACCCCACGGCCGGCAACGCCGCCTACGCCGCGGCCAAGGCCGCCACCGAGGCGTGGACGCTGGCGCTGGCCGACTCCTTCCGCAGGGCGGGGGGCGACGCGGGGCCGTCCGCCGCGGCGGTGATCATGGTGGTGAAGGCGCTGGTGCACGATGAGATGCGGGCCCAGCGCCCGGACGCGAAATTCCCCGGGTTCACCGACGTCGCCGACCTCGCCGAGGCCGTCGCCGACCTGTGGACCCGGCCGACCGAGGAAGTGAACGGACAGCGCCAGTGGCTGACGCCCCGATGAGCCCCGACCCGCACGCGACGCCGGAAGCCCCCGGCGCCACCGACGCCGTGCGCCACCACGACCCGCAGGTGCGCGGCTTCGCCAGCGACAACTACGCGGGAGTCCACCCCGAGGTCCTCGCCGCGATCGCCCTGGCCAACGGCGGCCACCAGGTCGCCTACGGCGAGGACGACTACACCGCCGCCCTCCAGCAGGTGCTCAGGCGGCACTTCGGCCCCCGCGCCGAGGCGTACCCGGTGTTCAACGGCACCGGCGCCAACGTGGTGGGCCTCCAGGCCCTCACCGAGCGCTGGGGCTCGGTGATCGCCGCGGACAGCGCCCACATCCACGTCGACGAGTGCGGCGCCCCGGAGAAGGTCGCCGGGATCAAGCTGCTGACCGTGCCCACCCCCGACGGCAGGCTCACGCCCGAGCTGATCGACCGGGAGGCGTGGGGCTGGGGCGACGAGCACCGCGCCCAGCCGCAGGTCGTCTCGTTCGCGCAGACCACCGAGCTGGGCACCTGCTACACCGTGGAGCAGGTGCGGGCCCTGTGCGAGCACGCCCACCAGCACGGCATGGCCGTCCACATGGACGGCGCCCGCCTGGCCAACGCCGCCGCCACCCTGGACGTGCCGCTGCGGGCGCTGACCACCGACGCGGGCGTGGACGTGCTGTCCCTCGGCGGGACCAAGAACGGCCTGCTGTTCGGCGAGTGCGTCGTGGTGCTCAACCCGGACCGGGTGCGCGGCATCCCGTTCCTGCGCAAGCTGTCGATGCAGCTCGCCTCGAAGATGCGGTTCGTGTCCGTGCAGTTCGAGGCGCTGTTCGCCGGCGAGCTGTGGCTGCGCTCGGCCCGCCACGCCAACGCCATGGCCCGGCGCCTCGAGGCGGCGGTGCGCGGCATCGACGGGGTGAGCGTGGTGCGCCCCGTGGAGTCCAACGCGGTGTTCGCGGTGCTGCCCCGGGACGTCAGCGAGCGGTTGCAGAAGCGGTACCGCTTCTACTTCTGGGACGAGCACACCGGCGAGGTGCGCTGGATGACCGCGTTCGACACCACCGAGCAGGACATCGACGCCTTCGCCGCCGCCGTGCGCGAGGAGATGGCCCGGCAGTGAACGCGCCGCCGGCCCCCGCCCCCGCGGCGGGGGCCGTGCGCCCGCGCGGCTCAGTCCCTGGCCTGCTCCAGGGTGGGCGCGGTGCCGCCGAGGTGGGCGGGCAGCCACCAGCGGTCGTCCTCGTCCCCGGGCCGGTCCGGGTAGGCGCGCTGAGCCGCCTCGAGCAGCTCGGCCATGCGGGCGCGCAGCCGGTCGGTGAGGGTGTCCGGCTTCTCGTCCGGCTCCGGCGTCATCGGCTCGCCGACCCGCACGTCCACCGGCAGGTGGCTGCGGGAGAAGTTGCGGGGCCTGCCCTTGGTCCAGATCCGCTGGGTGCCCCACACCGTCATCGGCACCATCGGCACACCGGACTCCAGCGCCAGGCGCGCCGCACCGGACTTGAAGGTCTTCAGCGTGAACGAGCGGCTGATCGTCGCCTCCGGGAACACCCCGACGATCTCCCCGGAGCGCAGCGCGTGCAGCGCGTGCCGGAAGGCGTGCACGCCGTCGGCGCGGTCCACCGGGATGTGCTTCATGCCGCGCATCAGCGGCCCGGCGACGCGGTGGTCGAACACCGACTTCTTCGCCATGAACCGCACCAGGCGCTTGGCCGGGCGCGCGGCGAGCCCGCAGAAGATGAAGTCCATGTAGCTGATGTGGTTGCTCACCAGCAGGGCGCCGCCCCGACGCGGGACGTTCTCCGCCCCGGTCACGCTGATCCGCAGATCCCATGCGCGGAACATCGTGTGCGCCGCCGCGACGACGGGCGGGTAGACGAGTTCGGCCACGTGCCACACCTCTCCTGGCGGGTCCGGGGAGCTGGTACCCCCGGTCGTCGAAGTTACGCCGCCGTAGGTCACAGCGGTTGGCCGATCATCCCCGGAAAGGGGGTGTCTGTCACGTTCCAGGACGGGGGCGGAGCGAGATTCTCGTCACGCGGCGGAACCGTCGAGCGCGTGTGCGGCGCTCGTTACCGTGTGCCGGAAGCCCGCGGAGCGGGGTGTGAGCAATGATCCGGATCGCGTGCATACTCGCGGGTAGGAAACGCATATGCTGCGAGAGAGCGGCAGCAAGGGCGCCCCGCGCCGGACGTGGCCGAAGCAGCCGGACGTGACGAGAGCGGAAGCAGTAGGAGACAGGCGTGAGCTTGAGGATCGTTGTCCTTGTGAAGTACGTGCCGGACGCCACCGGCGACCGGCGCTTCGCCGACGACCGCACCACGGACCGCGACGCGGTGGACGGGCTGCTGTCGGAGCTGGACGAGTACGCCGTCGAGCAGGCCCTCCAGATCAAGGAGGCGGTCGGCGACGCCGAGATCACCGCCCTGACGATGGGCCCGGACGACGCCCGCGACGCGGTGCGCAAGGCCCTCCAGATGGGCGCGGACAAGGGCGTCCACGTCAGCGACGACGAGCTGCACGGCACCGACGTGATGGGCACCTCGCTGGTGCTTGCCAAGGCCGTCGAGCACGTCGGCTACGACCTGCTGATGTGCGGCATGGCGTCCACGGACGGCGTGATGGGCGTGCTGCCCGCGATCCTCGCCGAGCGGCTGGGCGTGCCGCAGGTCACGCTGCTGTCCGAGGTGCGGGTCGAGGACGGCGCGGTGACCGGCCGCAGGGACGGGGACGCCGCCAGCGAGCGGCTCCGGGCTTCGCTGCCCGCCGTGGTGTCCGTCACCGACCTGTCCGGCGAGGCCCGCTACCCCTCCTTCAAGGGGATCATGGCCGCCAAGAAGAAGCCGGTGGAGGAGCTGGACCTGTCCGACCTGGGCATCGACGCCGCCGAGGTGGGCCTGGCCGGGGCGTGGACCGCGGTGGAGGACGTCACCGAGCGCCCGGCGCGCACGGCCGGCACCGTCGTCAAGGACGAGGGCGAGGGCGGCAAGCAGCTCGCGGCGTTCCTCGCGGAGCAGAAGTTCGTCTGAGCGGGCCGCCCCGCACCGCCGGGCCCCGCGCGGCCCGGCCCCACCCCACGATCCTCACCACTGTTCAAGCCCGCTAGGAGAACCGACCCCATGGGTGAAGTCCTCGTCCTCGTCGACCACGTGGACGGCGCCGTCCGCAAGCCCACGCTCGAACTGCTCACCCTGGCCCGCCGCATCGGCGAGCCCGTCGCCGTCGTCCTCGGCTCCGGCGCCGAGGCCGCCGTGCCCACCCTCGGCGAGTACGGCGCCACCAAGGTGCTCACCGCCGACGCCCCCGAGTTCGCCGACTACCTCGTCGTGCCCAAGGTGGACGCCGTCCACCAGGCCGCGCAGGCCGTGCAGCCCGCCGCGGTGCTGGTGCCGTCCTCCGCCGAGGGCAAGGAGATCGCCGCCCGCCTCGCGGTGCGCCTGGGCTCCGGCCTGATCACCGACGCGGTGGACGTGCAGGCCGGGGACGAGGGCCCGGTCGCCACGCAGTCGGTGTTCGCGGCGTCCTTCACCGTCAGGTCCCGGGTGTCGCACGGCGTGCCCGTGATCACCGTCAAGCCCAACTCGGCCGCGCCCGAGGCCGCGCCCGCCGAGCCCGCCGTGGAGCCGCTGGAGGTCTCCTTCGGCGACCTCGCCACCGGCACCGAGGTCGTCGAGCGCACCCCGCGCGAGGCCACGGGCCGCCCCGAGCTCACCGAGGCCGCGATCGTGGTCTCCGGCGGCCGCGGCGTCGGCAGCGCGGAGAACTTCTCCGTCGTCGAGGCCCTCGCCGACTCCCTCGGCGCGGCCGTCGGCGCCTCCCGCGCCGCGGTGGACGCGGGCTGGTACCCGCACAGCAACCAGGTGGGCCAGACCGGCAAGACCGTCTCCCCGCAGTTGTACGTGGCGGCCGGGATCTCCGGTGCCATCCAGCACCGCGCCGGCATGCAGACCTCGAAGACCATCGTGGCCGTCAACAAGGACGCCGAGGCCCCGATCTTCGACCTGGTGGACTACGGCGTGGTGGGCGACCTGTTCGAGGTCCTGCCGCAGCTCACCGAGGAGGTCAAGGCCCGCAAGGGCTGAGGCGCCGACGAGCCGCGGCGCCGAGAAGCCGCGGCGCCGAGAAGCCGTCCGGGCCCGCCGCCCGTCCCCGCCCCGGGGCGCGCGGCGGGCCCGGCCCCGTCCCGCCCCGGAGGCGCCCGTGCCCCGCACCACCTTCACCGCCGCCCTGCACGCCGAGGTGGACGCCGCGCTCGCGGAGGTGGACGCCGCCCTGGCCCGGCGCCACCCGGGCGAGGACGGCACCCGGCGGCCCGTGCACACCGTCTACGTGCCCGCCGACGCCGTGCGGGCGAACACCCCCGCGACCTGGGGCCGGCGGGCGCTGGCCGCGCTGGTGGAGCACGCCCCGGAGGCCAGGACGCTGGCCCGCGTGCTCGGCGTGCCCGAGGCCCTGGCGGCCGACGTGCACCCGCGCGTGCGCGCCAAGCTCGCCCGGGAGCCGGTGGAGGACCTGCGGATCGACTTCGAGGACGGCTACGGCGTCCGGCCCGACGAGGAGGAGGACGCCGAGGCGGTGCGCGTCGCCCGCCTGGCCGCCGGGCTGGCCGTGCCGTTCACGGGCATCCGCTTCAAGTGCCTGGAGGCCCCCGTGCGGGCCCGCGGCATCCGCACCCTGGACATCTTCCTCACCGAGCTGCTGGCCCGCGGCGGTCTGCCCGGCGGCCTCACCCTCACCCTGCCCAAGGTCACCCACCCCCGGCAGGTGGCCGCCACCGCCCGCCTGTGCGCCGCGTTCGAGCGCGCCCACGGCCTGCCCGAGCGCCGCCTCGGCTTCGAAATCCAGATCGAGACCCCGCAGGCCGTGCTGGGCCCCGACGGCAAGGCCACCGTCGTCGCGCTCGTCGCCGCGGCCGACGGCCGGGCCACCGGGCTGCACTACGGCACCTACGACTACAGCGCGGCGCTGGGCGTCGCCCCCGCCCACCAGAGCCTGGACCACCCGGCCGCCGACCACGCCAAGGCCGTCATGCAGTTGGCCGCGGCGGGCACCGGGGTGCGCCTGTCGGACGGCTCCACCAACGTCCTGCCCGTCGGCACCACCGAGCAGGTCCACCACGCCTGGCGGCTGCACCACGACCTGGTCCGCCGGTCCCTGGCCCGCGCCTACTACCAGGGCTGGGACCTGCACCCGGCGCAACTGGTCACCAGGTACGCGGCGGTGTTCGCCTTCCACCGGGAGAGCCTGCCGCGGACGGCGGCCCGGCTCGCCGCGTACGTGGGGCGGGCGGGCGGCGGGGTCCTGGACGAGCCGGCGTCCGCGCGGGCGCTGGCCGCGCACGTGCTGCGCGGTGTGGACTGCGGGGCGGTGGACGCGGCGGAGGCGGAGGCGGCCACCGGCCTGGACCGCCCCAGCCTGCTCGCCCTGGCGCGCGCCGGCACCCTCTAGGTGTGCTGTCCCGGGACGTTGGTGACACGCGGGCTGGGTGCTTGAACGGGTGAGGGCCTTCTGGGTTCGGTGT
>NZ_BAAGTD010000064.1:0-37563 GCF_054782095.1 Streptomyces capparidis | reverse complement strand
CCGCCCTGGGCGCCGCGGGCAGCGGCGCCGCCGCCGGCGGCGAAGGCGGGGCCGGTGGGGCCGGTGGGGCCGGTGGGGCCGCGTCCGGTGCCGCCCGGCTCCGGCGCGGCGGGCCCGGCCGCCTGAGTCCCCGCGGCGGCGGGCCCGATGACGGCGGCTTCGGTGACGGCAGCTTCGGTGACGGCTGCTTCGGTGACCGCGGGTCCGACGACCGCGGCTTCGACGGCCAGGGCTTCGCCCGCCGCCCGCCCGCCCGTGCGGTGCCCGGCGGTCCCGCGTCCGGTGGCCCGGTCGGCGGCGCCCGGCGCTGCTCCGCCCGATCCCGCGGCGCCCGGTCTCGCGGCGTTCAGCCTCGCGGTGACCCGGTCCGCGGTGACCCGCAGTGCGGTGGTTCGGCGGTCAATGGTCCGGTGGCGCTCTGTGGTGTTCCGCATCGGCGACTTTCCCCCGTCTCGCCAGCGTGTCCGGTTCCCAATGTCGCCCAGGGCTCGAACCCCGGTCAACCGGAGGTTTCGGACGCCGGGGGCCCGGGAAACCGGACCGCCGCGCACCGGTGCTGGCCGGTGCGCGGCGGGTGGCGCGGTGTTCGTCAGCGGATGGTCACTGCACGATCTGGAGCAGGCGGTTCGGGCTGCCGGTGCCCGGGTTGGTCACCTTGCCGGTCACCGCGCCGCTGGTGATCGCGCTGGCGACCTGGGCGGGGGTGGCGGAGGGGTGCGCGGCCAGGTACAGGGCGGCGACGCCCGCGACGTGCGGGGAGGCCATCGACGTGCCCGAGATGGTGTTCGTCGCGGTGTCGGAGGTGTGCCAGGCGGAGGTGATGCTCGAACCCGGGGCGAAGACATCCAGGATGCTGCCGTAGTTCGAGTAGCTGGCGCGGGCGTCGGTGCTGGTGGTGGCGCCCACGGTCAGCGCCTCCGCGACCCTGGCGGGGGAGGCGGTCGAGGCGTTGGTGTTCGAGTTGCCCGCGGCGACGGCGTAGGTGACGCCGGAGGCGATGGAGTTGCGCACGGCGGTGTCCAGCGCGGTGTTGGCGCCGCCGCCCAGGCTCATGTTGGCCACGGCCGGCTTCTTCGCGTTCGCCGTCACCCAGTCCACGCCGGCGACGACGCCGCTGATCGTGCCGGAGCCGGAGTTGTTCAGCACCCGCACACCGACGATGTTGACGTTCTTCGCCACGCCGTGCAGGGTGCCGCCGACGGTCCCGGCCACGTGCGTGCCGTGGCCGTTGCCGTCCTGGGCGACGTTGTCGCCGTCCACCGCGTCGTAGCCGTTGGCGGCCTGGCCGCCGAAGGCGGTGTGGGAGATGCGGACACCGGTGTCGATGATGTAGGCGGTGACGCCCTGACCACCGTGGTCGGGGTAGGTGTAACGCTGGTCGAGCGGCAGTGAGGGCTGGTCGATGCGGTCCAGGCCCCACGACGGGGGGTTGGTCTGCGTCGCGGCGAGCGACACCCGGGAGTCCTGGACGACCTGGGCGACGGCCGGGTCGGCGGCCAGGCGCTTGGCCTGGGCCTCGGTCATCTTCGCCGCGAACCCGTCGAGGGCGGCGTGGTAGGTGCGCTCCACCGTGCCGCCGTACTCGGCGGCGAGGCTGGTGCTCTGGCTCCGGACCTTGGCCGCTGTCGCGTCCTGGTCGAGGATGACGATGTAGCTGCCCTTGATCGCGTCGGGCGAGTTGGCGCCCACGATCGATCCCTGCGCCGCCGGGGCCGCCGACGCGGGGAGGACGGTGAGGGCGCCGATGGCCGCCGCGGCCACGGTCGCGCAGAGCGCGGCGCCGATTCGCCGCTTGCTGGTGTGCTGCCTGTCCTGGGGCATCACTGCCATGTGAGGGGTCTCCTCCTCATCGGTGGTGCATGGGAACGGAGGGTTCCGTACCCGACCGCCTGAATGATTGGTCGGTTGGCGTGTTCAAGACAAGACGTGTGCACGAATGTCATGTGTATGTCATGCCGCTGCAATACCAAAAGGTGAAAACCGGGTGATATAAGGTTTGCTACGCGCGTAAAAATTGGCATGCACACTTCCCCTCCGCCGGAGATCACTGCTACCACTGTGAGGCAGCGCACGATTCCACAAGTGGAGGTCCCATGAGGGTGTCCCGCTTCGTGTCCGCCGTCTCCGCCGCTTCCGCGCTCGCCGTGGGCGCGGTCCTCGGTGTCCTCGGCACCACACCCGCCGGCGCCGCGACCACCGCGGCGGCCAACTACGTCGCGCTCGGCGACTCGTACTCCTCCGGCGTCGGCGCCGGGGACTACGGTTCCAGCGGCGACTGCAAGCGCAGCGCCAACGCCTACCCGGCCAAGTGGGCGGCCGCCAACGCCCCCGCCTCGTTCTCGTTCACCGCCTGCTCCGGCGCGCGGACCGACGACGTGCTCAACAACCAGCTCGGCCCGCTCAACTCCGGGACCTCCCTGGTCAGCATCAGCGTCGGTGGCAACGATGTCGGCTTCGCCGACGTCATGACCACCTGCGTGCTGAACTCGGAGAGCACCTGCCTGTCCCGCGTCCAGCAGGCCCGCGCCGACGCCGGCAACCTGCTCCCGGCCAAGCTGGACCGCACCTACGCGACCATCAAGGGCAAGTCGCCCTCCGCCAAGGTCGTCGTCCTCGGCTACCCGCGGTTGTACAAGCTGGGCGGTTCCTGCATCGTCGGGCTCAGCGAGACCGAGCGCTCCGCCCTCAACGGCGCGTCCGACCACCTCAACACCGTCATCAGCCAGCGCGCCGCCGCCGCCGGGTTCACCTTCGCCGACGTGCGGCCGGCCTTCGCCGGCCACGAGATCTGCTCCGGCGACTCGTGGATCCACAGCGTGACCTGGCCGATCGGGGACTCCTACCACCCCACCGCCAAGGGCCAGACCAGCGGCTACCTGCCGGTCTTCGCCGCCAAGGCGGGCTGACGGGCCGCCACGGACCAGACCCGCACGGGCGCCCGGCCGGGACCACCCGGCCGGGCGCCCGCCGTGTCCGCGCCGGTTCTCCCACCCCCCGGCGCCGCGCCCGCCGCCCCGGGGCAGAGCCCGGCCGCCGCGCCCGCGACCTGCTGCTTCCCGTTCCGCGTCGAGTGCCGTGTGTTGTAATCGACCTCTGCCCCGGCAGGGGGCAACGGCGTGCGACCGTGCCGCCCGCCGCCTACCGTCCGCGGAGGTGGCACCGGCGCTCCGGCCGCGCAGACGGACCGTCGGTACATCCACGGGGGTGGTTTCGATGTCGCGGGCGAACGACTCCCTGCGGCTGGAGCTGTTGGGGCCGGTACGGGTGTGGCGGGACGGCGCGGAGGTGGATCTCGGACCGCCCAAGCAGCGCGCCGTCCTCGGCTTCCTGGCGAGCGGGGTCGGCAACGCCGTGAGCGTCGAGCAGATCGTGGACGCCGTGTGGGGCAGCGAGGCCCCGCACACCGCGGCCGGCGGCGTCCACACCTACATCGCGGGACTGCGCCGCGCCCTGGAACCCGGCCGCGGCAGGCGCCAGAGCGGCGACGTCGTGGCCTCCGTGCCCACCGGGTACGCGCTGCGCCTGGACCCGCGGGCGGTGGACGTCCGCGTGTTCGAGGACCTCGTCGGACGGGCCCGCCGCCACGCCGCCGCGGGCGAGCGGACCGAGGCCATCGCGCTGTTCGACGCCGCGCTGCGATTATGGAGGAGCGAGGCGTACACCGGAGTCCCAGGCCCCTTCGCCGTGGTCGAGAGCACCCGGCTGCGGGAGCTGCGCCTGACCGCCGCCGAGGACTGGGCCGAGGCCATGCTGGCGGCGGGCCGCCACACCGAGGCCGCCGCGGTCCTGTCCGAGATGGTGTCCAGGGAGCCGCTGCGGGAACGGCTCCGCGGACTGCTGATGCTGACGCTGTACCGCTGCGGCCGCCAGGCCCAGGCCCTGGCCCTGTACCGGGAGACCCGGCGGCTGCTCGCCGCGGAACTGGGCGTCGAACCCGCCCCCCACCTGCGGCGGCTGCACCACCGGATGCTCAACGGGGACCCGGCCCTCCAGCCGCCCACCCGCGAGGCGGGGCCCGCGGCGCCCTCCGCCCCGGGCGACGGGCCGCGCCCGGCCCCGCTGCCCCGGCCCGCCCAGCTCCCCCCGGCCGCCCGCGGCTTCGTCGGCCGGGTCGCGGAACTGGCCCGGGTGCGCGCCCTGCTCGCCCAGGGCCGCCGGGCGGGCGACACCGCCCCCGCCCTGGTCGTCGTCGACGGCCCGCCCGGGGTGGGGAAGTCCGCGCTCGCCCTGCACCTGGCGCACAGCCTCGCCGGCGAATACCCGGACGGCCAGTTCCACGTGGACTTCGCCGGGACCGACACCGGCGGGTGGCGGCTCAGCGTGGAGGAGGCGACGGCGCTGCTGCTGCGCAGCCTCGGCGTGGCCGAGCGGGACCTGCCCGCCGACCTGCCCGGGCGCACGGCGCTGTACCGCAGCCTGGTGTACGACAAGCGGATCCTGGTCGTCCTGGACGACGTGGCGGACGCCCGGCAGGTGCGCCCGCTGGTCCCCAACGGGCCGGGGTGCGTCCTGGTCACCGGCCGGAGCCGGCTGAGCGGCCTGGTGGCCAGGGACGGCGCCCACCGGGTGGGCCTGGCCCCGCTGCGCCCCCGTGAGTCGCTGGAGCTGTTCGCCCGCCTGCTCGGCGAGGCGCGGCTGGACGGGCAGTGGTCGGAGGCGGCCCGGCTCGCGCACCTGTGCGGCCACCTGCCGCTCGCGCTGCGCATCGCCGCGGGCACGCTGACCGGGGAGCCCGGGATGCGGATCGACCGCCTCGTCGAGGCGTACGCCGTCGAGCACGAGCGGCTCGACCACCTCGCGGTCCCCGGCGACGCCACCGCGAACGTCCGCGCCGCCCTGGCGTCCTCGTACCGGGCCCTCCCTCCGGCCGCCGCGCGGATGTTCCGGCTGCTCGGCCTGTACGGCGGCAGGATCGTCACCGCGGCCACGGCCGCGCGGCTGTACGACACCGACCGCGCGGGGGCGGCCCGGATCCTCCAGGCGCTGACCGACGCCCGGCTGCTGGAGGAGGACGGCCCGCACCGCTACCGCCTGCACGTCCTGATCGGCATCTACGCGGCCGAGTGCGCGCGTGAGGAGCCCCACGAGGACCGGGCCTCGGCCCTGGAGCGGCTGTCCGAGTACTGGAGGTTCCCGCTGACCGGGCTCGCCCGCCAGGAGGCGCTCTGCGGCGCCTGCCCCTCCGGCGCCTGACCCTCCGCCGGCCACCCGGCCCACCGGCACCCCGCCCACCGGCACCCGGCACCCGGCGCCGTCCAGACGACGTGCAGATTCTCTTCAGACCACCTCGCGCATGCTGACGGTGCGCGCTCGCGGCGCCGGGCACCCCGCCCGGCGGGTGCGGTGGGCGGTGTCCGCACCCGCGAGCGCGCCCGGAACGCCGGCGCGACCTCGGCGGCCCGGCGCCGGACGGCCCGACGGTCCGCCGGCGCCCCCCGTGGCCCCGCCCCCTCGGCACGGGCCGGCCTCCCGCGCCGCCGCGCTCCGGCACGCACCCCCCAGGTGCACCCGCGCACCCGTGCACCCGAACAGAAAGCAGGTACGTCATGAACGACTCCGCCGAGAAGTTCGACGCGCTGTACGAGGGCCGTTCCCCGCTCGGCACCCTGATCCCGTGGGAGATCGGCGCCCCGCAGCCCCTCGTCGTCTCCCTGGACGAGTCCGGGCGCATCAAGGGCGAGGTGCTCGACGTCGGCTGTGGCTCCGGCGAGCACGTGCTGTACCTCGCGTCGAGGGGCCACCGCGTCACCGGCGTGGACTTCTCCGCCACGGCCGTCGAGAGGGGCCGGCGCAAGGCCGCGGAGCGCGGTCTGCACGTGGAGTTCGCGGTCGGCGACGCCACCCGGCTCGACGGCCTGGAGGACCGGTTCGACACGGTGATCGACAGCATGCTCTTCCACACCTTCGACACCGACAGCCGGGCCAGGTACGCCAGGGCCCTGCACCGGGCCTGTCGCGACGGCGCGAACGTGTACGTCATGGGCCTCAACGCGGGCTCCCGCACCACCACCCTGTCGGAGTTCCGGGGGGTCGGCGCCCTCAGCTCCCTGATCTCCTCCGCCGCGCCCCTGGGTCCCGACGACTTCGAGGCCGCCTTCACCGACGGCTGGACGATCGACTCCGTCGAGGAGGCGACGCTGCTGGCCAGCTTCCCCGAGCATGAAGGGCCCGTGACCCTGCCCGCGTGGCTGGCCTGCGTCCGCCACGGCTGACCACCGACCGGCGGGCCGGCCCTCAGCGGCCGGCCCGCCCCCCGAGGGATCCCCGGCCGCCCCGCGCCGGGGATCCCCGGCGTGCGTGCGCGGCGGCGCCGGTGTGGCGCGCCGCGGTCTGTCGCGAAGGGCCGCCCGCTGGGAGGATGTACGGTGCCGCACACAACCGCGGTCCCGCGGCGCCAGGTCCGCGCCGGGGGAGCCGGCCGGCGACACCGGCGTCTCCCCGGGACCGCCGCAATGCTGCTGCACCGCAGCGCCCGGCAGTGGTTAGGCTTACCCTGCCCGCTTCGGGCGCCTCGAACGGGTGGGGAGTTTGATGAAGCAGATAGAAACGCGCACCAGGCCGCGGATTCCGGCCGTCAACTGCGGTGGCAGCGTCTCCGGTGCACGCCTGGACCGCCACCTCGCGATCCTCGGTGGGCCCGCCCTGCCCGCGGCCAAGACCGAGGAGGCGGCCGGGCTGATGCTCGACATCGCCGCCTCGCACGGTCAGCGCAGGGCGGCGCCCCGCCGCACTGCGGGCGTCGTGCTGTTCGCGCCGCTGCGCCGCCTCCGCAGGACCCTCTTCGGCGGTCACCGCCCGACCTGATCGCGTCGGCCGGGGGCGCGCCACGTCCCCGCCCGCCCATCCGGCGGGCGGGGTGCCGGGCCGCCCCCTCCCACCCTGTGCCGCCCCTCGCCGGAACCCCCCACCCGTCGCCGGCCGTGGGTTTTCGTTGCCCGTGCACCATGCCGGAGGGCGATGTGAACCGCACAGTTCCCCTGCTCCCGATCCGAGTGGCCGAGCACTTCCCCGAGGTCGCCGACCTGGCGAGGACCACCACGCTGCTCTACCCCAGGGCCGGTGACCCGTCGGTCCACGTCAGCTCCATGGGCGGCCCCCTGCTGTGGCCCGCCGACGAGCCCTGGCCGCACTGCGCGGCACCCGACCACTACAAGCCGCTGCGCCGCCCCGTGGAGACCGTCGGCCCGCCCGGTGTCGCCCTGGTCCCCGTGCTCCAGTTGTACGCGCGCGACGTCCCCGGCCTGCTGCTGCCCCGCGGCACCGACCTGCTCCAGGTGCTGTGGTGCCCGCTCACCCACCCCCCGAGGCACGCCCCGCTGCCGGTGCTGCGCTGGCGGCGCACCGCCGACATCGTGATGGGCCCGCTGCTCGCCTGCCCGCCCGAGCCGTGGGAGTACGACGAGCAGTGCGTGCCCAGGCCGTGCGTCGTCCACCCCACCCAGGCGCTGGAGTACCCGGGGTTCGACCTGCCGCGGTCGCTGCGGGAGGCGGTCAGACGGCGCGGCGCGGCGCTGGAGGAGGAGCACGGCCTCACCTACTGGGACGTCGCCGTGGCCACCCAGACCAAGGTCGGCGGCTACCCGGGCTGGACGCAGGAGCCGGACTGGCCGGTGTGCGGCTGCGGGCGCCGGATGGAGCACCTGCTGACGGTGCACAGCCGGGAGCCGTCACGGACCAGCCCGTGGCTGCCTGAGGAGGACCGCTGGGGCAGCGGCCCGGTGTGGCGGCGCCCCGTGGCCCCCGACCTGGAGTCGGCGATCGGCCCCGGCCCCGGCATGTCCCTGGGCGACATGGGCGGGGTGTACCTGTTCCTGTGCCCGGTCTGCCCCGGCCCCCCGTGGGACCACCGCCACGACTGCCCCTAGGCCCCGCCCGGCCCGCCCCGCTCCCCCGTCGCCGCGGCGATCTCCTCCGGGGTGAGGCCGGCCTCGGACAGCACCTGGGTGGTGTCCGCGCCCGGGGCGGGGGCGGGGGCCGGGGGAGGGGCGGGGGTGCGGGTGAAGCGGGGGGCGGGCATGGGCCAGGGGGTGCCCGAAGGGCCGGGGCGGTAGGTGCCGCGCGCGGCGTTGTGCGGGTGCTCCGCGGCCTCGGTGAGGGAGAGGACGGGCGTCACGCACGCCTCGGAGCCCTCGAACAGCGCGGCCCACTCGTCGCGCGCGCGGCCCGCGAACACCCCGGTGAGGCGGTCGCGCATCGCGGGCCAGGTCGCGGGGTCGTCCGGGGCGGCGAAGTCCGGGTCGCCGGCCAGGCCGAGGACGCGCAGCAGCTCGTCGCGGAACGCCCGCTCCAGGCAGCCCACGGCCACGTGCCCGCCGTCGGAGCAGCGGTAGACCCGGTAGAAGGGGCCGCTGCCGTCCAGGAAGTTGACGCCGCGTTCGTCCCGCCACCTGCCGACGGACAGGAAGCCGTACGTCATGGCGAGCAGCAGCGCGGTGCCGTCCACCATGGAGGCGTCCACCACCTGGCCGCGCCCGTCCGTCCCGGCCCGCAGCAGCCCGCCGAGGACGCCGACGGCGAGCAGCATCCCCCCGCCGCCGAAGTCCGCCACCAGGTTGAGCGGCGGCACCGGGTCGCCGTCCGCCGGCCCGAGGGCGTGCAGGGCCCCGGACAGCGCCAGGTAGTTGATGTCGTGCCCGGGTGCCGGGGCCAGCGGCCCGTCCTGGCCCCAGCCCGTCATCCTGCCGTACACCAGGCGCGGGTTCTCGGCGCACAGCTCGTCCGGGGCCAGGCCCAGCCGCTCCGCGACGCCGGGCCGGAAGCCCTCGATGAGCGCGTCGCAGGTCAGCGCGAGCCGCCGCACGGCCAGGGCGCCCTCGGGCCGCTTGAGGTCCACGACGACGCTGCGGCGGCCCCGCAGCAGCACCGGGTGGGCCAGCGGCGAGCGGTCGCCCGGCCGGTCCACCCGGATCACCTCCGCGCCCAGGTCGGCCAGCAGCATCCCGCAGAACGGGACGGGCCCGATGCCGCCGAGCTCCAGCACCCGCAGCCCGGTCAGCGGCCCGGAGACCGCACTCACAGGCCGAGCGACTTTCCGACGATGGACTTCTGCACCTCGCTGGTACCGCCGTACACGCGGTGCACCCGGGCGTCCGCGTACAGCCGGGCGATCGGGTACTCCATCATGTAGCCGTAGCCGCCGTGCAACTGGAGGCACTTGTCCACGACGCGGCCCTCCGTCTCGGTGGCGACCAGCTTGGCCTTCGCCACGTCGGCCAGCGTCAGCTCGCCCCGCTCGTGCGCCTCCAGCGCCCGGTCGGACAGCGCCTGCGCGGCCTCCACCTCGGCCGCGCACTCGGCGAGGACGAACTTGGTGTTCTGGAACGACGACAGCGGCTTGCCGAACACCTGGCGCTGCCGCACGTACTCCACGGTCATCTCCACCGCGGCGGCAGCGGCGGCCACGGCGGCGACCACGATCGCGAGCCGCTCCTGCACCAGGTTGTGCGTGAGGTACTCGAAGGCCCGGCCCTCCTCGCCGAGCAGGTCGGCCGCGGGCACCCGCACGTCGTCGAAGAACAGCTCGGCGGTGTCCTGGGCGCGCAGCCCGATCTTGTCCAGCTTCCGGCCGACGCCGTAGCCGGGCATGTCGCGCCGCACGGCGAGGATGCTCAGGCCCGCCCGGCGGTCGTGCTCGTCCCTGGGGGAGGTGCGGGCCACCACCAGGACGAGGTCGGCGAGGAACCCGCCGGTGATGAAGGTCTTGGCGCCGTTGAGGACGTACACGTCGCCCTCGCGCCGCGCGGTGGTGGAGATCCCCGCCAGGTCGGAGCCGGTGCCGGGCTCCGTCATGGCGATCGCGGTCATCGTCTCGCCGCTGACGAAGCCGGGCAGCCAGCGGCGCTTCTGCTCCTCGGTGGCGTACTCGAGCAGATAGGGCAGCACCAGGTCGGTGTGCACCCGGCTGGCGCCGAGCGTCACCGCGTACCGGGCGCACTCCTCGGAGAGCACGGCGCTGAACTTCATGCCGGGCGTCCCGCCGCCGCCGTACTCCTCGGGCGCCTCGATGCCCAGCAGCCCCAGCTCGCCCATCCGCAGGTAGAACTCGCGGGGCGGATGGCCGAGGCTCTCCCACTGCGCGTAGTGGGGGACGACCTCCTTGAGGAGGAAGGCCCGGACGGTCTCCCGGAACGCCTCGTGGTCCTCGTTGAACACGGTGCGGCGCACTGCGGTCTCCTTCGCTCGCGGCCAGGCCGGCCCATGGCTCGGCGCCCGAGCGAAGTTACCCGCGCGTCAGATGGTTGTACAGGGCACGCGGTGCCCCGCGGCGGCCGGATCCGGTCAGGAGCCCGCCTCCAGCGTCACGGAGAAGGAGAAGCGGTCCCCGCGGTAGTGGATCCGGGCCACGTCCACCACCCGGCCGCCGTCGTCGTAGGAGACGCCGGTGCAGTGCAGGATCGGGCTCAGCAGCGGCACACCGAGCAGTCGCGCCGTCTCCGGGTCGGCCAGCCGGGCCTGCACCGTGTCGGTGATCCGGCTGATCCGCACCCCCAGGCGGTCCCGCAGCACCCGGGTCATCGGCCAGCGCTCCAGGTCCGCGGTGTCCACCCGCTCGCCGTACTCGGGCAGCACATGGTTCTCCGCCCAGCTCGTCGGCTCGCCGCCGTCCCGGCGCAGCCGCCGGAAGACCGTGACCCGCGAGGTGCCGGGGAAGTGCTCCGCGAGCTCGGGCGGCACCGCGGCCGTGCCCCGGTCCAGCACCTCGGCCCGCTCGGCGGACTGCTGCGCCACGATCGCGTCCACCGAGCCCAGCAGCCGCACCGGCGCCGTGGGCCGCGCCGACGGGTCGATGAACGTGCCCCGCCTGCGGTGGCGGGTGATCAGGCCCTCCTCCTCCAGCGGCTTGAGGGCCTGGCGCACCGTCAGCACGCTCACCCCGTAGTGCCGGGCCAGGCCCTCCTCGGTCGGCAGCCGCAGCGGGCTGTCCGGGTGGCGGCCCAGGATGGAGGCGCGCAGGCTCTGCGACACCTGGTACCACAGCGGGAGCCTGCGGTTCAGGGTCAGCGGGTCGGGCTGGTACGTGTCGGCTGCGGTCACGGTCTGCCGTTCGCGGTTCCTCGCTCGGGTGCGGACGCCGGGGGCGCCCCCCCCGCCGGGCTACGCGCCCTCGCCGTCCCGGCCGGGCCGCGGGCGGCGGGGGAAGTGCCGCTCCAGACCCTGCCACACCGCGTCGTAGTCCGACTGCCGGTGCCCGGCGTCCCTGGCCCCCTCGGTGAGCACCACCGGCCACCGCGTCTCGAACATGAACGCGAGGCCGTCCGCCAGCTTCTGCGGCACCAGCTCCGCCGCGCTCGCCCGGTCGAACGTCTCCCGGTCCGGGCCGTGCGCGCTCATCATGTTGTGCAGGCTCGCCCCGCCCGGCACGAAGCCCTCCGCCTTCGCGTCGTAGCCGCCCCGCACCAGGCCCATGAACTCGCTCATCACGTTCCGGTGGAAGTACGGCGGCCGGAAGGTGTCCTCGCCGACCAGCCAGCGCGGCGCGAACACCACGAAGTCGGCGTTGGCCAGCCCCGGTGTGTCCGAGGGCGACGTCAGCACGGTGAAGATCGACGGGTCCGGGTGGTCGTAGCTGATCGTGCCCAGCACGTTGAACCGCGCCAGGTCGTAGACGTACGGCGCCAGCGTGCCGTGCCAGGCCACCACGTCGAGCGGCGAGTGGTCGTACACGGCCGCCCACAGGTTGCCGCCGAACTTGTTCACCACCTCCACCGGCTCCTCGCGGTCCTCGAACGCGGCCGCCGGCGCCAGGAAGTCCCTCGGGTTGGCCAGCCCGTTCGCGCCGATCGGGCCCAGCTCGGGCAGGCGGAACGGCTGGCCGTGGTTCTCGCACACATAGCCGCGCGCCGTCCCGTCGGGCAGCTCCACCCGGAACCGCAGGCCCCGCGGCACCAGCGCCACCTGCCCCGGCTCCACGTGGAGCAGGCCGAGCTCGGTGCGCAGCAGCAGGCCGCCGAGCTCGGGGACGATCAGCAGCTCGCCGTCGGAGTCGGAGAACACCCGGTCGGCCATGGAGCGGTTGGCGGCGTACAGGTGGATGCTCACGCCCTCGCGCCGCAGCACGTCGCCGTTGCCGCCGACGGTGAACAGGCCCTCGACGAAGTCGGCGCTCCCGCCCGGCAGCGGCAGCGGGTCCCAGCGCAGCCGGTTCGGGTCCGGCTCGGTCCGGGTGAACGGGGCCGAGCGCAGCGCCCCGTTGCCGATCCTGCGGAACGGCGGGTGCGCGGCGGACGGCCGGATCCGGTACAGCCAGCTCCGTCGGTTGACGTGGCGGGGCTCGGTGAACGCGGTGCCGCTGAGCTGCTCCGCGTACAGGCCGAGCGGCGCCCGCTGCGGGGAGTTGCGCCCGACGGGCAGGGCGCCGGGGACGGCCTCGCTGCTGTGCTCGTTGCCGAACCCGGAGGAGTACCCGACCCCGGCGACCACGCGCCGTCCCGGCTCGGCTTCGGTACTACGGCTGGTCATTGGCGTGCTCCTGTGCCCGGTGGGGGTGGTGCCTGCGGTGTGTGCCGCCTCCGCGGTGAATCCTATGCCCGAGCATAGGATTTCTCGACCCGTCGGGGGAGGGCGGGGCCGTCCGGGGGAGGCGAGGGGGGGAACGGCCCCGTCGCGCCCCGGCCGAGGCGCCGGGCCCCGGCGCGCGGGGGGCGCGCGGCAGTGGCGGGCGGCCGCTCCGATCCCGCTCCAGCCCGGCTCCAGAGGGCCTTCCGATCCTTGGCGGGTCGGTGCGGACGAAGGGCTGCGAACCGGGGGCCATGGTGCGCATCGGGACACCCGGTGACCGAGGGGGCGTGCATGGCCATGATCGGCGCGGAGGCGGCCGGGGTGCTGGGCACCACCGGGGCGCCGCCCGCCCGGGCCACCGCGGCCGAGCGCGCCGCGGCCCTGGAGACCCTCCTCGGCGACCCGGCCGACCCCGCCAACCCGCTGGGCCACGAGGCCCTGCTCGCCGCCGACGCCCGGGCCGAGCCGCCCGGCGACGGCGAGCGGCTGCTGGACCGGTTCGCGCTGAACGCCGAGTTCGTGCCCGCCCACCTGGGCGGCCGGCTGGACAGCGTCGAGGGCCTGGCGCGCGTGCTGCGGCCGCTGTTCCGGCGGGACGCCGCGCTCGGCCTCGGCTACGGCGTCACCACCTTCCTCGCCGCCGTCACCTCCTGGCTGGCGGGCAGCCCCGAGCAGCAGCGCCGCACCGCCGGACTGCTGCTCGGGGGCGGCCGGATGGCCGTCGCCCACCTGGCGCTCGCGCACGGCAACGACTTCGCGCGCGACGAGTTCCGGGCCGTGCCCGACGGGCGGGGGCTCCGGGTCAGCGGGCGCAACCGGGTGATGGCCAACGTGGAGCGGGCCGAGGCGCTCACGGTCTACGCGCGCATCGCGCCCGAGCCGGGCAGCCACAGCCACAGCGTGCTGCTGCTCGACCGGGACCGCATCCCCCCGGCGCACCTGACCCCGCTGCCGCGCCGCCGCACGCACGGCGCGCGCGGGGTGCGGTTCGCCGGGCTGCGGCTGTCCGGCCTCCCGGTGCCGCGCAGCGCGGTGGTCGGCCAGACGGGCGAGGGCGTGGCGCTGGCGCTGCGCTCGTTCCAGGTGACCCGCGGCGCGGTCCCGTCCATGGCGCTCGGGCTGGTGGACACCTGCCTGCGCCTGGCGGTCCGGTTCGCCGAGGAGCGCGGGGGCTCGGCCGGCGCCGGCGCGGACAGCAGGAACGCGCGCCCGGTGTTCGCCGCGGCCCTCGCCGACCTGCTGCTGAGCGACAGCCTGTGCCTGGCCGCGACCCGCGCGGCGAGCCTGCTGCCGGAGCAGACGGGCGTGCCCGCGGCCGCCGTGGAGTACCTGGTGCCCAAGATCCTGGGGGAGGCCGTCCACGACCTGTCGGTGGTGCTCGGCTCCGCCGTGTACGAGCGACGGGGCCCGTACGGGGTGTTCGCCAAGCACGTGCGCGACCTGCCCGTCACCGGGCTGGGCCACACCGGGGCCGCGGCCTGCCAGGCCACGATCATCCCGCAGTTGCCGCTGCTGGCCGCGCGCGCCTGGTTCGACGGCGAGCCCGCGCCGCGGGCGCTGTTCGGGATCGGCGGTCCGCTGCCCGCGCTGCGCCTCGCGGGCCTGCGGCCCGCGGCGGGCCGGGACGCGCTTGCGGCTACGCTCGTTGAGGTGGCGGAGAGCGGCCCGCCACGCGGAGGCGGCGCCGGGGAGGCGGCGGTGCAGCGGCTCGCCCAGGGGTTCGCCCGGGAGCTGCGCGCACTGCGCGGCCGGATCGGCGTCGCCGGACCCGCGGGCGCCGCGGGCATCGCCCCCGCGGCCGTGCCCGAGCTGACGGCGGTGGCCGACCGCTACGCGCACGTGCTGGCGGCGGCGGCCTGCCTGGGGGTGTGGCGGCGGGAGGCCGACGCCCGCCCCGGCGGTTTCCTGGCCGATCCGGCGTGGGTGGTCACCGCGCTGGCCAGGGCGGCCGGGCGGCTCGGCGGGCTGCCGGGGGTCGCCGACCCCGCCGAGGTGGCGGCGCCGTACGAGGACCGACTGGCCGACGAGGTGATGGCCCGCTACCGCGACGGGCTCGGCTACGACCTGTACGGGGCCCGGGTGAGCGGATGAGCGGACCGGCCCGAGGGGCGCGCCGGCACGGCGCGCGGCCGGGCACGAGGCACGGCACGACAGCACACAGCACGACAGCACACAGCACACAGCACGGCAGCACGCACACAGCACACGGAACACGCACGGATCGGGAACGCGGACATCGATGGGAGTGGAATGATGCGGACCGGGACGCTGGACCGGGTGGTTGCCGGCGAGGCTCCCGCCGGCGGCCGGACACGGCCGGCGGAGTCTCGGGGGCCACGGCCGCTGCGCGTGGGCGGGCC
Source organism: Streptomyces capparidis (assembly GCF_054782095.1). Lineage (NCBI taxonomy): Bacteria > Bacillati > Actinomycetota > Actinomycetes > Kitasatosporales > Streptomycetaceae > Streptomyces > Streptomyces capparidis. The sequence continues at coordinate 22,705 of NZ_BAAGTD010000064.1, read as the reverse complement.
GCTCGGCCCGTGGCAGCAGGTGCGGAGCGACCTGGAGCGGTACGGCTGGGCCGTGGTGCACAGCGAGGTGGACGCCTGGCTGCCCCGGCTCCCGGACGGCCCGGCCGTCCGGCGCCTGCTCGGCCGGGACTGGGAGCGCTACACCCGGATGCGCAACCCCCGGATGCGGGCCAGGTTCGCCGCCACCCGGTCCCTGCTCAAGCACGCCGTGGGCGTGGCGGTCGAGGCCCCGCCGCACACCGTCGAGCTGGGCTACAGCGCGTTCGGCCGCCCCTACCCGCGGGGCCTCGACCAGGTGGACGTGAGCCTCAGCCACACCGGTGACTTCCTGCTGCTCGGCCTGACCACCAGGGGCCGGATCGGCGTGGACGCGGAGGAGGCCGACCGCCCGCTGCTGGACAAGGGCACCGCGCGCCACATCTGCACCCCGCACGAGATCCAGGCGCTGGCCCGGATGCCGGTGGGGCAGCGCAACCGCGGCGCGGTGCGGCTGTGGACGCTGAAGGAGGCGTACAGCAAGGCGATCGGGCAGGGGCTGCGGTTCCGGTTCACCGAGTTCGGCTTCGGCGGCGACGGGCAGCCGGTCGGGGTGCGGCGGCCGGACGGCACCCCGGGCACGGGCAGCGAGTGGACGTTCGCCACCTATCTGCTCCAGGAGCGGTTCCGGGCCAGCGTCGCCCTGTACGACGCCGGGTTCGGCGCCCCGCGGGACACCGCGGCGGCCACCATGCTGGACCCGAACCTGGTGGACGCGGTCAACGAGATGGTGGCGCGCGCGAACCGGGAGTACGGCACGGCGGCCTGACCGGCCCGCCACGCACGGCGCCCGGCCGCCTCCCCGCGGGGAGGCGGCCGGGCGCACGCGTGTCCGGACGCGGCCGCTCCGCCGGGGGCACTGCCCGCGCGGGCCCGGCGCCGCGGCGTCCCGGCCGGGCGAGTCCTTGTCCGAGAGCGCCACGAGGGGTGCCAGGAGCCGGGCCGGGGCGTACCGTGGGCACGACCGGGCCCCGGCCGCTGCGATCGGCCGGGGCCCGGTCTGTCGCCCGTCGGGGGGGTTCCGCGTCGGTCAGAAGCTGGGAGCCGCCGACGGCGCCTTGAGGTCACCCAGGTAGGGGTGCCACAGGTGCGTCGGGTCCTCCTCGACGGCCTTGACGATCTCCCGCATGGCGGCGAGCGCCTTCGGCTCCTCGTCGTCGTACACGTCGCCCTGGAGCATCTTCAGGACGTCGAGGCGGTACCGGTCGTCCTGGACGAACGCGGTGAAGAGGATGTTGAGCCGGTAGTAGATCGAGATGAACTCGTACCAGTTCCGCACCCCCTTGCGCAGCTTCCGCTCGTAGGTGGCGAAGCGCTCCCGCTTGAAGTCGCCCGCCTGCGCCGCGGCGATGATGTCCTGCGAGGCGATGCGGGCGCTGTTGAGGGCCACGCTGACGCCGCTGGAGAAGATCGGGTCCACGAAGCGGGCCGCGTCGCCGATCAGCACGAAGTTGTCGCCGGCGATCTGCTTCATGCCGTAGCTGTAGTCGCCCTCGGTCTTGAAGGCCTTGACCTGCTCGGAGTTCTTCAGCACGTCGAGCAGCTCCGGGCGGCTGGCGACGGTGTCCCAGAAGAACTTCTCCCGGTCGCCCCCGAACTCCTGGAACCGCTTCTTCTGGCTGACCACACCGACCGAGGTGATCGTGTCGGTGATGGGGATCTGCCACACCCAGGTGTCGGTGACCGGCAGGAAGTGGATGAAGATGTAGTCGGCCTGGTCCTTGTTGACGGCCAGCGCCTTGCGGTCCAGGCCGTCGAACCACCCGTGCACCGCGTACTGGTTGAACACCGGGTCCGAGACCTTGAACTTCATCTGGTTGCCGAGCCGGGTCTGCCGGCCGCTGGCGTCCACGACCATGCGGACGGGGATGTCCACGGACTTGCTGCCGATCTTGACCTCCATGACCGGCAGCTCGCCGTCGAAGTCCACCTTGCCGACGCGGACGCCGTGGAAGACCTTCGCGCCCAGGCTCTCCGCGTGCTGGAGCAGGATCTGGTCGAACTTCGACCGGTCCACGTGGAAGGTGTAGTCCCGGTCCACGCCGTCCTGGTCCCGCTCGCTGAACAGGATCTCCGCCGCGCGGAAGTCGTGGGTCAGGCCGCGGAAGCCGTTGTGGTCGATGTCGCGGTCCTCCGCCGAGGTCCACGCCGCCCCGTACTTCTTCGGGAAGTTGGCCGCCTCGACCTTCGGCATGGCGCCCGTCTCCAGGAGGACGGGAGTGGTGGCCGGCACCAGCGACTCACCCACGTGGTCGCGCGGGAACGTCTCGGCCTCGAACACGGCCACCTTCAGACCGGCCTTGGCCAGGTACGAGGCAGCCGTCGAGCCTGCCGGACCTCCGCCGATGATGCCGATGTCGAACTCTGCGTCCACGACGCACTCCTTCTGTGTGGATTGGTGCGGGGGGTCGGATTGCGACCTGGGCGCGTCGCCCAAGAGGTCAGGCAGGCTGCATCGCCAGCTCGTAGACCATGTCGGTGATGGTCTCGATGCTGTAGAATCGCCGCCCCGTGATGTGGGTGGGGGGGACGTTCACCCCTATCTCGTTCCTGATGTACGTGAGCAGGACGGAGGTGTTCATCGAATTGAGCACCCCCCACTCCAGCAGCGGGCTGTCGGGCTTCAGCTCGGAGATCTCGGCCTCGTCGAGGAACTGCTCGCTGATGTACGTGTGCAGCTTTGTGTAGATCTCGTCGCGGCTGATGGACGTCACTGGGTTCCTCCCGGTGGATCGGCTGCGTCCCAGCCGGTCTGGCCCGGCTGCTGTGGCGATGCTGGGAGTCGCCTCTGGAGACTGGCTCGGCTCTCGCTCAGGCCCCCGGGAGGGGCGGGCGAGGCGGCCGACGGGGCGGCGAAATCACCCCACGCGGAATTGGCGTCCCGGCTGAACCGGGAAAGGTCCCAGGTCAGAGGGTGGATCCGGCGAGGGCGCCGGGCATGTGCGAAGGTGGTCCCTCAAGGTGCCTTCGAGCCCCGGCACCTACGCTCCCGCGAGCCGGACACCGGGGCGGCCCGAGCGGTACACGGGGGAATTCCCGGTGGGCGGCGCCCGGGAGACCGGACCGGCACGGGTGGCCCGCGCGGGCGCATCCACTGTTTCCGGCCAGCGGAAGTCATTGGGTATAGAATTCCTGGAATTCCAGACGGAAGGGCCGCGGGCGGGCGCCCCATCCTGTTCCGGCCTGTTCGGGCCGGTGAAACGCCTGCCCGGCGCCCGAGGGGCGTGCACTGCGGAGGTAATGATGAGCGCTCTTGGGCGTGCAGAGGTGCGGACCGAGGACATCGAGGCGAAGGACGCCGAGGAGGATCGGGAGGAGGTCCGCAGCGAACCGGCGGCGCGCAAGCGCACCGGGCGGCGGCCGGGCAACACCGACAGCCGGCGGCAGATCCTCGAGGCGGCGCAGGAGAAGTTCGCCCAGCTCGGCTACGAGGGCGCCTCCATCCGCTCCATCGCCCAGGAAGCGGGCGTCGACACCGCCCTGATCCACCACTTCTACGTGTCCAAGGAGCGGCTGTTCATCGCCGCCGTGCACGACGCCGTGAACCCCGACCAGATCGTCGCCTCCGTCGCCGGGCGGCGCAGGGCGCTGCGCGGCCTCGGCGAACGCCTCACCCGCACCTACCTGGGCCTGTGGGAGAACGAGAGCACCCGCAACCAGATGCGCGGCATCATGCGCTCCGCGGTCACCCACGAGGGGGCGGCGCAACTGCTGCGCCGTTACTTCATCGAGCAGGTGTCGCTGCCCATCGCCGAGTCCACGGGCAAGTCGCACCCGGAGGTGCGGGCGGTGCTCGCCACCAGCGTGCTGCTGGGCATGGCGATGACGCGGTACATCGTGCAGGTGGAGCCGATCGACACGATGTCCTCCGACGACCTGGTGGCCTGCGTCGCCCCGGTCCTCCAGCGGTACTTCACCGGCCCGCTGCCGATGTCGCCGACCGACTGAGACCCCCGCCCACCGGAAGCGGGCGACGGCGGAGGGGACCCGCGCCGCCGGCTCCTCCGCCGCGCGGGCGCGGCCCCGCGGCAGCCCCGGACGGGGCTGCCGGGTGACGGCGCGGGGGTTCCTCGCGGGTCCGCGCGGTGACACCCCTCCGGACCCGGGCCCGGGTACGCGCGGCGGCCACCCGGCGCGCGCCGGCACGGCGGTCCCGGCCCACGGCCCCACCGCCCCACCGCCTCCCGGACGCGATCCCCTCCCCGGCCCCCGCGCACCCCTTCGCCCCACGCCTGACGCACACCCTTTCCTCACCCGCCTTCCCGCTCCCCGGGACTGCCCTTCTCCACCCTTCCCGGACGGCGGCACTCCGCCCCGCCCGCGGCCCCGCCTCCTCCGCCCTCCCCGGACGCGGCGCCCAGCCCCCTCCCGCCCCGCCCGCCCCGGCGCCGCGCACGCCCGCCCCGTCGGAACCGTCGCCTCCGGAGCGGGGCCCGGCCGCGCCCCCGTCTGCCCGGACCCCCGCGCGACGGGGCCCCGGGCGGCCTTCCGGGCTTCGCCGGGGCCTCAAGTGGGGCGCAAGCGCGGTGAGTAACGGTGGCGGAGCCTACTTCGTGCGAGCCCACTCACATCCGCCGAAGTCACCGCATGTCGTCATACGTCGCCAGGGGTGGACCAGATGCCTGAGCCGAACGCCCGCCGCACGCCCGGCCGGGGCCCGTCACCACGCCGCGGGGCCGCGCCCGGAAACGTTCCAGCGCCCCGACCCGACGACATCGCCGTCGTGGGCGTCGGCTGCCGGTTCCCCGGCGGTGTGCGCGACCTGGACTCCCTGTGGGAGGTCCTGCTCGGTGGCCTGGACGTGGTTGACCGCGTCCCGGGCGACCGCTGGGACGAGAGCTTCTTCCACGACGACCCCGCCCACCCCGGCACCACCTATCTGCGTGACGGCGGGTTCCTCGACGACATCGACCGGTTCGACGCCGAGTTCTTCGGCATCTCACCGCGCGAGGCCCGCGAGATGGACCCCCAGCAGCGGCTGCTGCTCGAGGTCACCGCGGAGGCCATGGACGACGCGGGTGTGCCCGTCGCCCGCTGGGAGGGCACCAGGACATCCGTCCACATGGGCATCCTGGGCTCCGACTACCTGCTGCTGCACGCCAAGGCCGCGGGCACCGCCGCGATCGACCCGTACTTCGCCAGCGGCAAGGAGTTCAGCTTCGCCGCGGGCCGCATCTCCTACGTCTTCGGGCTGCACGGCCCCGCCATGACGGTCAACACCGCCTGCTCGTCCTCCCTGGTCGCGGTGCACCTGGCCTGCCAGGCGCTGCGCAACGGGGAGGCCGACACCGCGCTGGCCGGCGGCGTCAACGCCATCGTCGCGCCCGAGCTGACCGTGTTCATGGGCAAGGTGCGGGCGCTCTCGCCCACCGGGCGCTGCCGCCCGTTCGACGCCGACGCCGACGGCATCGTGCGCGGCGAGGGCTGCGGCGTGATCGTGCTCAAGCGCTATGCCGACGCGGTGCGCGACCACGACCGGATCCACGCCGTCATCCGCGGCAGCGCCGTCAACCAGGACGGCGCCAGCGCCGGGCTCACCGTGCCCAACGCCGTCGCCCAGGCCGCCCTGCTGCGCTCGGCCCTGGCCGCGTCCGGCCTCGACCACCGCCTGCCCGCCTACGTGGAGGCGCACGGCACCGGCACCCCGCTCGGCGACCCGCTGGAGATTGCCGCGCTCGCCGAGGTGCTCGGCGCGGGCCGGCCCGCGGACCGCCCGCTGCTCGTGGGCTCCCACAAGGGCAACTTCGGGCACATGGACTCGGCCGCCGGCATCGCCGGGCTGCTGAAGACCCTGCTGGTGCTGCGCCACCGCACCGTGCCCCCGCAGATCCACCACGACCGCCCGACCCCGCTGGTGGACTGGGCGGCCTCCGGCATCGCCGTGCCCACCGAGCCGACCGAGCTGCCCACCAAGCGCGGCCACGCCGTCGCCGGGGTGAGCGCGTTCGGGCTCTCCGGCACCAACGCGCACGTGGTGCTGTCCACCGTGCCGGAGCGGGCCGCCCGCGGCGGCGCCGTCCCCGCCGGGCACGGGCCGCGCACCCTGCTGGTGTCCGCGTCCACCGCCGAGGGCCTGCGCGCCCTCGCGGGCGACTACCGGCGCCTGCTCGACGGGCTGCCGCCGCCCGAGGACGCCCCGGGCGCCCTGGAGCGGGTGCTGGCCACCGCGGCGCTGCGCCGCACCCACCACCGGCACCGCCTGGCCGTGGTCGCGCCGGACGCCGACGCCCTCGCCGACGCCCTCGCGGCGTTCCACGAGGGCACCCGCCGCCCCGCCGCCAGCGTCGGCGAGCTGCCCGAGGGCCGCACGCCGCCCGTGGTGCACGTCTTCTCCGGCCAGGGCTCGCAGTGGCCCGGCATGGCGGTGGACCTGTACGACGCGGAGCCGGTGGTGCGGCAGGCGCTGGACGAGTGCGACGCCCTGGTCCGCGAGCACGCCGGGTGGTCGCTGCTGGACGCGCTGCGCGACCCGGACCCGGAGCGGCTGAAGGCCACCGACGTGGCGCAGCCCGCGGTGTTCGCCGTGCAGGTGGCGCTGTCGCGGCTGTGGCGCTCGTGGGGCGTGGTGCCGGACAAGGTGATCGGCCACAGCATGGGCGAGGTCGCCGCCGCCTGCGTCGCCGGCGCGCTGACCCTGCCGGACGCGGTCCGCCTGATCGTGGCGCGCGGCCGGCTGATGGCGCGGGCCGGCGGCACCGGGCGGATGGTCAACGTCGAGGCGAGCGCCGACGAGGTGCGCGCGGTGCTGGACGCCCGCCACCCGGAGGTGTGCGTCGCCACCGTCAACGGCCCCCGCTCGGTGGTGGTGGCCGGTCCGCCCGAGGCGGTGGAGCGGGCCGTCGCCGAGCTGAAGGCCGGCGGCGCCCACACCGTCCCGCTGCCCGTGGACTACGCGTTCCACAGCCCCCTGATGCGCCCCTACGGCGACGAGCTGGAGACCCTGCTCGCCGACCTGTCACCCGCCGAGCCCGCCGTGCCGCTGCTGTCCACCGCCGCGCCCGGCGAGACCCCGCCGCTCGACGCCGCGTACTGGGGCCGCAACGTGCGCGAGCCGGTGCTGTTCTGGCCGGTCGTGGACGAGCTGCTCGCCGCGGGCGACGCCGTGTTCGTGGAGATCGGCGCCCACCCGGTGCTCGGCCGCCCGCTCCAGGCCGCCCTGAAGGAGCGGGGCCGCACCGGCCCCGTCGTCGGCTCGCTCACCCGCGACAAGGAGGGCGCCGCCACCCTGGCGCAGGCCCGGGCCGAGCTGCACACCGCGGGCGTGTCCGTGGACTGGGCGGCGGTCTTCCCCGGGCGGGTCCGCCCGGTGACGCTGCCGCCGCACCGCTGGGCCGACGAGCGGCACTGGCTGCCCGGGGTCGCCCGCGGCCAGCAGGGCCGGCCGCCCGAGCGCGCGGGCGCCCTGCCCACCGAAGGGCTGCGCGCCGAGGTCAGGCTGTACGACGCGTCCGGGGCGCTGGTCGGCGAGATCGCCGGGGGAGCGGTGGTGCCGGGCACCGGCGCCGCGGGCACCCCGGTGAGCACGGCCGGTGCGAACGGTTCCGCGCCCGCCGCCCCCGCCGGCCCCGCCCCCGCCCCCGTCCCCGCGGCCCCCGCCCCCGCCCCCGCCCCCGCCGCAGCCGGCGCACCGCCGGACCGGGACCGCGTGGCCGCCGCCGTGCACGGCGCGCTGGCCACCGTGCTCGGGCACGCCCCGGGCAAGCGGCTCCCGGCCACCCGCGGCTTCTTCGAGCTGGGCATCGACTCCATCTCGGTCACCGAGCTGGCCCGCCAGGTGCAGGAGGCGCTCGGCGTGGAGCTCGACGGCGCGGACGTGCTGTCCCACGCCAGCGTCGAGGCGCTCACCGAGCACCTGCTCACCCTGGACCTGCCCCCGCTGCCCGGCGCCGACGCGCCCGCCCCGGCCCAGCCCGCCCCCGCCGCGCAGCCCACCCCCGTGGCCGCGCAGCCCGTCCCCGCCCCCTCCGCGCAGCCCGTCCCCGCCCCCTCCACCCCGCGGGTCCCCGTCGCCCACGAGCCGCCCCCCGGCCCCGAGCCCATCGCCATCGTCGGCATCGGGTGCCGCCTGCCCGGCGGCGCCGACAGCCCCGCGGCGTTCTGGGACCTGCTGGCCGCGCGCACCGACGCCACCGGCGAGGTGCCCGCCGACCGCTGGGACGCGGCCGCGCTGCTCGCCGACGGGCCCGTCACCCCGGGCCGCACCGCCACCGCGCGCGGCGCCTTCCTGGACGCGGTCGACGGCTTCGACCACGGCTTCTTCCGCATCTCCCCGCGCGAGGCCCGCAGCATGGACCCGCAGCAGCGCATCTTCCTCGAGGTCGCCTGGGAGGCCCTGGAGGACGCCGGGGCGCGGACCGACCGGCTGCGCGGCGGGCGCACCGGCGTGTTCGTCGGCCTCAACACCACCGACTACCAGCAGTTGGTCACCCGCGACCGCCAGGACGTCGACCTCTACTACGGCACCGGCAACTCCTTCAGCGGCACCGCCGGGCGCCTGTCGTACTTCCTCGGGGTGCGCGGCCCCAGCATCGCCGTGGACACCGCCTGCTCCTCCTCGCTGACCGCCGTGCACCTGGCGTGCCAGAGCCTGCGCGCCGGCGAGAGCGAGATCGCCGTCGCGGGCGGCGCCAACGTGATGTCCACCCCGACGGTGTTCCTCGCCATGTCGGCCGCCGGGGCGCTCGCCCCCGACGGGCGGTGCAAGACCTTCGACGACTCCGCCGACGGGTACGGCAGGGGCGAGGGCGCGGGCGCGCTGGTGCTCAAGACCCTCTCCCGGGCCCGCCGCGACGGCGACCGGGTGTACGCGGTGATCCGCGGCAGCGCCGTCAACCAGGACGGCGCCAGCGGCGGCCTGACCGTGCCGAGCGGCGAGGCCCAGCAGGAGGTCATCCGCGCCGCGCTCGACCAGGCGGGCATCGCCCCCGGCGAGGTGGACTACGTGGAGGCGCACGGCACCGGCACCCGGCTCGGCGACGCCATCGAGATCCGCGCCCTGTCCGGGGCGCTCGGCGCCGGGCGCACCCAGGACCGGCCGCTGCTGGTCGGCTCGGTGAAGACCAACGTCGGGCATCTGGAGGCGGCGGCGGGCGTCACCGGCCTGATCAAGACGGTGCTGGCGCTCGGCCGCCAGGAGATCCCGGCCCACCTGCACGTCACCACCCCGACCCACCAGGTCGCGTGGGACCGGCTGCCGGTGCGGGTGGTCACCGAGCCCACCCCGTGGCCGCGCGGCGACCGGCCGCGCACCGCGGGGATCAGCGCCTTCGGGTTCACCGGCACCAACGCCCACGTGGTGGTGCAGGAGCCGCCCGCCGACGTCGCGGCGGCCCCCGCTCCCGCGACCGCGCCGGCGCGGCCCCTGGTGCTCACCACCTCCGCCCTGAACCCCGCCGCCCTGCGGGACGCCGCCCGGCTGCTCGCCGAGCGGGTCGCCTCCGCGGACGAGGCCGAACTGGCCGACCTGTGCTGGGTCTCGGGCGTGCGGCGCACCCACCACGAGCACCGCGTCGCGGTGGCCGCCCGCACCCGGCGGGAGGCGGCCGACGCCCTCGCGGCGGTGGCCCGCGGCGAGTCGGCGCCCGGCGCCCACCTGGGCACCGGCCGCCCCGGCGAGGACCGGGCGCTGGCCCTGCTGTACGGGGAGCAGGCGCCCGACCTGCCCTGGGCCGCGCTGCTCGGCGCCGACCCGGCGGGCGGGGACGTGGTGCGCGCCCTGCTCGGCGGGCCCGAGGCGGCGGCGGCCTTCCGCGGCGCCGTGGCGGACACCGACGCGGCGGCGCGCGAGGTGCTGGGCTTCTCGCCCGTCGAGGCGTGGGAGACCGGCCGGGCACCGCGGCCGGGGACGGCCGAGCACGGCGCGCTGATCCTGGCCGGGCAGCTCGCCGCGACCGCGGTGTGGGACCGGCTCGGCGTCACCCCCGACGCGGTCGTGGGCCACGGCACCGGCGAGTACGCAGCCGCCGTGGTGGCGGGCGAGCTGGGCGCCGCGGACGCGCTGCGGCTGCTCGCGGCGGGCCGCGCCCCCGAGCCGGGACGGGGCGCGCTGCCCCGGCACTCGGCCGCGGGCGGCTGGCCGGAACTCGCCGGACGGCTCGCCGAGGACGGCGTCGAGGTCGTGCTCGACCCGCAGGGCGCCGCGGCCGAGGCGCTGCGCCCGGCACTGGAGGCGGCCCGGCAGGCCGCGAAGGGCCGCGGCGGCGCTCCCGAGCTCGTCGTCCTCAGCCCCGAGAGCACCGGGGTGGTCGATCTGCTGGCCACGGCGGGGGCGCTGCACGCGCACGGCTGCCGGGTGGACTGGGACCGCCTGGTCCCGGACGGCCGCCGCATGGTGACGCTGCCGACCTACCCGTGGCAGCGCAGGCGCCACTGGATCGCCGCACCCGCCCCGTCCCCCGCGCCCGCCGCCAACGGCGCGGTGCAGACGAACGGCGCGGCACCGGCGAACGGCACCGCCCACTCCAACGGCACCGCGCAGTCCAACGGCACCCCGCAGTCCAACGGCGCGGTGCAGTCCAACGGCGCGGCCCCGAACGGCACCCCGGCGGCCGTCGGCGCGGCGGCCAACGGCGCCGCCCAGGCGAACGGCAACGCGCCGGCCAACGGCACCGCGCACTCCAACGGCGCCGCCCAGGCGAACGGCACCGCACCCGCGAACGGCGCCCCGGCGCCCTCCGCCCCGGCCGCCGCCGTCCCCCCGCTGGTCGCCGCCCTGGCCGCGCTGCCCCCGGACGACCGGGCGGAGCACCTGCTCCAGGTGCTGCTCGACCTGGTGGCCGAGGTGCTCGGCGGGGCCGACGACGTCGGACCGGAGCAGGGCTTCTTCGAACTGGGCGTGGACTCCGTGCTCGGCGCGGAGCTCAAGCAGCGCGCCGAGGGGGAGATCGGCCGCGAACTGCCCGGAACGATCATGTTCGAGTGCCCCAACGCCCGCTCCTTCGCGGAGTTCATCCTGGAGGAGCTGTTCGAGGGCGCGGAACCCGCCGTGCCCGGCCCCGACGCCGCCCCGGCGCCCCCGACCCCCCCGCCCGCGGCCCACGAGGCGCCCGCGCCGGGGCCGGGCGGCGAACCGGACACCGCGGCGGCCCGCACACCCGACGGCACACCCGACGGCGCGACCGGCGACCCGATTGACGACGCACCCGACGAGGCGCTCGACGACGGGCTCGACGACCTCAGCGACGACGCGCTGATGGGGCGCCTGCTCGCCGCGCTCTCCAGCTCCGAATCCATGCTGACCGAGGGAGACTGAAATGACGACGACGCACGGCGGCCCGGTCCAGCAGGACTACCGGGCCCGGCTCGTCGACGCTCTGCGGACGATCGAGCGGCTCCAGGACCGGCTGAAGAAGGCGAAGGCAGCCGACGGCGCCCCCCGCCTCGACGAGCCCATCGCCATCGTCGGCCTCGGCTGCCGCCTGCCCGGCGGCGCGGACAGCCCCGAGGCGTTCTGGCGGCTGCTGAGCGAGGGCGTCGACGCCACCTCCGAGTTCCCCGCCGACCGCGGGGACGCCTCCGCCCTCTACGACCCCGACCCGGACGCCCCCGGCAAGACCTATGTGACCAGGGGCGGGTTCCTGGGCGGGCCGGTGGACACCTTCGAGCCGTCCGTCTTCGGCATCTCGCCGCGCGAGGCGCTGGGCATGGACCCGCAGCAGCGCATCGCCCTGGAGGTGGCCTGGGAGGCGCTGGAGCGCGCCGGCTACGCCCCGGACCGGCTGAACGGCAGCGCCACCGGCGTCTACCTGGGCCTGAGCACCACCGACTACGTGCGGATGCGCCAGAGCGAGGGCGACATCCGCGACGTGGACGCCTACCAGCTCGTCGGCGAGCCCAGCTTCGCCGCCGGGCGGATCTCCTACACCCTCGGGCTCCAGGGCCCGTGCAAGGTCATCGACACCACCTGCTCCTCCTCGCTGGTGGCGCTGCACGAGGCCTGCCAGGCGCTGCGGCTCGGCGACTGCGACATGGCGCTCGCCGGCGGCGTCAACCTGATGCTGTCCCCGTACGGCTTCGTGATGATGAGCAAGTTCGCCGGGGTGTCGCCCGACGGGCGCTGCAAGACCTTCGACGCGAGCGCGGACGGCTACGGCCGCGGCGAGGGCGCGGGCATCGTCGTCCTCAAGCGCTGGTCCGACGCGCGGCGCGACGGCGACAACGTCATCGCCCTGGTCCGCGGCACCGCCATCAACCACGACGGCCGCAGCAGCGGCCTGACCGTGCCGAACCCCGCCGCCCAGCAGAGCGTGATCCGGGCGGCGCTGGAGCAGGCCGGCATCGCCCCCGGCGACGTGGACTACGTGGAGGCGCACGGCACCGGCACCGCGCTCGGCGACCCCATCGAGCTGCGCGCCCTCCAGGCCGTCATCGGCAAGGAGCGGCCGGAGGACTCCCCGCTGCTGGTCGGCTCGGTCAAGACCAACATCGGCCACCTGGAGTCCGCCGCGGGCGTCGCCGGGCTGCTGAAGCTGGTGCTGGCCCTCCAGCACGGCGAGATCCCGCCGCACCTGCACTTCACCACGCCCAACCCGAACGTGGACTGGAGCAGGCTGCGCATCCAGGTCGCCGACACCGCCCGCCCCTGGCCCGAGGCCGGCCGCCCCCGCATCGGCGCCATCAGCAGCTTCGGCGCCTCGGGCACCAACGCCCACGCCGTGGTCAGCGCCCCGCCGCGGGAGCGGGAGGAGGCCGGGCGGACCGGCCCCGAGGCCCCCGGCGTCTACCTGCTGTCGGCCAACTCCGAGGAGGCGCTGACCGAGCTGGCCCGCCGCCACGCCCTGCACCTGCGGCGCGAGCCCGGCCTGACCCTGGCCGACGCCTGCTGGACCACCCAGGTCGGCCGGGCCAGGCAGACCTGGGGCCTGGCCGCGTCGGCGGGCTCCCTCGAGGCGCTCGCCGACGCCCTGGACGCCCACGCCCGCGGCGAGCGCGACCCGCACCTGGCCACCGCGAAGCTGCCGGTGCACAAGTACCGCAAGACCGCCTGGCTGTTCACCGGCCAGGGCGCCCAGTACGCGGGCATGGCCGCGGGCCTGGCCGACGAGCCCGCGTTCCGCGCCGCGTTCGACGCCTGCGCCGAGCTGTTCGACCAGCACCTGGACCGCCCGCTGGCGTCCGTGGTGTGGCCGGGCCCCGGCGAGACCTCGCCGGTCGACGACACCCGCTACACCCAGCCCGCCCTGTTCGCCGTCGAGTACGCGCTCGCCCGCATGTGGCAGTCCTACGGGCTCAAGCCCACGGCGCTGCTCGGCCACAGCATCGGCGAGATCGCCGCCGCCTGCGTGGCCGGGGTGTTCTCCCTGGAGGACGCCGTCCGCCTGGTCGCCGCCCGCGCCTCGCTGATGGCCGCCCTGCCCGCGGGCGGCGCCATGGCCGCCGTGCACTGCGACGAGGCCACCGCGCTCGCCGCCATCGCCGCGTACCCGGACACCGTCGCGCTCGCCGCCGTCAACGGACCGCACACGGTGACCGTCTCCGGCGCCGCCGCCGACGTCGACGCCGTCACCGCCGCGCTGCGCGAGCAGGGCGTGCGCAGCCAGCGGCTCACCGTCTCGCACGCCTTCCACTCGCCGCTGCTGCGCCCCATGCTCGACGCCTTCCGCGAGGTCGCCGGCACCGTCACCTACTCGGCGCCGGCCATCCCGCTGTACTCCAACGTGACCGGCAGGCGGTGGACCGAGGCCGAGGTCGGCCCCGAGTACTGGGTGCGCCACGCCGCCGGGGCGGTCCGCTTCCACGACGGCATCACCGGCCTGCACGCCGACGGGGTGCGCACCTTCCTCGAGGTCGGGCCGCACCCGGTCCTGGTGGGCCTGGGCAACCGGGCCGTGGAGGACCCCGACTGCGTGTGGATCCCGTCGCTGCGCCGCCCCACCCGCGGCGTGGCCCTGGCCGACCGCGAGGTGGTGGGGCAGGCGCTCGGTCTGCTGCACCTGCGCGGCGGCACCGTCGACTGGGACGCCGTGCACCGCGACCGCCCCGGCCCGCGCCGCCGGGTCGCGCTGCCCACCGCCGTGTGGCGCGGCGAGTCGTACTGGTTCACCCCCAAGCGCGACAGCGGGCAGGCCGCGGCGCCCGCGCTGCCCGCGGGCGAGGAGGTGCCGTCGGTGGGCGTGCGGCTGCGCAGCGCCGTCCCCACCTACCAGGTGGACCTGGACGACCCCAGGTGGGACCCGTACGCCCGGGTCGCCGCCGACGGCCACAGCTACCTGCCGGTGGGCGCGGTCGCGTCGATGATGCACGACATCGTCGCCGACGCCCTCGGCGGCCACTGGGACTGCGTGGAAGAGGTCGTCATCGAGCAGCGGCTGCCCCGCGGCGACGGCCGGATCGCCCAGTTCACGGTGCGCCCCGACAAGGACGGGCACGCCGCCTACGACTGCTACAGCATCTCCCCCGCGGAGGAGGCCGCGGGCGCCCCGTGGACCCGGCACGGCCACGGCCTGCTGCGCCGCCGGGCCTCCGGCCGCCGCCTGGCCCGCTCCCTCCAGGTGCACCGGTACGGAGACGCGGTCAGCTTCGAGCCCGCCGCGCTGTCCTCCGCCCTGGCCGGCGCGGTCACCGGCGCCCACCGCGGCGGCGGCGGGGTGCTGGTCGCCCTCTCCCAGGACCGCAGCGACAGCGCCCTGAGCTGGGTGGAGGTGGTGGACGCCGCGGTCGCCGCGCTCTCCTGGGACGCGGGCGCCGACACCCACGAGGTCGGGTTCACCCGCCGCATCAGCGACCTGATCTGCCCCGACCCGCGGCGGGTGGCGTATGTGCGGGCCACCGCCCACCACGCCACCGGCACCTCGGCGAAGCTGCGCGAGGTCAGCGGCTCGGTGGAGTTCTTCGCCGAGGACGGCGCGCACGTCGGCGGCATCGGCGAGCTGCTGGTGGTCGGCGCCGAGGCGGTGCCGCCCAGGGGCGCGCCGTGGCGGCACCCCGACGAGCTGCTCCAGCGCGTCGAGTGGCAGCCCGCGCAGCCCGCGCCGGCCCCGGGGCGGCTCGCCGGCGAGAGCTGGCTGCTGCTGCCCGACCGCAGGGGCGTGGCCGAGCGGCTCGCCGGCGCACTGCGCGAGCTGGGCGCCCACTGCCTGGTCGCCGAGCCGGACGAGGTCGGGCCGGACGCCGAGCGGATGGCCGCCCTGGTGGGCCGCTGGCGCGAGCAGGCGGGCCCCGGCGACACCCCCGGGCGGGTGGTCCTGCTGTCCGGCCTGGACGCGCCCGAGCCGGACGGCGTGGACGTGGACGCGCTCGTGGACTACCGCGACCGCACCGAGCTGACCCTGGTGGCCGCGGTGCAGGCGCTGCTGGCCCGCGGGGACGGCGCCGCCACAGTGTCGTTCGTCACCCGGGGCACCGTCCCCGCGCCCGGCGCCCCCGGGGTGACCTCCCCGTTCGGCAACACCCTGTGGGGCCTGGGCCGGGTGGTCGCCCTCGAGCACCCCGAGCACTGGGGCGGCGCGGTGGACCTCGACCCGCGGCGGGAGAACGACGACGCCGCCGCGCTGGCCGCCGCCCTGCTGGATGTGCGCGCCGAGGACCAGCAGGCGCTGCGCGACGGCACCCGGTACGTGGCGCGGCTCGTCCCGCACCACCTGGAGGCCGCCGAGCTGCGCCGCACCCCGCCGGTCAGGCAGGACGCCTCGTACCTGATCACCGGCGCGTTCGGCGGCATCGGGCGGGCCCTGTCCCGCTGGCTGGCCGTCAACGGCGCGGGCAAGCTGGTGCTGCTCGGCCGCACCCCGCTGCCGCCGCGCGCCGACTGGAACCTGCCGCAGTTGCCCCCGGCCGTCCGCGAGCGCGTCGCGCTGGTGCGGGAGCTGGAGGCCACCGGCGCCGCCGTGGAGGTGGTCGCGGCGGACGTGTGCGACATCCAGCAGATGCTGCCCGTGATGGAGAACCTGGCCATGGACCCCCGTCCGCTGGCCGGTGTGGTGCACGCGGCCGGCCTGTCCGTGCCGCAGTTCCTGCGGGACATCCCGGCCTCCCGGCCGGACGAGTACGACGCGGTGTGGCGGCCGAAGGTCGTCGGCGGCTGGCTGCTGCACCAGCTCACCGAGGGCGCCGACCTGGACTTCTTCCTCGGGTTCTCCTCGATCGCGGCGACCTGGGGCTCCCAGCACCTGTCCTCGTACTCCGCGGCCAACGCCTTCCTCGACGGCCTGGCCGAGTACCGGCACAGCCTGGGCCAGGCGGCGCTCACCGTGAGCTGGGGCCCGTGGGAGCTGGAGTCCAACCTGTTCGGCGAGGACGTGCTGGCGTTCCTCACCTCCACCGGCCTGCGCACCCTGTCGGCCCCGCAGTGCCTGAAGCTGCTCGGCGCGCTGCTGACCGGCCGGCACCCGCAGGCCGTGGTCTGCGCCGCCGACTGGGCCACGTACAAGCCGGTCATGGAGGCCAGGATCGAGCGCCCGCTGCTGCGCACCCTCGTCGTCGCCGAGGACTTCGGCGACGAGACCGACTCGCCGGTGTTGCGGGAGCTCCAGGGCGCGTCCGGGCCCGAGGAGCGGGCCGGGCGGCTGGTCGGCTATCTGCGCGGGGTGCTGGGCGAGGTGCTGTCGGTCGCCGCCGACACCATCGAGCCCGCCGCGGACGTGATGTCGCACGGCCTGGACTCGCTGATGGTGATGGAGGTCGTCAAGCGCTGCAAGAAGGACCTGCGGGTCAGCGTCCGGCCCAACCAGCTCTTCGAGCGGTCCACGCTGGAGGACTGGGCGGAGCTGCTGGCCTCCGAGCTCGGCGGCGGCAAGGACGCCGAGGCGGGCGCGGACGCGGAGGACGCCCCCATGTCCGTCCCCGCCAACATCGCGGGCGACGTGACGCTGGACCCGGCCATCCGCCCCGAGGGCCCGCTGCGCGACGGCTACACCGATCCGCGGCACGTGCTGCTCACCGGCGCCACCGGCTTCCTCGGCGCCTACCTGCTGGACGAGCTGCTGGCCACCACCGAGGCCACCGTGCACTGCCTGGTGCGCTGCTCGGGGCCGGAGGAGGGGCTGGCGCGGATCCGGGAGAACTACCTCAAGTACCTGCCGTGGCGGCAGGGCGCGGAGCACCGGATCGCCGTGCACCCCGGCGACCTGGAGAAGCCGCTGCTGGGGCTGACCGAGGAGCTGTTCGACGACCTGGCGCACCGCCTGGACGCCATCTACCACAACGGCGCCTGGGTGAACTTCTCCTACACCTACGAGCAGTTGCGGCCGGCCAACCTCACCAGTTGCGAGGAGATCCTGCGCCTGGCCTGCCGCGGGCCGCTCACCCCGGTCAGCCACGTGTCCACGTACGGCATCTGGGGCCTGCCCGCCGACGGCCGCACCGTCATCAAGGAGACCGACGACATCGCGGGCGCGGGGAAGCTGGTCACCGGCTACGTGCAGACCAAGTGGGCCGCCGAGCGGCTGATGGAGACCGCGCGGGACCGCGGCATCCCGGTGGACGTGTACCGCCCCGGCCGGGTGCTCGGCGACTCGCGCACCGGCGCCGCCCTGACGACGCACTTCACCACCCGGGTCATCAAGGGCTGCGTCCAGCTCGGCATCGCGCCGGACCTGGACCTGGAGATCGAGATGACCCCGGTGGACTACGTCACCGGCGCGCTGGTGCGCATCTCCCGGGAGCCGCACGCCTTCGGGGAGACCTACCACCTGGTCAACCGGCGCAAGCTCACCTTCCGCCGGTTGGTGGACGCCATCGCCGCGTACGGGTGGAAGGCCGACCTGGTGCCCGTGGACGACTGGTGGCGGGCCCTCCAGGACACCTACGGCGAGCGGGACAACGAGCTGCACCCGGTGATGGGCGTGGTGGAGGAGTTCGTCGTGGGCGGCGAGGAGGCCATCGACTACGACGCCACCAACGCCGAACGCGCCCTGACCGGCTCCGGCATCAACTGCCCGCCGCTGGACGAAAAGCTGCTCGGGGTCTATTTCGACTGGATGGTGAAGAGCGGCTATCTGCCCGCGCCGGGCGACTGACGCAAAGCCGGACCGGCGCAGCGTCGGACCGACACGCGGTCAAACATCTCCCATCGCACCGACTCTGGGGCCCGTTCGGGTGAAGCCGAACGGGCCCCAGGTTGCCTCGGGAAAATCATCGGTCATAGAATTCATCACCTGATGATAGTTGGCTGCGTCGGCGTGCCGGCCGGGCGACCGCAGTGGCGGCCACGCCTGCGCGTGGGGCCGCGGAAGCAGCGCCGCGAGAGCCGCGTGGACGGTCGGAGCGAGAAGGAGCACCATCATGAGCACTGACAGCGACGTCGGCCGCGAGAGCGGGGGCGAGGCGTCCCGCCACCCCGCCGCGCCGCATCCCAAGCAGATCGGGCCGGCGATCCTCGGTGGCGTCGTCGTGCTGAGCCTCTTCCTGTGGATCATCGCCGCTGCCCTGCACAACCCCAAGCCCAACGACCTGCCGCTGGGCGTCGTCGGCGACGCGGCCACGGTTCAGCAGGTGGAGCAGCAGCTCGAGCGCGCCCCCGGCTCCCTCGACATCACGGCCTACCAGGACGTGGAGACGGCCAAGGAGGCGCTGGAGGACCAGGAGGTCCTGGGTGTCTTCGCGCCGGGTCCGGACAGCAGCGAGCTGTTCGTGACGGGCGCCACCGGCCTGATGCCGAAGAACTTCTTCACCAACACGTTCACCTCCATGGCCATGCAGAGCGGCCAGACGCTGACGGTGACGGACCTGGCGCCGCTGCCCGAGGGCGACTCCACGGGCTTCATCGCGCTGTTCCTGTTCGCGAGCATGACCATCGCCACCGTCGCCTTCCTGGTGGTGCTGACGCTGCGGGCGCCGCGCCTGCCGGTGAAGTTCTGGCTGGGCCCGGCCGCGGTCTACTCGGTGCTGGCGGGCCTGACCGCCATCGCCATCGTCCGGTGGACCTTCGACGCCTACCCGTCGGACTACTGGGCGCTGTCCGGCCTCTGCGCGCTGTACGCCTTCGCCATCCTGGCGTGCGTCAAGGCGTTCCAGCTCGTGGGCTTCCCGGGCATCGGGCTCGGTGCGCTGACCTTCCTGGTCTTCGGCATCGCCAGCTCCGGCGGCGGCGTCAACCGCTACTTCATGCCGGACTTCTACGTGTTCATCAACGAGTACATGCCGGGCGGCGCCTTCGTCACGGGCCTGCGCAGCATCGGCTACCTCGACGGCGCCGCGCTCGGCACGCCCATGGCGGTGATCCTGGGCTGGCTCGCGGTGGGGCTGGTCGTCGCGATCGGCGGCCACGCCGTCAAGGAGCGGCGCCAGGCCGCGCTGCCGAGCGGTGCGGGCGAGGGGGCGGCGACCCCCAGCCGCGTCTGACGCCTGCCGGCGGACGATCCCGCGCGGCCCGGGCCGGTGCGCCTCCGGCCCGGGCCGCGGCGGTTCCTCCGTGGCCGGTGCGGAGGCGCACCGAGGTCGGACCGCCCTCGAATCGCCGTCGAGTTCCGCACTTGTCCCGGTGGTCGCGCGGTGGTTTTCCGATGGTTTTCCAGCCGCAGCGGAATATGGTTCTTTTGCTTGTCGTTGACACTCGACTAATCAGGGCTGGAGAATAAAGCTATGGCAGAATCTTCATCACAAGTCGAGGGTTTCTACAAGAAAACTTACGAGGGCGAAACCAGCCTCACCGCGCGCCCCCCGTGGGACATCGGCGAGCCGCAGCGGCCTTTCGTGGAACTCGAGCGCGCCGGCGCCATCAAGGGGGACGTGCTCGACGCGGGCTGCGGCTCCGGCGAGATGGCGCTGTTCCTCGCCGGCGCGGGCCACTCCGTCCTCGGCGTGGACATCTCCGAGGCGGCCGTCGAGCACGCGCGCGGGCGGGCCGCCGAGCGCGGCAGCACGGCGGAGTTCGCCGCCGGCTCGGTGCTGGACCTGGCGCCGTACGCGGGGCGGTTCGACACCGTGGTCGACTGCGGCATGTTCCACGCCCTGTCCCCGGAGGACCGGTCCACCTACGCCGCGCAGCTCCGCCTGGCCACCAGGCCAGGGGCCCGGGTGTACATCCTGGCCATGAGCACCGAGGCCAGGGCCGTGGTGAAGGCCAAGTTCGGGGCGGCGGGCGTGCCCGAGAAGGTCCGCGCCGGATTCCCGCCCGTGGTCCCGGACGACCTGCGTGGCGCGTTCGCCGAGGGCTGGGAGGTGGAGTCGGTCGCCGACTCCATCCTCCAGGTGCGCTTCCCGGGCGAGCAGGAGCTCACCGACCTCCCGGCGTACTTCGGCACGTTCCGGAGGCTGTGACCGCGCTGCCCCTACCCCCGTGGGGCGGTGCGCACCCGGCGCCGCGGCGGACGTTCACCCGTCCGCCGCGGCGCCGACGTCTTCCCGGGCTTTCCGCGAATACCGCGGACGGCATTCCCGGCCACCGCCGCGGGCGGCGGCGCAATCGGCGTTCCCTGAGCCCCTGGGAAAACGGACGATCGTTCGCTCGGAACGGTGTATTCCGCACACCCCCCCCCGCGCACCCCCGGGGGTCGTGCGGCGGCGGCCGGGGAATTCCCGGATCCGGTGGAAAACCACCGCCGGGCGGCGCCGGGAAACGGCGGCCGGACTCAGGCGCTCTGCCCCGCCGCCGCCTCCTCGCCCGCCTCCCGGCCCGCCAGCCAGGCGCACATCCGCTCCACGGCCCCCGCGCAGCCCCCGCAGCCCGTCGTCGCCCAGGTGGCGCCGGCCAGGGCCGCCCGGTCGCGGGCGCCCGACCGCCACGCCTGCACCACTCGTGCCTTGGTGACGCCGTTGCAGCGGCACACCAGGGCCCGCTCCGGCAGCTTCTCCGGGCTCTCGGTGACCTCCGAGCCCCGGCCGAGCAGCAGGCCGAACCGGTCCGCGGGCGCCGGGGCGTCCGTGGTGTGCAACTGGACCACCGACCCCGTCGCGTCGGGCAGGCCCAGCACGATGGCGCCCACCACCCGGTCCGCGCGCAGGGCCAGCGCGCCGTAGCTGCCCCGGGCGGGCGCCGAGACGCGGACCAGCTCCGTGCCGTCGTCCCCGTCCATCGGGATCTCGCCCATGGCGGCCAGGTCGATGCCCCTGGCCTTGAGCCGCACCACGGGCCGCGACCCGGTGTACCGGGCGTCGGTGCCGGTGAGCACGCCCGCCAGGGCCTCGGCCTGGTCCCAGCACGGCTCCACCAGGCCGTGACAGCGCCCGCGGTGCTCGGCGCACTCGCCGATCGCGTACACCCCGGGGGCGGAGGCGGCCATCCGGTCGTCCACCACCACCCCGCGCCGCACGGTCAGGCCGGCCGCGCGCGCCAGCTCCGTGTCCGGGGCGACCCCGGCGGTGACCACGACGCCGGAGCACTCCAGCGCCGAGCCGTCCGTCAGTTCCAGGGTGCCGCCGTCCGGCCGGGGCCGCCAGCCCGCCGCGCCGACGGCGAGCCGCACCCGCACGCCGAGCCCGTCCAGGATCCCGGCGAGCACCCGGCCCGCCTCCGGGTCGAGCTGGCTCTCCATCAGATGGCCCACCGGGTGCACCAGGGTCACCTCGACGCCGAGACCCGCCAGGCCGCGCGCCGCCTCCACCCCGAGCAGGCCGCCGCCGAGCACGGCCATCGGGCCGGTCCCGGCGAGCTGGGCGATCCTGGCGCAGTCCGCGAGGGTGCGGAACGTGGCGACGCCCGGCGCCGGGCCGCCGTCGGCGGAGGCCAGGCCGGGCACCGGAGGCAGCAGCGGGCGCGCCCCGGTGGCCAGCACCAGGGCGTCGTAGTCCAGTTCCGTGCCGTCGGACAGGCGGACGGCGCGGGCGGCCGTGTCCACCGAGACCGCCCGCGTCCCCAGCAGGGTGCGCCCGTCGTGGTGGGCCAGCTCGAGGTCGTCCGGGGTCACCGTCCCGGCGAGTACCGCGGACAGCAGGACTCTGTTGTACGCCGGGTGCGGCTCAGCGCCGACCAGCGTCACCCGCGGGCCGCCGCCGCGGGCCCGCAGTGCCTGCGCGAGCCGGTGGCCCGCCATGCCGTTGCCGATGATGACGACGTGGGAGGTGTCCATGGCGCTTGTGCTCTCCTAGACGGTCACGGACGGGCCGCCCCGGCGGCGCGGTCCAGCGGGACGCGGTCGCCCGCGGCGGGCTCCGCCGCGGGCAGCGGTTCCAGGCGCACCGCGCACACCTTCAGCTCCGGCATCCGGGACACCGGGTCGAGCAGGGGTTCGGTCAGCAGGTTGGCGCGCTCCTCGCCCGGGAAGTGGAACGGCAGGAACACCGTGTCCTGGCGCAGCTCCGGCACCAGGCGCACCGTGGCCAGCGCCGCGCCCCGCGCGGAGACCACCCGGGCCCGCTCCCCTTCGGCCAGGCCCGCCCGGGCCGCGGTGTCCGGGTGCACCTCCACGAACGCCTCCGGCTCCGCCTCGAGCAGCTCGGGCACGCGCCGGGTCTGCGCCCCCGACTGGTACTGCGCCAGCACCCGGCCCACGGTGGCGTACAGCGGGAACTCCTCGCCGGTGCGCACCGCGGGCGCGTACTCGACGGGGACGAACCGCGCCCGGCCGTCGGGGTGGGCGAAGCGCTCGGTGAACATCCGCGGCGTGCCCGGGTGCCCGGGGCCGGGGC
The DNA here is from genome assembly GCF_054782095.1 of Streptomyces capparidis. Lineage (NCBI taxonomy): Bacteria > Bacillati > Actinomycetota > Actinomycetes > Kitasatosporales > Streptomycetaceae > Streptomyces > Streptomyces capparidis. Next base: position 166 of record NZ_BAAGTD010000064.1, on the reverse strand, counting down.
AGGGCCAGTGCAGGGCCTCGCCCGCGTCCAGGCGCTCCCAGGTGATGCCCCGGTAGTCGGCCTGCCCGCCCGCCGAGGCGGCGCGCAGCTCGTCGTAGACCGCTCGGGGGTCGCTGGGGAAGCGGTGCGGGGGCTGGCCGAGCCGTACGGCCAGCTCGTGCAGGAC
>NZ_BAAGTD010000063.1:0-39296 GCF_054782095.1 Streptomyces capparidis | reverse complement strand
CCTTGGCACACAGAACGACATGGCTACGATCCGACTTCGCACCGCCGCCCACGCCGCCAGCGCGCGCACCCGCGCGGCGGCGACCGCGAGCCGCCGCGCGGGCAGCTCGCCGCGCCGGACCGCGTCGGCCAGCGCGTCCCGCAGCCGCAGCACGGTGTCCTCGTCGGCCAGGCCGCCGCCGACGCAGATCGCGTCCGCGCCCGCGGCGACGGCCAGCACCGCGCCCCGCTCAATGCCGTACGTCGCCGAGATGGCCTTCATCTCGATGCCGTCCGTGATCACCACGCCGTCGTAGCCGAGGCCGCCCTCGCGCTCGGGGGCGCGCAGCAGGCCGGTGAGCACGGCGGGGCTGAGCGTGGCGGGGCGCTCCGGGTCGAGCGCGGGCACCAGGATGTGGGCGCTCATCACGGCCCTGCTGCCCGCAGCGAGCGCGGCCCGGAACGGCAGCAGCTCCCGGGCGGCGAGCAGGTGCGCGTCCGCCCGGATGGTGGGCACGGCGTGGTGGGAGTCCACCGTGGTGTCGCCGTGCCCGGGGAAGTGCTTGACGCAGGCGGCGACCCCGGACTCCTGGAGGCCCTCGACATAGGCGGCGGTGTGCCGGGCCACCACGTGCGGGTCGGCGCCGAAGGAGCGGACGCCGATGACGGGGTTGCGCGGGTCGGAGTTGACGTCGGCGGACGGCGCCCAGTTCAGGTTCACCCCGCATGCGGCCAGCACCCGGCCCAGCTCCCGGGCGACGGAGCGGGTCAGCGCCGGGTCGTCCACCGCGCCGAGGGCGAGGTTGCCGGGGAAGGAGGAGCCCTGCCCGGCCTCCAGGCGGGTGACGTCGCCGCCCTCCTCGTCGATGGCGACCAGCACCTCGGGGCGCTCCCGGCGCAGCCGCTCGGTGAGCGCGGCGAGCTGCTCGGGGTCGCGCACGTTGCGGGCGAACAGGGCGACGGAGCCGAGCCCCTCGGCGAGCCGCCGCAGCAGCCAGTCGGGCGGGGTGGTGCCGGTGAAGCCGGGTTGCAGCACCGCGAGCGCGTCCGCGGCGGGGTCGCCGGGACCGCCGTCCGCGGACGGGGCGAACGGGACGGACGGCACGGGCGCTCCCACGGAGCCTGGGTTCATCGGCGATCAGCCCTTCACTGCGCCGGCGGTGAGCCCGCCGACCGCCTTGCGTTGCAGGATCAGGAACACGACGAGCACGGGGAGGGTGAACAGGGACGACGCCGCCATCGTGGCGCCCCAGTCGTCGCCGAACGCGGTCTGGAACTGGGTGAGCCACAGCGGCAGGGTCTGCGCCTCGGCCTGCTTGTTGAGGATCAGCACCAGGGGGAACTCGTTCCACGCGGTGATGAACCCGAACAGGGAGGTGGACATCAGGCCGGGCGCGAGCAGCGGGAGGACCACCCGGACGAACGCCTGGGTGCGGTCGCACCCGTCGACCATGGCGGCCTCCTCCAGCTCCTTGGGCACGGCGGCGATGAAGCCGCGCAGCGTCCAGATCGTGAACGGCAACACCATGATCATGTAAAAGAGGGTCAGCGGGAGCAGGCTGTTGAGCATGTCGGCGTCGCGCACGATCATGTAGATGGCGATGACCATGACCTCCCAGGGGGCCATCTGCGCCATCATCACCGTCACCAGGATCCCGCCGCGCCCCCGGAAGCGCATGCGCGCCAGCGCGAACGAGGCGGCCAGCGCGATCACCAGCGACAGCAGGACCGCGCCGATGGTGACGGTGAAGGAGTTCGCCACCAGCGTCCAGAAGTTGTCGGCTTCGATCGCGGTGCGGAAGTGCTCCAGCGTGGCGTCGAGCGGCACGAACACCGGGGTGTCGCCGATGATGTCGCCGGTCGGCTTGAACGCCGTGGAGAACATCCAGTAGACGGGGAACGCGAAGAACACGAACAGGGCGACCGCGACCGCGTTCGGCCAGGTGCGCGCGAGGAGGGAACGCCTCACAGCTCGTCCTCCTGCTTGACGATGATCCGGAAGTAGGCGGACATGAGCACCAGCAGGATGACGATGGTCAGCATGGAGATCGCCGCGCCCACGCCGTAGTGCTGGTTGCCCACGCCCTCGACGAAGGCGTAGACGGGCAGGGTCTCGGTGAGCCGGTCGGGCCCGCCCTGGTTGATCGCGAAGACCTGAGTGAACGCCTTGAACACCCAGATCACCTCGAGGAAGCTGGTGGCCAGGAAGAACGGCCGCAGCACCGGGAAGACCACCTTGGCGAAGACCTGCCGGGCGGACGCGCCGTCCATGCGGGCGGCCTCGTACAGCTCGGCGGGGATGGTGGTCAGCGCCGCGTACAGGTTGAACGCGACGAACGGCACCGAATACCACACCAGCAGCAGGGAGATCACGAAGAAGGTGGACCACTGGCCGCCGACCCAGTTGTAGCCCTCCATGCCGTCCCAGCCCGCGGTGGCGAGCAGCCAGTTCACCACTCCGAAGCGGCTGTCGAACAGCCACTGATAGACGGTGGTGGTCGCGACCACGGGCATGGCCCAGGTGAGGACCAGCCCGAAGGACAGGAGCAGCCGCATCCGGCTGCCGAGGCGGTTGAGCAGCAGGCCCACCAGGGCGCCGAAGACCATGATCAGGAAGACGTTGACGGCGGTGAACGCGACCGTCCGGCCGGTGACCCGCCAGAAGTCGGAGCCGGTCAGCACCTCGCGGTAGTTGTCGACGCCGTTCCACTCGGTGACGTGCTGGATCAACTGTCTGGCGTTGAGGTTCTGGAACGAGAGCATCCCGTTCTGCACCAGCGGCCAGCCCAGCAGCGCCACGGTGGCGACGGCGGCGGGCAGCAGCAGCAGGTAGGGGATGGCGGCGGCGAGCGGCCGCCCCCGCCGCCCGCCCCGGGGGGCGGACGTCGGGGGCGGCCCCGGCCTGCGGGGCCCGGCTCCCGAACGGGAGCCGAGAACCGCCTGGTCGGACTGGACGGCCATGGTGTGAGGGTCACTTTCTGCGCAGGGCGCGCGGAGACGGGCCTGGGGCGCCTACTGCTCCTGGCTGAGCCGCTTGTTGATCTCCGACTCCACGGACTCGGCGGCCTCCTGGTGGGACTTTCCGTTCAGCACGGCCGTCATGTACGACTTGATCGGGTTCGGCGTGTTCTCCACCGCGGCCCACTGGGGGATCAGCGGGGTGGTGCCGCCGAACGGGACCGCGGGCGCGGCCGCCTCGGCGACGGGGTTGCCGTCCAGGTGGTTGTGCAGGCTCTCCTTGTTGGGGATGACCCCGTTGGCCTTGGCGAGCGCGCCCTCGTACTTGTCCGACAGGGCGAGCTCGAGGAACTCGCGGGCCAGCTCCGGGCTGTCGCTGTTCTGCGCGACGGCCAGGTTGGAGCCGCCGAGGAAGACGCCGCCCGGCTCCTGCGCGGTCTCGCCCGGGATGGTGAAGTAGCCGAGCTTGCCGTCGAGCTTCTTGTTGGTGCTGACGGCGGTGGCCGCCTCCCAGCCCATGGCGAACATCGCGCCGACGTTGCCCTTGGCGAAGACCGTGCTCTGCTGCGGGGTGGACTCGTCCTTGTCCTTGGGCGCCTTGCTGTAGGACTGGAGCTTCTTGTAGATCTCCATGGCCTCGCCGACCTTGGGGTCGTCGAGGTTGCTGACGTAGCCGTCGCCGTCCTTCTTGACCAGCTCGGCGCCCTTCTCGATCAGCAGGCCGTCCAGGACGTACCAGTTCTGACCGGGCAGGTAGAGCGGCTCCTTGCCCGTCTTCTTGATCTTGTCCAGGGCCTCGTACAGCTCCGCCCGGGTCTTCGGGGTGCCCTTGATCCCCGCCGCGTTCCAGATGTCCTTGTTGTAGACGACCACGCGGTTGGCGAAGTACCACGGCGCCGCGTACTGCTTGCCCTCGTACACGGCCGACTCGTTGAGGGACTTCGTCCACTGGGCGGCGCCCAGCCCGTCCTTGACGTCGGTCAGGTCGGCGAGCCCCCCGGTGACCGCGTAGGCCGGGGTCTGGGTGTTGCCGATCTCGAAGACGTCGGGCGGACTGGACTCGGACAGCGCGGTGGTGAGCTTCTGCTGGATGCCGTTCCACTGCTGGATCTCGATCTCCAGCTTCGCGCCGGTGTTCTTCTCGAACTCCGCCGTGATGTCCTTGCGCCACTGCTCGGGCGCGGAGCCGTCCATGAACCACACGGTCAGGCTCTTCTTCTCGGCCTCGCCCCCGTCGCCGTCGGAGCCGCAGGCCGTCACCCCCAGTGCCATGATCATGACAGCCGCCCCGGCGACCGCACCTTGCCTGCGCTTCACGCCACCCTCCTCCGGGTTGCCACCCAATGCCCCCACCCGGCGCCCCGCGGCCCGCGGGCGCCCGGCCATCGCCCCGGCGGCCACCCCCGGTGGCAAGCGGTACGACGACGGACGAGCCCCGCTCCTGCGGTGGCCGTCGGCCCTCCGCGGGCTCGCGGGACGCGACCGCCCACTGCCGGAGAACCGGGGCCGTGGTCTTTAATGGTTTAGACCAGTGCCCCGCAGCTTGGCCTAGACCAATAGTGGTGTCAAGAGGGGCGACGGTGACCAACACGTCCGTAACCGGACCGACATGTGGGCGGCGGCGACGCGGCCTCGGGGAGCCGTGCCACCATGACCCCGGTGGCCGGGGCGCGCCCCCGCGTCGGCCGCACCACATCGGAGGGACAGCCGGTGACGGCTCCAAAGGCGACAGGCGGAGGTCGGGCGTTGCCCAGTGAGGGACCGGCGGCGATGCGCGCGGACGGCGGCATCGGCGCGACCGAGAAGGCACCGTCCGGCGCGAACGGCGGCGCCCCCGCGGGCAACGGCAGGACCGCCCGCGTGCCCAAGTACTACCGGCTCAAGCGGCATCTGCTGGAGATGACGCAGACCCTGCCGCCCGGCACCCCGGTCCCGCCCGAGCGGGCGCTCGCCGCGGAGTTCGACACCTCGCGCACCACCGTCCGCCAGGCCCTCCAGGAACTGGTCGTCGAGGGCCGCCTGGAGCGCATCCAGGGCAAGGGCACCTTCGTCGCCAAGCCCAAGGTCGCCCAGGCGCTCCAGCTCACCTCCTACACCGAGGACATGCGCGCCCAGGGCCTGGAGCCCACCTCCCAGTTGCTGGACATCGGCTACGTCACCGCCGACGACCGGCTCGCCGAGCTGCTCGACATCAAGCCGGGCGGCCGGGTGCTGCGCATCGAGCGGCTGCGGCTGGCCAACTCCGAGCCCATGGCGATCGAGACCACCCACCTGTCGGCCAGGCGCTTCCCCGCGCTGCGCCGCAACCTGGTGAAGTACAGCTCCCTGTACACCGCGCTCGCCGAGGTCTACGGCGTGCGCATGGCCGAGGCCGAGGAGACCATCGAGACGTCCCTGGCCACCCCCCGCGAGGCCGGGCTGCTGGGCACCGACGTCGGCCTGCCGATGCTGCTGCTGTCCCGCCACTCCCTGGACACGGCGGGCGAGCCGGTGGAGTGGGTGCGCTCGGTCTACCGCGGCGACCGGTACAAGTTCGTGGCCAGACTGCGGCGCCCGGAGCACTGAGCGGACGGGGGCGGCGGGGACCCGCTTCCCGGCGGGGCGCCCCGGCCCGCCCCCCTCGGTCCCGTCGCGCGACCCCGCCCCGGGGATCGTTATCAGTACGGTACTGACGCCACTTGCGCGCCTGATCTACATTCCGTCCATCGATCACGGGCGTGACATGCACGTAAAACGGGAGGACGGCCCCGTGCGCAAGGCGAATCCACGAACCATCGCCATCTGGAGCCTGGTCGCGGCGGTCGGCGCCGTGGGGTGGGCGATGCTCGCGATCTCCCGGGGCGAGGAGGTGTCGGCGGCCTGGATGCTGGCCGCCGCCCTCGGCTCCTACGCGATCGCCTACCGCTTCTACGCCAGATTCATCGCCACCCGGGTGCTGAAGGTCGACAAGACCCGCGCCACTCCGGCGGAGCGGCTGGACAACGGCATCGACTTCCACCCCACGGACCGCAGGGTGCTGGTCGGGCACCACTTCGCGGCGATCGCGGGCGCGGGCCCGCTGGTCGGTCCGGTGCTCGCCGCGCAGATGGGATATCTGCCGGGCACCATCTGGATCATCGTGGGCGTCATCTTCGCGGGCGCCGTGCAGGACATGGTGACCCTGTTCTTCTCCATGCGGCGCGACGGGAAGTCGCTGGGCCAGATGGCCAGGGAGGAGATCGGCCCGGTCGGCGGCGCCGCGGCGCTGCTCGCCGTGTTCGCCATCATGATCATCCTGCTGGCGGTGCTGGCGCTGGTGGTGGTCAACGCCCTGGCGCACTCGGCGTGGGGCACCTTCTCCATCGCGATGACCATCCCGATCGCCCTGTTCATGGGCTTCTACCTGCGGGTGCTGCGGCCGGGCCGGGTCACCGAGATCTCCCTGATAGGCGTGGCGCTGCTGCTGCTGGCGATCATCTCCGGCAACTGGGTCGCCGAGTCGTCGTGGGCGGACACCTTCATCCTCAGCCCGGGCTCGCTGGTCGTGTGGATGGTGATCTACGGCTTCGTGGCGTCGGTGCTGCCGGTGTGGATGCTGCTGGCGCCGCGCGACTACCTGTCCACGTTCATGAAGATCGGCACGATCGGGCTGCTGGCGATCGGCGTGCTGATCTCGCTGCCCGGCATGAAGTCCGAGGCCGTCACCGAATTCGCCTCACGCGGCGACGGGCCGGTGTTCGCCGGGTCGCTGTTCCCGTTCGTGTTCATCACGATCGCCTGCGGCGCGCTGTCGGGCTTCCACTCCCTGGTCGCCTCGGGCACCACCCCGAAGATGATCCAGAAGGAGACGCAGATCCGGCTGATCGGCTACGGCTCCATGCTGATGGAGTCGTTCGTCGCCGTGATGGCGCTGATCTGCGCGACCATCATCGACCCCGGCCTGTACTTCGCGATGAACGCGCCCGCCGGCGTCATCGGCGACAGCGTGCAGTCCGCGTCCGAGGCGGTGGCGGGCCTGGGCTTCACCATCACGCCGGAGCAGCTCGCCGCGGCGGCCAAGGCGGTGGAGGAGGAGAGCCTGCTGTCCCGGACGGGCGGCGCGCCGACGTTCGCCGTCGGCATGGCGGAGATCTTCAACGACGCCTTCGGGGGCCTGGGCGGCAAGGCGTTCTGGTACCACTTCGCGATCATGTTCGAGGCCCTGTTCATCCTCACCACGGTGGACGCGGGCACGCGGGTGGGCCGGTTCATGCTCCAGGACACGCTCGGCAACATCTACAAGCCGTTCCGGGACGTGAGCTGGAAGCCGGGCCTGTGGTTCTGTAGCGCGGTGGTGGTCGGCGCCTGGGGCTACTTCCTGTGGGTCGGCGTGCACGACCCGCTGGGCGGGATCAACCAGCTCTTCCCGCTGTTCGGCATCGCCAACCAGTTGCTCGCCGCGGTGGCGCTCACCGTGGCCACCACGCTGCTGATCAAGTCGGGGCGGCTGAAGTGGGCGTGGGTCACCGGAGTGCCGCTGGTGTGGGACGTGGCGGTGACGCTCACCGCGAGCTGGCAGAAGATCTTCTCCGACGACCCGCGGGTGGGCTTCTTCGCCCAGCGGGACAAGTACCAGGACGGCATCGACGCCGGGCAGGTCATCGCGCCCGCCAAGAACATGGACGACATGCACACCGTGGTCACCAACTCCACGGTGGACGGGGTGCTGTCGATCCTGTTCGCGCTGCTGATCATCCTGGTGATCGCGGACGCGACCCGGGTGTGCGTGAAGGCGATCCGCAACCCGGCGTCCGCGCCGCTGAAGGAGACGCCGTACGTGGAGTCGAAGCTGGTCGCGCCCGCGGGCCTGATCGCCACCAAGGACGAGAAGGCCGAGCTGGTGGCCGCGGGGGTCGGCGCCGAGGGCGGCGTCCGGCAGGACACCCCGGCATGACGGCGCTGCGGAGGGCGGCGGCCTGGGTCCGCTGGTACGTGCGGGAGGTGTCGGGCGAGTCGGCGTACGACCGCTATGTGGCCCATCTCCGCCGCCACGACCCCGCCGCCCCGGTCCCCTCCCGCCGCGCCTTCGAGCGGGAGCGCACCGACACCCGCGACGCGAACCCGCGGGAGGGCTTCCGCTGCTGCTGACCCGCCCCGTCAGGGGCGGCCGTGGGACGGTTCCCGAAGGGGCCGGGGGTGCTGCCCCCGGCCCCTTCCGCGTCCCGCCCGGGGCCCCTGGGGCTCGGACGCGGGCGGCGGGTACGCCGCCGCCGCGCGCCGTGCCCCCGCCGCCCGGCGGTGTCGTCCCCCTCGGGCACACTGGCCCGCATGGACATCGTGGTGCGGATGGCGCGGGAAGAGGAGCTCGACGCGGTCGGGGAGCTCACCCTGGGGGCCTACCGAGTGGACGGGCTGGTGCCGGACGGCTCCGACTACGCGCGGGAGCTGGTCCGGGCCCGGCACCGGGCCGAGCACGGCGAGCTGCTGGTGGCGGTGGACGGCGAGGGCGGGCCCGTCCTCGGCACCGTCACCTTCGCCCGGCCGGGCACGCCCTACGCGGAGCTGGCGCGCGAGGGGGAGGCCGAGTTCCGGATGCTGGCCGTGGCGCCCGGGGCGCGGGGGCGGGGCGCCGCCGAGGCGCTGGTGCGCGCCTGCCTGGAGCGGGCGCGGACGCTGGGCGCCGCGCGGGTGGTGATCTGCACCCAGGAGCGGATGGCGGCCGCGCGGCGGCTGTACGACCGGCTGGGCTTCACCCGCCTGCCCGAGCTGGACTGGTCGCCGGTGCCCGGCGTGGTGCTGCTCGGCTACGGGCGGGAGCTGAACGGCGCCTGAACGGGCCCTCGCCCGCCGTCCCGCCCGCGGCGGGGCCGCGGGCGGGACGAGGGGCGGGGGGAACGGGTCGCCCGCTCAGTCGTTCGGCACCGTCTCGTACCGGGGCGTGGCCTCCGCCATCTGCCGCAGCACGTCCTTGCGGTCCCGCTTGGAGAGCCGGTCCACGTACAGGTAGCCGTTGAGGTGGTCGGTCTCGTGCTGGAGGCAGCGGGCGAAGTAGCCCCGGCCCTCCACCGCGATCGGCTCGCCGCGCATGTCCTGCCCGCGCACCACGGCGTAGTCGGGGCGGGCCAGCTCCTTGTAGGCGCCGGGCACGGACAGGCAGCCCTCGTTGCCGTCGTCCAGGACGCGGGAGGCCGGGTCCAGGTCGTCCAGCACCGGGTTGACCACGTGGCCCACGTGCCGCACGCCCTGGTCGTCCTGGCAGTCGTACACGAAGACCCGGGCGTCCACGCCGATCTGGTTGGCCGCCAGGCCCACGCCCTCGGCCGCCTCCATGCTTTTGAACATGTCGTCGATCAGCGCGGCCAGCTCACCGTCGAACGTCTCCACGGGCTTGCACGGGCGGTGCAGCACGGGGTTGCCGATGACGGTGATCGGCCGGGCCTTGCCGCGCGAGCGGTGCTCCCGCACCCGTTCCTCGGCGTCCGTCGTGTCGTCCACGAACTCCGACTCGACGGTCTCGTCCTGCTCCTGCTGCGCCATGGTCGTAGGTCATGCCTTCCTGGATCGCGCTTCCGCTGCGCCGTTGTCCGTCGGCCCCAAGCCTACGGCGGCGCGGCCGGAGCGCGTCAGCAGACCTCCTCGAGGTCGCGGTAGGCCCTGCTGTCGGGGCTGTCGGCGACCCAGCCATCGAGCAGTCCGCGCACCAGCTCGGCGGGCGCGGCGATGCCGCACTCGCGCTCGGGCACCCACGGGCCGCCGGCGCTGCGGTGGCTGAGGCGGCCGGGCCGGCCGGGCGGCGCGTGGTCGTGCGGGTCGTGGTGGTCGAACCGGCCGTCGTCGGCGGGCATCCGGCTCTCCGAGCAGGTGCGGCACAGCAGCCGCACCGAGGACGACCAGTCCTCCGCGGCGTACCCCGCCTCCGCCGCCAGGCGCTCCAGGGCGTCCCGGTCGTCCCGGGTGGCGGCCTCCAGCAGCACCAGGTACGTGGGGACGGGCGAGGGCGCCCACAGCTCGATCTCGTCGAACACCGGGTAGACCTCGCCGCGCCCGGCGACCCGCTCGCCGTTGGGCACGCCGTCGTGCAGCACGACCTCGCCCCAGCGCCGCCCCGAGGACGGCAGGGGGATGCTCAGCACCTCCAGGCGCGCCGGGTCGAGCCGGCGGCCCCACACGACCTCGGACTCGCCCTCGGGGGACAGCCGCACGGCCGCGCTGCCCAGCGGCATGGACAGCGGCTCGTCGCCGGACCCGGCGGCGGCGCTCTCCGGCAGCCGCAGCCCGTACGCCTGCCAGGCCCGGCGGGCCAGCGGCCAGTCCTGGAGGGCGGTGGCGGCGATGCCCAGGTTCCACCAGTCGGGGGCGCCGGTGCCGCGGTCCAGCAGGGCGACCGCCCGCAGCCCCGCCTGGCGGGCCTGCTCCCAGTCGTGCCGGTACTTGTGCAGCAACGCCAGGTTGTACCAGGACTCCGACAGCCACGGTTCCAGGTCCGCGGCCTGCGTGAGGAGCGCACCCGCGTCCTCGTAGCGCCCGTCGCCCATCAGCGTGAAGGCACGGTCGGTGGCCTGCCGCCAGGAGGCGGACGGCCGGTGCCGTGCTCTGCCGAAGATCCTCACGATTCCGCCTGGCTCGCTTCCGCGGTCACCTGCTGCCGACTGCCGGCGGTGCTCCCGCCGGACGGGTGGACGTGCTACAGGGATGCTGCCCTGGCCGGTGACGGCCGGAACATCCCGGTGGCCCGAACCGCGCCCCCGCGGCCGCGCCCGCCCCGGGGGACGGTACGGGCCGGCACACGACGCCCGCTCGTGTGCGCATCAAACCACGCCCGGCGGCGCGCCCGCTCCTCACCCGGCGATGCCGGGGCGCGGGCCGCGGGCGCGGGCACGGCGACGGCCCCGGAGCCGCGGGGCTCCGGGGCCGTGGCGAGCGCGGGCCGCGCGGCGGGGCTACTCCTTGGGGGCCGCCACGGACTCCGTCACGGACTCCGTGGCCGTGACCGGCGCGGACAGCGGCTGCCCGGCGGCCGTCGGCTGCCCGGAGTGCGGCTGCCCGGCCTGGGGATCACCGGGCGCCTCGGGAGGCGGCCCGGGGACGGGCGCCACCTGCCCGGCCCTGATCGCCTCGATGCGGCCGAGCACCTTGCCGCGCAGGTCGGACGGCACCGCGTCCGAACCGCAGCAGCGCTTGACCAGCTTCTTCACCGCCTGCTCGAGCCCGTACTTCTCCAGGCACGGGTGGCACTCGTCGAAGTGCTCCCGGAACTTGGCGTAGTCGTGCTCGGCCATCTCGTTGTCGAGGTACTCGTAGAGGTGGTCGAGGACCTCGGCGCAGTCGGTCTCGTGCGGGTTGCCGCAGCTCATGTGCCCGAGCCTTTCCGGTCGTGCGGCGAGGTTCCGCCCGCGGCCGCTCCCACGCGCGCGTCAGCCTGGTCCTGCCCGTTCTCCCCCTGAGGAAGGAGTCCGCGCTCGCGCGCGTAGTCCTCCAGCATCCCGCGCAACTGACGCCGCCCCCGGTGCAGCCGGGACATCACCGTGCCGATGGGTGTGCCCATGATGTCGGCGATCTCCTTGTAGGCGAACCCCTCGACATCGGCGAGGTAGACCGCGATCCGGAACTCCTCCGGTATGGCCTGGAGGGCCTCCTTGACATCGGAGTCCGGCAGGTGGTCGAGCGCCTGCGACTCGGCCGAGCGCAGCCCGGTGGACATGTGGGACTCGGCGCGCGCGAGCTGCCAGTCCTCGATCTCCTCGGCGGCGCTGCGCTGCGGCTCGCGCTGCTTCTTCCGGTAGGAGTTGATGAAGGTGTTCGTCAGGATGCGGTACATCCACGCCTTGAGGTTCGTGCCCTCGCGGAACTGGTGGAACGAGCCGTACGCCTTGGCGTACGTCTCCTGCACCAGGTCCTCGGCGTCGGCCGGGTTGCGCGTCATGCGCAGCGCGGCCGAGTACATCTGGTCGAGGAAAGCCAGCGCGTCCCGCTCGAAGCGGGCGTTGCGCTCGGCGGTGGTCTCCTCAGCCTGCGTGCCGTTGTCGGTCCCTGCGACCGGACCCACCTCCTCGCTCGCCTGGCCGGAACCCCGTGCGGGTCCGCTGGAAACGGAGGATATAGGCCGCGCGGGCGCGGCGCCCACCGATGCCCCCTCGAACACCGCCCATGGGGTCATGGACAGGGAGGCGACCTGCGCGCGTGGCGGGCAAGCTGCGGAAACCATCTGGCGCCTTCCGGACGAGTGCTGACCGACGTCCCGTGACAACACGGGCATCCGCGTGCGCATTCCCGGCTCCGTCACCCTCCGGGGAGGACGCGATCCAGCCAGTCCGCCACCGCGTCGGCGACCGCCCGCAGCACCTCCTCCTGCCCGACCGGGGCCCGCTTGGGCACGGCGAACCCGTGGTCGGCGTGCGGCACGCCCACCAGCTCGCCCGTCCAGCCCGGCAAGGCGAACTCCTCCGGGGTGCCGAACGGGTCCCGCTCGCCCTGCACCACCAGGGTCGGCGGCCCCGCCCCGAGCAGCTCCTGCGCCCGGCTGCGCTCCGGCCTGCCCGGCGGGTGCAGCGGGAACGCCAGCGCCAGCACGCCCGCGGCGCCGAGCGGCCCGGCGGTGCGGCACGCCACCCGCGCCCCGGCGCTGCGCCCGCCCGCGACGACGGGCGACCCGCCGGCGTCCAGCGCCGCCCACAGCGCCGTCCACGCCGTGTCCAGGGTCTTCGACGCCGGGGCGAGCCTGCGGCCGGCCACCCGCCACGGCTGCTCGACCAGGGCGACGGCCACCCCGCGCGGGGGCAGGGCCGCGGCCAGGGCGGCGAGGTCCCGCGCCGCCGTGCCGCCGCCCGCGCCGTGCCCGAGGGCGAGCACGGCCCGGGGGCGCGGCGGGGCGGTGGTGGTGATCCGGCCGTCGCCCACGGGGGTGGGCACGAGGCGGGTGGTGGTGGTGAGGTCGCTCATGGGCCTCATGGGACCACGGCGGGGCGGCCCGGCGGAGCTCCGCGGCAGGGCGGCCGCGGGAGGGGTCGCGGGGGGCGGCCCGGCGGGTGCGGGCGGCCCGCGCCGGGCGCGGAGCCCGCGCGCGTCCGAGCGCGCCCTGTCGCCATCCGCGCGCCGGGGCGCTCAGAACAGCGTCGTCTCCTCCTCCTGCGCCCGCTCCTGGAGGGGGCGCACCAGGTCGGGCGAGTTGTTGCGCACATTGCTCACCTCGGGCGAGACCGGGTGGGCGCGCAGCAGGCCGGGGGCCGGCGGGGCCAGCAGCTCCCGCAGCCGGTCGGGGTCGTCGTCGGCCGGGTCGAGCCAGGCGTCCCACCGGCCGGGCTCCAGCACCAGCGGCATCCTGGGGTGGATCTCCGCCAGGGAGCGCGGGCCGTCCCGCGGCGGGTCGGCGAACGGCTCGGCCTCCGCCTCGGTGGTGAGCACCGCGCAGGTCACCCACCAGGCCCGCGGGTGGTCGTCGGGGAGCGTGCGGTCGCGCCAGAACTCGAATATCCCGGCCATGGCCATCACCGAGCCGTCGGCGGGCGTGACGAAGTACGGCTGCTTGCGGGGCCGCTTGCGGGCGCCGCGCTGCTCCTGCGCGAACTCCTCGGAGGGGGTGACCCACTCGTAGTAGCCGTCGGCGGGCAGCAGACAGCGGCGGGTGGCGAACGCCTTGCGGTAGGAGGGCTTCTCGTGGACGGTCTCCGCCCGCGCGTTGATCATCTTCGCCGCGGACTCCGGGGTCTTGGACCACGGCGGGACCAGCCCCCACCGCAGCACCCTGAGCTGGCGCACCGGATCGGGTGACCCGCCGCCCTTCAGGGGCCGCTCCAGCACCGCCCAGACGTTCTTGGTCGGGGCGACGTTCCAGTCGGCTTCCAGGTCCTCGGCCGGGTCCCGGTGGCGTACGGCGAAGATCTCGCCGAGCTCGTCCGGTTTCCGGCTTGCCGCATAACGCCCGCACATGTGTGCCACCCTGCCAGGGACACCAGGCCCCCGTCGATCGTTGTGACGGTCCGGGGACGGCCGGGCGCCCCGGGCCGTCCGCCGACGAACGGGCCCTGAAGGGGGCCGTCACCGCCGAGTCTGCCACGGAAGGCCATGGACACCACCGACTTCACCGACGTCTGGGACCGCGTGGTCGGCACCCAGCCCGATCCCCCCTCCTGGCTGGTCGTGGCCACCGCCGTGGTGGCGCTCGCCGCGATCGTGCCCGGCGCCGCCTGGCGGGTCAGCCGCAACGTGGTGACCATCGCCCACGAGGGCGGCCACGGCCTGGCCGCCCTGCTGACCGGGCGCCGCCTGGAGGGCATCACGCTGCACTCGGACACCTCGGGCCTGACCGTCTCCCGGGGCAGGCCGACCGGCCCCGGCATGGTCCTCACCGCGGCGGCCGGGTACACCGCGCCGCCGCTGCTGGGCGCGGGCGGGGCGTGGCTGCTCGCGGCCGGGCACATCACCGCGCTGCTGTGGACGGCGATCGCGCTGCTCGCCGCGCTGCTGGTGATGGTCAGGAACGCCTTCGGGGTGCTGTCCGTGCTGGTGACGGGCGGGGTGTTCCTGGCGGTGTCGTGGCTGGCGGAGCCGGAGGTGCAGGCGGCGTTCGCCTACTCGGCGGTGTGGTTCCTGCTGCTGGCGGGCGCCCGGCCGGTCGCGGAGCTCCAGGGCCGGCGGGCCCGCGGGGCGGCGGCGGACTCCGACGCGGACCAGCTCGGCCGCCTGACGCATGTGCCGGGCGGGGTGTGGGTGGCCGCGTTCGGCTCCGTGGCGGTGATCTGCCTGGTCGGGGGCGGGTGGTGGCTGCTCCAGCCGGTCACCGCGTGAGCGCGCGGCGGGCCGGGGCGGCCGGGTCCGCGCCGGGCGCCGAGGATCCGCGCCGGGCCGTTGCACACCCGACACCCGCCAGTGGTACACCAAGGGACGACACTGCCCGGCCGGGACCGCCAAGGCGGCGATCGGCCGAAGCAGTGGTTCGGCCGCAATAGCCCCATTCCCCCAGGTTTTCCCCCGCTTCGGGGGCACTAAGGTGGTGGCACATGACCGGCAATCCCGCGCCCCAGGCGCTCTGGCCCGCTCCGACCGCGTCCGGACCCGTGGACGCGACCGTCACCGTGCCCGGCTCCAAGTCGGTCACGAACCGCGCCCTGGTCCTCGCCGCGCTCGCGTCCGAGCCGGGCTGGGTGCGGCGCCCCCTGCACAGCCGCGACACGCTGCTGATGGCGCAGGGGCTGCGCGAGCTCGGCGTCGGCATCGAGACCATGCCCAACAGCGCCAGCGGCGCGGGCACCGGGCCCGGTGACGCCTGGCGGGTGATCCCCGCCGCCCTGCACGGTCCCGCCCGGGTCGACGTCGGCAACGCGGGCACCGTGATGCGGTTCCTGCCCCCGGTCGCGGCGCTCGCCGACGGGCCGGTGCACTTCGACGGCGACCCCCGCGCCCGGGAGCGCCCGCAGAAGGGCGTGATCGACGCGCTGCGCGCCCTGGGCGCCCGCATCGAGGACGAGGGGCGGGGCTCGTTCCCGCTGACCGTCCACGGCGGCGGCGCGCTCGACGGCGGCACGGTGGAGGTGGACGCCTCCTCCTCGTCGCAGTTCGTCAGCGCCCTGCTGCTGTCCGCCCCCCGGTTCAACCAGGGCGTGGAGGTCAGGCACGTCGGCTCCGCCGTGCCGTCCCTGCCGCACATCCGGATGACGGTGGAGATGCTGCGGGCCGCCGGGGCGAAGGTGGACACCCCGGAGGCGGGCGGCGAGGCGAACGTGTGGCGGGTCGCCCCCTCGGCGCTGCTCGGCCGGGACCTGGTGGTCGAGCCCGACCTGTCCAACGCGGCCCCGTTCCTGGCCGCCGCGCTGGTCACCGGCGGCCGGGTCACCGTCCCCGACTGGCCCGAGCGCACCACCCAGCCGGGCGACGCGCTGCGCGAGATCCTCACGCGGATGGGCGGAGCCTGCGAGCTGGGCGAGCACGGGCTGACCTGCACCGGCACCGGCCGCGTCCACGGCATCGACGCCGACCTGCACGAGGTGGGCGAGCTGACCCCGGTCATCGCGGCCGTGGCGGCGCTCGCCGACTCCCCCTCGCGGCTGAGCGGCATCGCGCACCTGCGGATGCACGAGACGGACCGGCTCGCCGCGCTCGCCAAGGAGGTCAACGGCCTCGGCGGCGACGTGACGGAGACCGAGGACGGGCTGGTCGTCCGCCCGCGCCCGCTGCGCGGCGGCGTCTTCCACACCTACGAGGACCACCGCCTGGCCACGGCCGCCGCCGTCATCGGGCTCGCGGTGCCGGGCGTGCAGGTGGAGAACGTGGCGACGACCGCCAAGACCCTGCCGGAGTTCCCCGCGATGTGGACCGGCATGCTCGACGGCGGGACGCCCGCCCGGCAGGAGGTCTGAGCCCTTCCCATGCGGCGTTACGGCAAGGACATCGACGAGGACGACGTCCGCGTCCGCCCGGGGCGGGGCAGCCGCCCCCGCACCCGGATCCGTCCCCGGCACGAGGACGCCGCCGAGGGGTTCGTGGTCACCGTCGACCGGGGCCGGCTGACCTGCCTGGTCGAGGACCGGACCGTCACCGCGATGAAGGCCCGGGAGCTGGGCCGCAAGGGCGTGGTGGTGGGCGACCGGGTGGCGCTGGTGGGCGACCTCAGCGGCGAGCCGGGCTCCCTGGCCCGGATCGTCCGCGTCCACGAGCGCCGCTCGGTGCTCCGCCGCACGGCCGACGACGACGACCCGTACGAGCGGGTGCTGGTCGCCAACGCCGACCAGTTGGCCATCGTCACCGCGCTCGCCGACCCCGAGCCGCGGCCCCGTCTGATCGACCGCTGCCTGGTCGCCGCGTACGACGCGGGCCTGGCGCCGCTGCTGGTGCTCACCAAGTCCGACCTGGCGCCCGCGGACCCGGTGGTGGAGGTGTACGCGCCGCTGGGCGTGCCGTACGTCGTCACCCGCCGCGACACCCTGGCGACCGGGGGCGCCGAGCAGGTCAGGACGCGGCTGCGCGGCCGGATCACCGTGTTCGTCGGGCACTCCGGCGTCGGCAAGACGACGCTGGTCAACGCGCTGGTGCCGGAGGGCAGCCGACGGGCCACCGGGCGGGTGAACGCGGTCACCGGGCGGGGCCGGCACACCACCACCTCCGCCCTGGCGCTGCCGCTCGGGGACGCCGGCCCGCTCGCGGACGGCGGCTGGGTCGTGGACACGCCTGGCGTGCGCTCCTTCGGGCTGCACCACGTGGACCCGTCCCGCGTCATCCACGCCTTCCCCGACCTGGAGCCGGGGACCGCCGGCTGCCCGCGGGGGTGCAGCCACGACGAGCCGGAGTGCGCGCTCGACCAGTGGGTGGCGGACGGCCACGCGGACCCGGCCAGGCTGGAGTCGCTGCGCCGCCTGCTGGCCTCCAGGGAACGGCACGAAGGGGACTGACGCCCCCGGCGGGCCCCGCCGGGGGCCGCGGTCCGGGCCGTCACGGCAACTCGGGCGCCCGAGGGGGCAGCGCGGGCGGGGTCGTCCGTGTGATCATCGATAGGCTTTGCGAACTCATTGCTCCGCGATGGCGTCGTGAGGCCCCAAGTCCCGGTTGTCGTTCCGATGCGAAAGGCCCAACCGATGGCATGGCTGCTCGTCGTGATCGCCGGACTGTTCGAGACCGGCTTCGCCGTGTGCCTGAAGCTCTCCCACGGCTTCACGCGCCTGTGGCCGACCATCGCGTTCGCCTGCTTCGCCCTGGCCAGCTTCGGCCTGCTGACCCTGTCGCTGAAGCGGCTCGACGTCGGACCCGCGTACGCGGTGTGGACCGGCATCGGCGCCTCGGGCACCGCGATCTACGGGATGCTGTTCTTCGACGAGGTGACGTCGGTGCTGAAGATCGTCTCGATCACGCTGGTCGTCGCCGGGGTGATCGGCCTCCAGTTGAGCGGCTCGGCACACTGAGCCGCCGGCCCGGCCGGGCCGGCGGCTAGCCCGGCTCCTCGGTGTTGGCGTCCCGCAGCCGCCGCATCAGGGCGGCCAGGCGCTCCGCGTCCTGCTCGCCGAGGGCGCCGATGAAGTGCCGCCGCAGCGCGGCCACGTGCCGCTCGTGCGCCCGCCGCGCGATGTCCAGGCCCTCCCCGGTGAGCGCCACATAGGTGACCCTGCGGTCGCTGGCGGACCCCTGCCGCTCGATCAGCCCGGCCCTGACCAGCCGGTCGGCGAACTTGGTGAACCCGCCCGAGGTCAGCGACACCTCATGGGCCAGCCGGGTCATGGGCAGCCGGTGCCCGGGGGTGCGCAGCAGGCGCAGCAGCACCTCGAACCAGGGCCCCGGGACGGCGACGTCGACGCCGAGGTCGGAGACCGTCCGCCGGGTGGTGCGGTCGCACGCCTCCACCACCAGGCCCCACCAGGTGACCAGCTCCTCGTCGGCGACGGTGGCGCCGCCCGCGGCCGTGGCGCCGTCCTCGCGCTCCAGCGACTTCCCCATGGGGACACACTACGGCGGGCGACCGGCTCACCACGCGCGGGTCAGCAGGGCCCGGGCCAGCCGGGCCACGGCGGCGCGCTCCTCGCGGGCGCTGCGCGCCGGGGCGACGGTGTACGACAGGGCCAGCCGCACCGTCATCTCGCAGGCGAAGGCCAGCTCCTCGGGGCCGGGGCCGCCGGCCGGGGCGGCCCCGGGGGTGTGGTCCCGCAACGCTCGGTCCCGTAACTCGGCCACCACCTCGCCGGGCCGCGGGCGGAGCGCGCCCGGCACCGCGGCCAGTCGCTCGTCGGCCCCGCCGGCGAGCACCGAGCGGACCAGCGGGTTGTCCCGGGCGGCGCGCAGCGCCTGGTCGGCGGCGGCGGCCAGCCGGCCGGAGGCGTCGGCGCCGCCCCGCCGGGCGTCGGCCAGGGCCTGCTCGACCCCGGCGTAGAACGCCGTCACCTCGCGCCGGGTCAGCGCCCGGGCCAGGCCGTCCTTGCTGCCGAACTCGTTGTACAGGGTCTGGCGGGAGACGCCCGCGGCGCGGGCCACGTCCACCATCCGCACCGCCGACCAGGGGCGTGCCGCCAGGGCGGACAGCGCCGCGTCCAGGAGGGCCTCGCGCGCAGTGGGCATCGTCGCCTCCGGCAGCTCGCGTACAGCCGTTCGAACGACGGCCGGGGGAGACAGAGTTGACGCCCCGTCGGGGGCTGTCAATACTCCGGGCGCGCCCGGCCGCGTCCCCCCGCCGGACCACTCCGGTGGCCGGGCACCTGACCTGCCACTACTGTTCGCAGCATGCCGGACTACCACGATGATCTGCGCCTCGCCCACGTCCTCGCCGACGTGGCCGACGCCGCCACGATGGAGCGGTTCAAGGCGATCGACCTGCGCGTCGACACCAAGCCGGACATGACGCCGGTCACCGAGGCGGACCGCACGGCCGAGGAGCTGATCCGCAGCGCCCTCCAGCGGGCCAGGCCGCGCGACGCGGTGCTCGGTGAGGAGTTCGGCAACCAGGGGCACGGCCCGCGGCGCTGGGTGATCGACCCCATCGACGGCACCAAGAACTACGTGCGCGGCGTGCCGGTGTGGGCCACCCTGATCGCGCTGCTGGTCCAGGGGCCCGGCGGCGACCGGGGCGTGGTGGGCCTGGTGTCCGCGCCGGCGCTCGGCAGGCGCTGGTGGGCCTCGCTGGGCGCGGGGGCGTACACCGGGCGCAGCCTGTCGTCGGCGACCCGGCTGCGGGTGTCGAAGGTGGGCAAGATCGAGGACGCGTCGTTCGCCTACTCGTCGCTGTCCGGCTGGGAGGAGCAGGGCCGCCTGGACGGCTTCCTCGACCTGTGCCGGTCCTGCTGGCGCACCCGCGGCTACGGCGACTTCTGGCCGTACATGATGGTGGCGGAGGGCTCGGTGGACGCGTGCGCCGAGCCGGAGCTGTCCCTGTGGGACATGGCCGCGCCCTCGGTGGTGGTCGCGGAGGCCGGGGGGACGTTCACCTCGCTGGACGGCGTGCCGGGGCCGGGCGGCGGCAACGCGGTGGCCTCCAACGGGCTGCTGCACGACGAGGTGCTGGGGTACCTGGGGCCGCGCCGGTACTGAGCGGGGCGGGTCCGGGCCGCAACCGCGCGCCGGGGGCAGCCCCCTTGTGGCCCCGCGCGCGGCATGTGAGCATGAGAATCCCCGCCCTTGTGAACTTGTGAATTCCTTCTCGAGCCCCGGGCCCTCCTGCCCCGCGGGCCCGTGCACGGGAACGCGAGGGCGCTCCTACCGCCCAGGAGGTGGTTCCCGGCCATGCTCGTCCGCGACGCCATGACCACGATGGTCCTCACCATCGGCCCCGCCCACACCCTCCGTCAGGCCGCCTGCCTGATGGCGGCCCGCCGCGTCGGCGCGGCCGTCGTCCTGGACCCCGACGCCGGCGGAGTCGGCATCCTCACCGAACGCGACATACTCACCTCCCTCGGCCGGGGCGAGAACCCCGACCAGGAGACCGCGAGCCGCCACCTCACCGGCGACGTGGTCTTCGCCGCGCCCGGCTGGACCCTCGACGACGCGGCCGACGCCATGGTGCACGGCGGCTTCCGCCACCTGGTCGTGCTGGACGACGGCGCGCCCGCGGGCATCGTCTCCGTCCGCGACATCATCCGCTGCTGGACGGGCTCCCGCCGGGGAGCCGGCCGGCCGGTGCTGGTCCTGTGACCGCCCGGGCCCGGGTGTGAGGAACCGGACCCGGGCACCGGGCACGGAACCAGGGCACCAGGGCACGGGGCACCAGGGCACGGAAACGGCCGGGGCCGGCCACTCGGGCCGGCCCCGGCCGGTCGCACCGCTCGCGCCGCCCGGCCCCGCTCGGGCGGCGCGAGGGGCTCAGGCGGAGCGCAGGGCGCGCACCGCATCCTCCAGGCGCTTGCCGTACTCGTCGTCCGCCTGGCGGAAGTTGCCGATGGCGCGCTCGACGATGTCCTCCCGGGAGACCTTCGCGATGAAGCCCGCCAGGTTGCCGATCAGGCGCTCCTTCTCCTCCTCCGTCATCAGCCGGTAGAGGTTGCCCGCCTGCACGAAGTCGTTGTCCTCCGGGTGCAGCGGCGCCTGGTGGTCGCCGGTGAACCCGGTGACCGGGACCGGCCGCCACAGCGGCTCGTTCGTCTGCGTCGGGCCGCCGAAGCTGTTCGGCTCGTAGTTCCTCGCCCGCCCGTGACGGCCGTCGTACATCAGGCCGTCCCTGTGGTGGGTGCGCGCCTCGGTGGCGTGCGGGCGGTTGACCGGCAACTGGTCGGCGTTGGCGCCGACGCGGTGGCGGTGCGCGTCACCGTAGGCGAACAGGCGGCCCTGGAGCATCTTGTCCGGGGACGGGCCGATGCCGGGCACGAAGTGCGCCGGGGAGAAGATCGACTGCTCGACCTCGGCAAAGATGTTGTCCGGGTTCCGGTTCAGCTCCAGCTTGCCGATGGTGATCGGCGGGTAGTCCGCGTGCGGCCAGACCTTGGTCAGGTCGAACGGGTTGAACCGGTAGGTCGCCGCCTCGGCGGCGGGCATGATCTGCACCTGGACGGTCCAGGACGGGTACTCGCCGCGCTCGATCGCCTCGCGCAGGTCCCGCTGGTGGCTGTCCGGGTCCGCGCCCGCGAGCCGGTCGGCCTCGGCCTGGGTGAGGCACTCGATGCCCTGGTCGGTCTTGAAATGGTACTTGACCCAGAACACCTCGCCCGCGGCGTTGTTCCACTGGAAGGTGTGGGAGCCGAAGCCGTCCATGTGGCGGTAGGACGCCGGGATGCCGCGGTCGCCGAAGAGCCAGGTCACCTGGTGGGTGGACTCCGGGCTCAGGCTCCAGAAGTCCCAGACGTTGTCCGGCTCCTGCGAGCCCGTGTAGGGGTCGCGCTTCTGGGTGTGGATGAAGTCCGGGAACTTGATGGCGTCCTTGATGAAGAACACCGGGGTGTTGTTGCCGACGAGGTCGTAGTTGCCCTCCTCGGTGTAGAACTTCACCGCGAAGCCGCGCGGGTCGCGCACCGCGTCCGCCGCGCCCAGGCTGCCCGCCACGGTGGAGAAGCGCAGGAAGACCTCGGTCTGCTTGCCGATCTCCGACAGGAAGGCGGCCCTGGTGTACTTCGTGACGTCCGCGGTCACCGTGAAGGTGCCGTACGCGCCGGCGCCGCGGGCGTGCACCACGCGCTCCGGGATGCGCTCGCGGTTGAAGTGCGCGAGCTTCTCCAGCAGGTGCTGGTCCTGGAGCAGGACCGGACCGCCCACACCCGCCGTCTCGCTGTTCTGGTTGTCGGTGACGGGCGCGCCCGTCTCCGTGGTGAGCGTGTTCGCTGCCCTGTCCTGCTGCACGGTCACGTGCTGCCTCCCTGGCCCTTCCGAGTCTCTTCCCCCAACGGCAGATCCGATCCTACAATGGACTTTGTCCAAGTCAATATGGCGACCAATTCCATACGCGATCGGGAACTGGCCGCCTTCTCACTGTTAGGCTGGAACACATGACCGACCTGCTGGAACGACTTCGCGAGCGCGGTTGGCGGCTCACCGCACAACGGCGGATCATCGCCGAGGTCCTCAGTGGGGACCATGTGCACTACACCGCGGACGAAGTCCACGCCCACGCGGCGGAGCGGCTGCCCGAGATCAGCCGCGCCACCGTGTACAACACCCTGGGCGAGCTCGTGGCCCTCGGCGAGATCCTCGAGGTGAGCACGGACGGCCGGGCGAAGCGGTACGACCCGAACGCCCACCGGCCGCACCAGCACCTGGTGTGCTCGAGCTGCGGCACCATCCGCGATGTGCGCCCCCTGGGAAACCCGCTGACCGATCTGCCCGACTCCGAGCGCTTCGGGTTCGTCGTCTCCGACGTCGAGGTGACCTACCGGGGGCTGTGCCCCTCCTGCCGCAACTGACGCGCGGGCGGGTGACGGTCCTTCGGGCCGGGCCCGCCCTCCCGCACGCCCCGCGCTCCCTCACGGGCGGTCAACCTCCGCGGGCGGTCACGGTCACGGACGGCCCCGCTCCAGCACGAACGCCACGCCGCGGTGCAGCCGCTCCGGCAGCCCCGCCCCGGCCAGCAGCTTGTGCGTCCGCTCCAGCAGCTCCCGCCCGGGGCGGCTGGGGTACTGCCCGCCCAGCCACGCCCACAGGTCCTCCCGCGCCTCGGCGGCGACCTCGGGGCGGGGGTCCGCGGCGAGCTCCAGGTCGAGCTCCAGTCGGCGCCACGGGTCCGCCGCGCGCACCAGGCGCACCGCGGCCCGCCGCACCGCGGGCTCGGGGCGCTCCACCGCGGCCCGCACCGGGGCGCCGGGCACCTCGCGGGCCACGGGCAGCAGCGCGTCCAGCGCCTCCCTGACCACGCTCGGCTCCTCCTCGCCCAGCAGGGGCACCAGCAGCGACAGCTTCTCCTCCGGCCCGGCCAGCAGGCCCAGGGCACGCACGGCGGCGCGGCGGACGGGCGGCGGCCAGGCCGGCCCGCTCCCGCCGGCCTCCCACGGGTGCGGGTCGGGCGAGGCCAGACGGGCGAGCAGCGGCACGTCCGAGGCGTCGCCGCACTCGCCGAGCCCCGCGGCGAGCCCCGCCACCAGGCGGGGCGGGGTCGAGCCGCCGCACCTGCGCAACTGCGCCCGGTACACCTCGGCGGGGGGCTCGCCGCGCCGGTACAGCGCCCAGCGGGCCTGCGCCCGCACCACCCGGGACCGGTCGGCCAGCGGCGCCACCAGCCGGGCCGCGGGCACGTCCTCCGGCAGCGCGGCCACCGCCAGCTCCCGCACCCCGGCCGACCGCGCCCGCAGCAGCCGCCCGGCCTGCTCCGGGTCGAGCTCGAGCAGTCGCCCCGCGCACAGCTCGCGGCACACCTGGTCCCGGTCGGCCAGCGCGGTGCGCACCAGGTCGCCGGGGACGTAGGCGCCGAGTTCGAGGGCCAGCTCCATGCCGAAGCGGCGCGTGGGCGGGTCGGCGTCCGCGGCCAGGGCGCGCACGGCCCGGCGATGCGCCGGGTCGGCCAGGGCGGCCCGCAGGTCGTCGAGCACCCCGGTGGAGCGCTCGCGGCCGCGCAGCCTCAGCAGCACCCGGACGGCGGCCGCGGCCTCGTCGGGGGCGAGCCTGCCCGGCAGCGCGGCGCGGGCCCGCTCCCGGACCGGGCCCACCCAGTCCGCGGTGCGCAGCGCCAGCGCGGCGCCGGGTCCCGGCCCGGGCAGCCCGGCGAGCCGGCGCACCGCGTACTCGCGGGCGTACCCGTCGGCGGACATCGAACGCAGCACCAGGCCCAGCGGGTCGTCGCCGCCGGGGAACGGGCCGCCCCGCGCCCGGCGGTCGAGCAGCGGCCACAGCGCGGGCGGCGCCTCGGTCAGCGCCCGCAGCGCCGTGGCCCGCTCGGCGCCCCGCGCGTCCGCGAGCGCCCGCACCAGCGCCTCGGCGGCGGCGCGCCGGCCGGTCAGGGCGGCCGCGCACAGGTCGGCCCACGGCGTCCGGGCGGGTCCGGGCACCTGGTCCCTTCCCTTCCTGAACGCACGCTCCAGCCGGCCCCGCAGCACGCTGCCCCCTCGGACTCTCCAGGACACTCGCCACCGGTGGTCAGCATTCCGCACGGCCGGCGGGCATTCCCAGTGCTTTTGCGTACCCTTGCCCTAACCTGTACCCATTGCGGGGCACGGCGAAGACGGGCGCTCGACGCACGCCGCCGCGACCACCGCGCCGCCCCGCGCGGGACACGGGAGCGGGCGCCGCGCACGGAGCCGGCACGGAAAGTACGGAGGGCCCACGGTCTTGGCGACCGTGGGCCCTCCGACGCAGTAGCGGGGACAGGATTTGAACCTGCGACCTCTGGGTTATGAGCCCAGCGAGCTACCGAGCTGCTCCACCCCGCGTCGACATCTCCAGTTTACGCAGGTGTCTCCCGAGCCGCAAATCGCTTCCCGGGACGCCCGGGGCGGCAGGGCTCGCCTCCCCCCGGAGGGGCCGGCCCTCCGGGGGGAGGCGGGACGACGACGCCCACCGCCGGGAGCGGTGGGCGTCAGGCCGAGAGCTCCTGCCTGAGCGCCGCCTGCAAACGCGAGGCCCGCTCGGTGACCTCCGGCGGACCGCACTCCGCGGCCCGCGCGCACCACGTCTCCGCCTCGGCCAGCGCGCCGCGCCGCGCCGTCATCAGCGCCAGGCGCAGCGCCGCCCGGCCGTGGCCGGCGTCCGCCGCCCTGGTCCACCACAGGGCCGCCTCCGGCTCGCTGCCCTCGCGGGCCAGCAGCAGCCCGAGGTTGAACGCCCCGTTGCTGCTCCCGGCCTCGGCGGCCCGCCGGTACCAGCGCGCCGCCTCCACGACGTCGCCGCGCCGCGCCGCGCACATGCCGAAGCGGACCTGCGCCCGCCGGTGCCCCTGCCGGGCCGCCCGCTCGTACCACTCCTCGCCCTCGGGCGAGCCTTGGCGCTCGAGCAGCGCGCCGAGCCGGAACGCCGCGTCGTCCGAGCCGCCCCCGGCCGCGCGGCGCAGGTGCCGCTCGGCGGTGTGCAGGTCGCCCTCGAGCTGCGCGGCGATGCCGACCTGGAGCGCGGCCTCGGTGTGCCCGGCCGCGGCGGCCCGCTCGTACCACTGCCGCGCCGCCTGCTCCTCGCCGCGGCCCGCGTACAGGATGCCCAGGTTGAACGCGGCGTCCACGCTGCCCGCCTCGGCGGCCTTGGAGAACCACGGCTCGGCGCCCTCGGCGTCGCCGCGCTGGAGCAGCAGCACCGCAAGCGCGTTGCACGCCTCGCGGTGCCCGGCGTAGGCGGCGCGGCGGTACCACTGTTCGGCCTGCGCGGCGCGCCCCGAGGCGGAGCACAGCAGGCCCAGGTTGAACGCCCCGTTGTGGTCGCCCGCCTCCAGGGCGGTGCGGTACCAGCGCTCGGCCTGCTCGGGCTCGCCGGCCCGGGCGTGCATGGCGCCGAGCGCGTTGGCGGCGTTGCCGTCCCCGGCGAGCGCGGCGCGCCGCCACCACTCGGCGGCCTCCTGCATCCGCCCCTTGTCGCGCAGCAGGAACCCGAGCGCGCACGCGGCGCCGGCCTCCCCCTCGCGGGCGGCCTGGAGGTACCAGCGCACGGCCTCCTCGGTCTCGCCGCGCTCCTCGAGCAGCGCGCCGAGCCGCATGGCGGAGGCGAGGTGCCCGCGGGCGGCGGCCTGCCGGTGCCACGCCTCGGCCCGCTCCGGCTCGCCCCGCTCGTCGTGGATGCGGGCCATGCGGTGCGCGGCCTCGCGGTGGCCGTGCTCCGCGGCGACCCGGAACCAGCGCTCCGCGCCCACGTCCCGCCGGTGCTCCAGCAGGTCGGCCAGCGCGAAGGCGCCGAGGGTGTGGCCCTGCTCGGCGGAGTGCCGCAGCCAGTACTCGGCGCCCACCTCGTCGCCGCGCTCGCGCAGGTGGCGGCCGAGGGAGTGGGCGGCCGCCGCGCTGCCCGCGACGGCGGCGACGCGCCACCACCCGGCGGCCTCCTCCACCTGGCCGCGCTGGTGCAGCAGCACCCCGAGGTTGTTGGCGGCGGCCCGCTCGCCCGCGACGGTGGCGTTGCGCAGGTGCGGCTCGGCGGCCCTGAGGTCGCCGCGGCGCAGCAGCATCGCCCCGAGCAGGCTCTCGGCCGCGCTGTCCCCCGCCTCGGCGGCCCTGCGGTAGCGGGCCTCGAGCTCGGCCTCCTCGCGGAGGGCGAGCACGTCCTCGAAGGGGGTGGGTTCGAAGGGGGCGTCGTGCGCCCCGGGGTCATCCGGGGTGCCGGGCAGCGGGCCGTCGCCCGCCTCCCGCGGAGCCGGGACCAGACCCGTGGCTCCGGGCAGCTCGTTCGGCGCGGCGCCGCCCGTCGGCAGCGATCGCGTGGTGTGCCCTCTCCTAACCAGACGATTGTTCAAAATCCTCGCACTGTCCCCCATAGAGTCCATCGTCGCACCACCCGCACCCGGCGTACACCTGGTATACCGCAGCCCTCGAGGTCACTACAGCGTTTTGTCGATTTCCCGACACAACGACAGACCAAACCACACGTCACCACACTGATCCCTTCGGGTAACGCCGACCCGACAAAATCACCGCAGTCACACCTGTCCCATCGCACACGTGCGTGAACATCGAAGACATGACCAATGTCGGGCGGGGCGGCAGGAGGTGAGCCGCGGGCGGGCGCGAGCCCCCGACCGCCGGGGAGCGCCGCCCGCTCCGGCGGACCGGAAGGGGAAGGACCCCACGCGGGACTGCCGCAGGACGAGCGGGCGGGGACGGCCACGGGTCGAGGGCGGGGGCCGCCAGGGGACGGGGGCGGGGACGGGCGCGGACCGGAAAGGCCGGAAAGGGCCCCCACCGACGTCACTCCCCCGCCTCCCGCGCTCCCCCACGCATGCGTGAGGCCCGCAGCCACTTGGGCTGCGGGCCTCACCGCGCAGTAGCGGGGACAGGATTTGAACCTGCGACCTCTGGGTTATGAGCCCAGCGAGCTACCGAGCTGCTCCACCCCGCGTCGTTGTGTCTCAACCATAGCACGACGCGGGGTGGTGCCCTGCCGGCCTCCTGTCGGGGGCCTACTCGCTGCGCTGCTCCTGCCGGCCCTGCTGCTCCTGCCGGTTCTGCTGGTCCTCGTTCTCCTGCCGGCCCTGGTTCTCGCCGCCGCGGCCGTCACCCTGGTCCGCGGACTGCTTCTGCTCGGCGTCCTGGGCCCGCTGGAGGGCCTCCTCCAGCTCCTTCTGCGCCTCGCCGTACGCGCCCCAGTCGCCGTCCCGGATCGCCTCCTGGCCGTCCTCGAACGCCTTCTGGGCGTCCTCGAGGGCCTTGCGGACCGTCGGGTCGGAGGTGTCGGGCGCGCTGGGCCGGTCGGTCTCCTGGTCGTTCTCGTCGCCCTCGTCCTGCGACGGTGGCGTCGGGCTGTCCACGCCGAAGACGACGTTGAGCGCCTTCTCGAGGTTGTCCTCGAAGGCCGTCTCCTCCCCGTAGGTCACCAGGACCTTCTTCAGCAGCGGGAACTTGGCGCCCGCGCCGCGCACGTACACCGGCTCCACGTACAGCAGCCCGCCTTCGAGCGGCACCGTCAGCAGGTTGCCGTACTGGACCTCGGAGTCACCGCGCTTCCAGATGTTGATCTGGTCGGCGATCGCGGGTTTGGAGTTGAACTTGCTCTGCACCAGCTTGGGGCCGTCCACGGTCGAGCTCGACGGCAGCTTCAGCAGTCTGATCGTGCCGTAGCCCGGCGAGGACGCGTCCGCGTCCACCGCCATGAACGACGCCAGGTTCTCCCGCCTGTTCGGCACGAAGGTGGAGGTGAGCGAGAACGTCTGCTCCCGCTGGTCCGGCATCTTCATCGACAGGTAGTACGGGGGCACGTCGGGACCCGTCTCCGTGCCCGTCGTCGGGTCCGCCGGGACCTTCCACACCTCGCTGCCGCTGAAGAACGTCTCCGGGTCGGTGACGTGGTACCGGGTGATCAGCTCCCGCTGCACCTTGAACAGGTCCTGCGGGTAGCGCAGGTGCTTCATCAGCTCGTCGCTGATCTCGCTGCGCTTCTCCACCGTGCCGGGGAACGCCTTCATCCAGGTCTTGAGCACCGGGTCCTTGGTGTCCCACTGGTACAGCTTCACGGTGCCGTCGTAGGCGTCCACCGTGGCCTTCACCGAGTTGCGGATGTAGTTGACCTGGTTCTCCGGGCTGACCAGCTCGCGCTGGCCGGCCTGGGTGAGGGAGTCGGCGGTGGTGTCGCCGAGGGTGGTGCGCGACGCGTACGGGTAGCCGTTGGTGGTCGTGTAGCCGTCCACGATCCACTGGATCCGGCCCTCCACCACCGCCGGGTACGGGTCGCGGTCGATGGTCAGCCACGGGGCGACCGCCTCCACCCGCTCCTTCGGCGTGCGGTCGTACAGGATCTTCGAGCCCTCGCCGATCGCGCCGGAGTACATGATCTGCGGCTCGCCGAACTCGATGGCGTACGCGGCGCGGGTGAAGGGGTTGTCCAGGCCGACGCCGCCCTTGCCCTTGTAGGTGTAGTCCTTCTCGCCGCTGTTGTCGGCGTAGTCGATCTCCTTGGTGGGGCCGCCGACGATGGAGTACTGGTTGGTCTGCTCGCCGAAGTAGATCCGCGGCTCGTACTTCCCGAGCTCGCCCTGCGGCGGCAGGTTCTTCTCCGTGAACTTCGGCTCGCCGTTGGCCTCGGTCGTGGTGCCCTCGGCGGCGACCACGCCGTAGCCGTGGGTGTACTTGAAGTGGTCGTTGACCCAGTTGCTCTTGGGGATGCCCGCGAGGTCGAGCTCGCGCAGACCGATGACGGTGTCCTTCTGCTTGCCGTCGATGGTGTAGCGGTCCACGTCGAGGGTCTGCGGGAACTGGTAGTAGCCGCGGACCTGCTGGAGCTGCTCGTAGGTGTCCGAGACCACCGCGGGGTCGAGCAGGCGCAGGGCCGCGGTGGTGTCGGCGGCGCCGCGCAGCTCCTCGTTGGACGCCTTGCTCTCGCCCTGGTACGGGTCGACCTGGGTGTCCTGGATGCCGTACGCCTCGCGCGTCGCCTTGATGTTCTTGGCGATGTACGGGGCTTCCTTGGCCTGCTCGTTCGGCTGCACCTGGAACTTCTGCACGATCGCCGGGTACAGGCCGCCGATCAGGATCGCGGAGAGCACCATCAGGCCGAAGCCGATCATCGGCAGCGACCAGGTGCGCCGCCACAGCGTGACGAAGAACAGGATCGCGCAGACCACCGCGATGCAGAACAGGATGGTCTTCGCGGGCAGGTACGCGTTGGCGTCCACGTACCGCAGGCCCGTCCAGCCGTCCGTCGCCTTGAACCCGCTGGACTTCACCGCCAGCGCGTACCGGTCCAGCCAGTAGGCCACGGCCTTCAGCGAGACGAAGACGCCGAGCAGCACCGACAGGTGGCCGGTCGCGGCGGAGGTGGCCCGCGCGCCCGGGCTGGTGACCCGCAGGCCCCCGTACAGGTAGTGCACGGCCGCCGCGGCCAGCAGGCACAGCACCGTCGCGGCGAAGCCGAAGCTCAGCAGGAAGCGGTACCAGGGCAGGTCGAAGGCGTAGAAGGAGACGTCCTTCTTGAACTCCGGGTCCTTCACCCCGAACGAGGTGCTGTTGACCCACTGGAGCCAGGTGCGCCACTGGCCGGACGCGGACGCGCCCGCGATCAGGCCGACCAGGGAGGAGATCCCCAGCAGCAGCCAGCGCTTGTAGGGGGCGATCGCCATCCGGTAGCGGTCGAGGCTCTGCTGCTCCACCGACATCGCGCTCAGCGGCGGGCGCAGCCGGTGGGCCAGGTAGATGTTGAGGCCGACCGCCAGGGTCATCAGCAGGCCGAAGACGAGGAAGAGCCCCACCTTCGTCCACATCAGAGTGGTGAAGACGGAGGAGTAGTCAACGGAGCGGTACCACAGCCAGTCCGTCCAGAAGCCGGCGAAGATGAAGAACGCGATGGCCACGACCGCCAGCACGCCCAGTGTCAGCAACAGGGTCCGGGTCCGCCGGGACGGGCGACCGACTCTGAACCGCGGTCCCGGCGAGCCGCCGCGGTCCGGCATCTGGAACACCAAGGTGCGCACCTCTAGACATCAGAAAACAGACGAAAAGGGGCGCCGGGCCCGGCGCCCACCCGTGCAACTTACCCAGCCTTTACTCAAGTTCCCGGGCGCCGCAACCAAATGTGCGTCGCGGCGCCGTGCCAGGCAGGATACGGAGCATGTCGAACATCCCGACCGGGGGCATCCCCTCCGAAGGAGGCACGCCACTGGCTGCCTCTCCGCTGACCCGCGCCGTGCTGGAGATCGACGAGTACGCGGCGGGCCTCGGCTGGGACCAGCCCGCCCGGCTGTTCGCCCTGGTGGACACCGGTGACCTGCGCCGCCAGGAGCCCGGGCTCGCCGAGCGGCTCGGCCTGGACGACAGCGCGGCGCCGGGCACGCTGACGCCGATCGAGCAGGACGAGCTGCCCGCCGACGTCGGGCTGGACGAGTTCCTCGCCACCATCGCCTGGCCCGACTCGGTGACCGGGTGCGCCATGGTGGTGGAGCGGCTGATGCTGCCCGCGGGCGCCGAGACGGACGTGCCGCAGGGGATCGGGGAGGCCGAGCTGGCCGAGTGGGTGGCCGCGCACCCGTCCCGGCAGGAGGTGCGGATGACCGTGGCGGTGCTGCGGGACGGGGCGCGGGAGTCGGCGCTTCGGCTGCGCGAGAAGGACTCGCCGACGGAGGTGCTGACCGGGGCCAACCTGGTGCCCGGGCTCGCGGACGCGCTGGCGGCGACGTTCGAGGAGGTCTGAGGGGCGGCCCCGCCCGGCCGGAGCGCGGCGCCGCCCTCCGGCCGGGGAGGGCGGCGCCGCTCCGGCGGCTCAGCTCCGGCAGGACGGCAGCTCGTCCGTGCGGTTCCCGCGGATGTCGGCCAGGGCGCCGAGGGCCTCCTTCAGGGTGCCGACCCTGACCAGGGTGATGCCGCCCGGCTTGTCCTTCACCGCGGTCTCGCAGTTGTCCTTCGGGGTGAGGAAGAACTTCGCGCCCTTGTCCTTCGCGGCGATGATCTTCATCTGGATGCCGCCGATCGGCCCGACGTTGCCCTCGTCGTCGATGGTGCCGGTCCCGGCGATGAACCGGCCGCCGGTGAGGTTGCCCGCCTGGAGCTTGTCGATCAGGCCGAGCGAGAACATCAGCCCGGCGCTGGGGCCGCCGACGTCGGCCAGCTTGATGTCGATCTTGAATGGGTAGGTGTGCTCGACGCCGGCGACGATGCCCACCACCGCGCGGCCGTCGTCCCGCGCCTTCCGTGTGGTGACCGTCACGTCCTGCGTGGGCGCCTTGGCGGCGTCCCGGTCCTTGGCGAGCGCGGCCGGGACGATGGTGAAGACGGCGCTCTCCCCCGGCTTGTGCTCGGTGACCAGCTTCGCGACGTCGTCGGCCCCGCGGACCTGCTTGCCGTCCACCGCCCTGATCACGTCGCCCGCGTGCAGCCTGCCCTCGGAGGCGCCGCCCCTGACCACCGAGGAGACGATCACCCGGGAGCCCACCGGGATGCCCAACTCCCGCAGCGCCGCGGTCTTCGCGCTCTCCTGCGAGGCGGTGAACTCCTCGGCGTTCTCCTGGTCCACCTGCTCGGGGGTCTTGTCGTCCGGGTAGATCGTCTCGTGCGGCACCACGGCCCGGTCCTGGCTGAGCCAGCCGACGACGCCCTCCACGAGGTTCATCCGGTACTCGGAGCCGGTCACCCGGACCGTCGTCATGTTCAGGTTGCCGCTCGTGGGATACGTCCTGCGGCCGGAGACCTGGAGCACCGGCTCGCCGTCGTGCTTCCCGAGCGTGTTCACCGTGGGCCCCGGGCCCAGCTCCGCGTAAGGGACCGGCATCAGTACCCCTACGCAGAGCAGTGCTATGAGCAGCAGGGTCGAGGCGAGCATCGTCGCGGTGCGGCGTGGCATGGCACGACCCTAAGGGACACCCCGCGCCCCCGCCTGCCCGGGCGGGGCGGGGCGGCCCCGCCCCGGGACGGGGTGCCACCGGGGACTACGCCGCGTCCGACCTGGAGTGGCGGGAACGCTCCATCGTCTCCCGGAAGCGGTCGAACCCGGCGAGCGAACGGGCGTCGCCGGCGCTGCGGGTCCGGGCCGCCCAAGCGCCCCAGACGGCCGCAAGCAGGGCCGCCAGCACCGGAATGATCAACCAGGCGAGCGCCGCCATGTCGGTCTCCCTCCGCGTTGCGTGGTGTGCGGTGACGCACAGAAGTCAGGCATATATCACCCGATACCCACTCAATACGACAACGGTGGGAGGCGCCAATTGGTTACGCCCCCTCGCCCTCCCGCCCGCCGCCCCGGGGACGGGCGGGGAGACGGGCCGGCGGGGCCCTCCCGGGGCCGGTCCTGGGTGGGTGGTCCCGAGCCGGGGCCCGGGGACCCGGGGTGAGGTGTTCCGGAGTGAGGTGTTCCGGGGTGTGGCGTTCCGGGGCGGGCCGCCGGGGGTCAGGCGCCCACCCACGCGTCGGTCCCGTCCGTGAAGGTCTGGTGCTTCCAGATGGGGACCTCCGCCTTGAGGTCGTCGATCAGCCTGCGGCACGCCTCGAACGCCTCCGCGCGGTGCGGGCAGGACACCGCCACGATCACCGCCGTGTCCCCCACCGCGAGATCACCCACCCGGTGGACGGCGGCGAGGGCGCGCACGGGGTACTCCGCGGCCACCTTCTCCGCGACCCGGCGCAGCTCCCGCTCCGCGGTGGGGTGGGCGGAGTACCCCAGGCGGGTGACTCCGCGGCCCTCGTCGTGGTCGCGCACGGTGCCGACGAACAGCGCGGTGCCGCCCGCGGCGTCGTCGCCGACCGCGGCGAAGACCTCGTCCAGGGACAGGGGCCGGTCGCTGACCGCGAGCAGGCGGATGGGATCGAAAGCCATGCCGCCATCATCGCGCGCCCGCCCGCCCTCCCGTCGCCCCACCCCCCACCGGTTGTGGGCGCGCGCCGGGCACGTGCCCCTCCCCGGGGCCGGCCCCGAGCGGTCGGCCCCGCCCGGGGCGCGCGGGCCCCGGTGCGGACGGTCCGGGGTCGCGGCCCCCGGCTCAGTAACGCCGCTTCTTGCGCGCCCGCCGCACCAGTGCCGCCGTGCCCACCAGCGCCACCGTGGCCCCGGCCGCGCCCAGCGTCGTCGCGGCGTCCTTGCGGCCCAGGCGGCGGCCCGCGACCGTGTGGTGGCCCGAGACCTCCTCGAGCAGCGCGGCCAGCGCCTCCTCGTTGGTCCACGCCGGGCGCCACCCGGCCTCGTGCAGCTTGCTGCCGGAGACCGCCCACGGGTGCATCGTGTACGCGAGGTCACCCGCGGGCGCCGGGGTGAGGCCCAGGCGGTGCAGGCGGGAGGCCGCGCCGAGCGCTATCGAGGCGGGCAGCTCCATCCGGCGCAGGCCGGACAGCTCCTCCACCTCCTCCTGCTCCAGCCAGCCGTCGCAGCCCACCGCCATCTCGCCCTCGACCATGCCGAGCGCCGCGAACTCCAGCGCCGAGACCAGGTCGTCGATGTGGCAGAACTGCCAGCACGGGCGGCTGCCCGCGACCACCAGCAGGCGCGGCGCCTCGAAGTGGCGGGTCAGCACCGTGTCCACCCCTTCGCCGACCAGGACGGTGGGGCGCAGCACGGTCACGTTCAGGCCGGGGTGCGCGCGGGGCGCGCGGCGGCCCAGGCGCTCGATCTCCAGCAGGTCGCCGACGCCGGTGGCCTCCTCGGTGGCGCGCAGCGGGGCGTCCTCGGCGAGCGGGACGTCGTTGTCGGGCAGCGCGCCGTAGACCATGGCGGAGGTGCACAGCACCACCCGGTGCACCCCGGCCGCGGCGGCCGCGGTCAACACGGTCTGGGTGCCGCGGACGTTGTACGCGGTCCTGGCCGCCGGGTCGGAGTCCAGGCCCAGGTCGACGGCGAGGTGCACCACGACGTCGGCGCCGCGCAGGCGCTCGGCGATCACGGGATCCCGCACGTCGAGCACGCGCCAGGTGGCGCCCGGCACGTCGCCGCGCCGCTCGTCGATCGCGACGACCTTCTTGACCTCCTCGGACTCGGTCAGGCGCAGCGCGAGCCGGAGGCCGATCCCGGAGGCGGCGCCGGTGATGGCGACCACCGGGCGGCCACGGGACCCGGCGCTGCCGGTCTGCCGTGAGCGAACGTGACGGGGCTGGGAACTCACCGGGTGTCTCCCGCGGTTAATTCTTGTGTGTGATGCGCGATGCCCATCCTGCACGAGCCACCTCGAGGCACGAGCAACCAGGTCCCTGGCGCCGCGAGGTGTCTAGGCTGGACTCAGGTACCCCAGTGTGGGGCAACCGGTGGTGGGAGACGCGCACCACCAGCGGATCGCGGCGGAACGCGGGCGCCTTCCCGAAGGCGGCGGCGGAGCGCGGCGAACCGGCGCACGGCCCGTTCGCGCCCCGGGGCGCGCCGCGGCCGGCCACCGCACGCCGCACCACCGCACAGTAGTGACCAGCCGTGGACAGCACAGCCCGACAGAGCCGAGGAAGCCCGTGAGTGACATCCCATTCGGATTCGGAGTCCCGCCTGAGGAGCCCGAGGAAGGGGACGAGGGCAGGAAGCAGGGCGGGGGCCGCCAGGACCCGTTCGGGTTCGGCGGCAATCCCTTCGGCGGGGGCGACAACCCGCTGGCCGCGATGTTCGGTTCGCTGAACCCGCAGGACCTGGGGGCGGCCTTCCAGCAGCTCGGCCAGATGCTCTCGTACGAGGGCGGCCCGGTGAACTGGGACATGGCCCGCGACATCGCGCGGCAGACCGTCGCCGCCGGCACGCCGGACGGGGTGAAGGACGCCTCGGTCGGCCCCGGGGAGCGGGCGACGGTCGAGGAGGCCGTGCGCCTGGCCGACCTGTGGCTGGACGGTGTGACGTCGATCCCGTCCGGCGCCGCCGCCGCGGTGGCGTGGAGCCGCGCCGAGTGGGTCGAGCAGACCCTCCCGGTGTGGAAGGACCTGGTGGACCCGGTGGCCGAGCGGGTCGGCGCGGCCATGGGCGATGTGCTGCCCGAGGAGATGCAGGCCATGGCGGGCCCGCTGCTCGGGATGATGCGCAGCATGGGCGGGGCCATGTTCGGCTCCCAGATCGGGCAGGCGCTGGGGACGCTGGCCGGCGAGGTGGTGGGGTCCACCGACGTCGGGCTGCCGCTCGGCCCCGCGGGCAAGGCGGCGCTGCTGCCGGTGAACGTGGCCGCGTTCGGCCGGGACCTGGGCGTGCCCGAGGGCGAGGTGCGGCTGTACCTGGCGCTGCGGGAGGCCGCGCACCAGCGGCTGTTCGCGCACGTGCCGTGGCTGAGGGCGCACCTGTTCGGCGCCGTCGAGGGGTACGCGCGGGGCATCAAGGTGGACACCGCGCGCCTGGAGGACGTCGTCGGGCAGTTGGACCCGGCGCATCCGGAGGCGCTCCAGGAGGCGCTCCAGCAGGGGATGTTCCAGCCGGAGGACACCCCGGAGCAGAAGGCGGCGCTGGCCCGGCTCGAGACGGCGCTCGCGCTGGTCGAGGGCTGGGTGGACACGGTGGTGCACGCGGCGGCGGCGCCGCACCTGCCGTCGGCCTCGGCGCTGCGGGAGACGCTGCGGCGGCGCCGGGCCGCGGGCGGTCCCGCGGAGCAGACGTTCGCCACGCTGATCGGGCTGCGCCTGCGCCCGCGGCGGCTGCGGGACGCCTCCCGGCTGTGGGCGTCGCTCACCGACGCGCGCGGCACCGACGGCCGGGACGGCCTGTGGGAGCACCCGGACATGCTGCCGACCGCGCAGGACCTGGACGACCCGGACGGCTTCGTCCACCGCGAGCAGGTGGACTTCTCCGAGCTGGACCGGATGCTGGGCGAGGCCGCGGGCGGCACGGGCCCCGAGGGCGGCGAGGGCCCCGACCGGGACGGCGGCGAGGGCGGCGACGGGAGCCGCGGGTGAGCCTGCACGGCGACGCCGAGCGGGTGCTCGGGCGGTGGAGCGCGCCCGACGGCGAGCAGGAGCGGCTGCGCCTGACGTATCTGGAGCACCTGGCCGCGCACCCGGACGGGATGCGGCGCCAGTGCGCGGCGGGGCATGTGACGGCGAGCGCGCTGGTGGTGGCGCCGGAGCGCGGGCAGGTGCTGCTCACGCTCCACCGCAAGCTGCGGATGTGGCTCCAGACGGGCGGGCACTGCGAGGACGACGACGCCACGCTGGCCGGGGCGGCGCTGCGGGAGGCGTCCGAGGAGTCCGGCATCGAGGGCCTCACGCTGCTGCCCGGGGGCCCGGTGGCCCTGGACCGGCACCTGACGCCGTGCGCCTGGCACCTGGACGTGCAGTACGCGGCGGTGGCGCCGCCCGGCGCGGTGGAGGCGGTGAGCGCGGAGTCGCTGGAGCTGCGCTGGTTCCCCTACGAGACGGTGCCGCAGGTCGCGGACGGGTCGGTGGCGCAGTTGCTGGGGCACACACTGCGGGCGCTGGAGGAGGCGCCGGCCGGGTAGGGCGGCGTCCTCGGGCGCGCCCCGGGCCCGGCGCGCGGTTCCGGCCGCGGGCGCGGTGCGGCGGCCGGCGTCACCCCCGCGGACGAGCACGGCGCGATGTGCCGACGGGCGGCGTCCCCCGGGAGTCCGGGGGCGCCGCCCGTCGGCGTCCGACGTGCCGCGCCGGTCAGTTCCAGGCGTTGTTCTGGTTCTGCGCGCGCGAGCCGTGCTGGCCCGCGCCGAACTGCGCGGCCAGGCCCTGGCCGATCTGCGCGTTCTGCGGCGGCATCTGCTCGCTCGGCTGCACCAGGACGTAGCCCTGGCCGACGAAGCCCAGCTCCCAGCCCTCCCCGGTGTTGCCGCGGCGGCGGAAGACCGGGGTGTTGGTGGTCTGGGACTGCATCTGCACCCGCAGGTCGGTGGTCCACGCCACGACCGCGTCGGCGTCCGCGTAGACGTACTTGTCCGGCGTGACGTGCATCATCAGCGGCTGCCCCGAGGTCATCAGCGCGACCTTGCCCTGCCCCTGGATCTGGAGGTTGTAGGCGCCGGTGCCGGAGATGCCGAACTGGCTGTCCACGGCGATCACGTCCCAGTGCAGCGAGGAGTCCAGCGCCAGCACGTACTGGCTGTCCACGGTGATGCCGTTGTGCTGGACGTCCACGATGTGGATGTACTGGGCGAGGTTGGCCAGGTAGACCGTGCCCTGCCCGGAGCAGCGCATCAGGTCCAGGCCCTCGCCGGTGCGCCGCCTGGCGCGGCGCTGGCCCTGCGACTGGTACTCCCCGTCGAAGTCGATCATCCCCTGGAACGCCACCATGGCGCCCTTGCGGGCCAGCACCTCGGGGCCCGAGGCGCCCTCGAGCCTCACCCGCAGCAACTGCGGGTTCTGGAGGGCGTACCGCTCCTGGGACTGGTTCTCTGTGTTGGCGAAAAGCGCGCTCTGCATGAGTGGTGCTCCCCCTCAGCCCCGGATCCGGAAGCGGTCTGTGCTGTCCTCGCTGGGCTGGACGACCACGAAGCCCTGCCCGGAGAAGCCGATCTGGAAGGCCTCCCCGCTGCCCCGCCCCATCAGGGACGACGCCTTGAAGCTGCGCTTGCCCTTCAGCTTCAGCCCGGTCGTCCAGGCGACCAGGGAGTCGGGGTCGACATAGGTGGCGTCCTCGCCCGACCCGCAGTCCACGACGACAGGCGTGCCGCGCGAGGTGAGCGCGATCCAGCCGGTGCCGGAGATCTCGACGTTGAACAGGCCCTGCCCGGCGAATTTGGCCACGCCCTTGACCTTCTCCACGCCCCAGGTCAGGTGCGCGTCGAAGGCCAGCAGGTTGGTGCCGTTCACGGACAGGTAGTCGTTGTTCAGGTGGACGATCACCACGTCCGCGCCGTAGTCGGCGAGGTACAGGATGCCGTCGCCGCTGCACTTCATGATCGGCGCGCCTTCGCCGGTGGCCCACTGGGCGGCGGCCTGGCGCAGCGCGGGCGGGTTGGGCTCGTAGGCGATGAAGCCCTCGTACGCGACCATGGAGCCGGTGCGCGCGTACAGGTCCTGGCCGGTCGCCATGGCGACCTTGAGCATGGTGGACCCGTGGTTCTCCATGCGGGCGGCGGCGGGGGCCGGTGCGTAGCCCGCGATCATCTGCTGGTCCATGCTCGCTCTCACACCTCGTAGGGCTGGACGACGATGAAGTTGCCGGGGGCGCCGCGGAACTGGAGGTTCACGGTCTCCCCGCTGTGGCCCGGGTAGGCGTTGCGGCGCAGCCTGACCTGGCTGGAAAGCAGCACCTGCGCGGCGGCGGACCAGGCGACGATCGCGTTGCAGTCCGCGTACGTGGTCGGGGTGACCGGCAGCACCACGGGCACGCCGTGGGTCTTGACGACGATGGTGCCGGTGCCGCTGAACTGCATGGTGAACAGGGCGCCGCCGGGGATGCCGTGGCCCTCGATGCGGCGCACCTCGTACTGGAGGCTCTCGTCGAACGCGAGCACGTTCTCCGCGCTCACGCAGATCGCGTCGCCGCCCTGGAGCTCGATCGGGTGCAGGTACGAGGCGTCCTCGGCGAGGAACACCTGGCCCTTGCCGGTGCAGCGCATCAGCTCGAGCTCCTGGCCGGTGGCGTTGCCGACGGACCGGCTCATGATCCCCGAGCTCTTGCGGGAGAACTCGACCTTGCCCTGGTAGAGCACCATGCTGCCCTGGCGGGCGAGCACGCCGGGGCCGCCGGCCTGGAGCTGGGCGCGCACCAGCTTGTGGTTCTGCTGGCCCCAGCGGCCGGTGACGGGGATCTCCCGGTACGGCTGGAGGGCGGCCTGGACGCCCGGCTGGGCCGGGGCCTGGGCGGGCTGGGCGGCGCCGGCGGGCGCGTACTGGCCGGGCACGCCGGGGGGCTGGTGTCCTGGCACCTGGCCGAAGGGCGGGGCTCCCGGCGGGGGAACGGCGCCCGGCACCTGGGCGGGCTGGCCGAACGGCGGGGCGACCGGGGCGCCGGGCATGGCCGCCGGGGCGGGCGGCGGCGCGGGCGGCGGCACCTGGGCGACGTGCGGGTTGGCCGCGGCCGGCTGCTGCGGGAACTGGGGGGCCTGCGGCGGCTGGGGGGCGGCGGACGGCGCCTGGGGCGACC
>NZ_BAAGTD010000062.1:0-39328 GCF_054782095.1 Streptomyces capparidis | reverse complement strand
CGGGTCGGCGCCGAAGCCCAGCACCGCGAAGGCGGCGGCGGCGGACAGGGCGTCCGCGCCCGCGGCCAGGGCCAGCAGCGCCCGGCAGGCCCGCCGCCCGGCGTGCTCCGCGGCGCGCTCCGCCAGGCCGTCCCAGTCCGGGAGGCCGGGCGGCGGCGGGACGGGCCGGCGCGGTTCGCTCATGCCGTGCTCCCTGGGCGGGCGACGGGTCGGCCCCGCCATGGTGGCGCGGGCGTGTGTCGCCTTCCCCCGGGCGTTCCGGGAACGGCGGGTGAAGCCTTGGCGGCGGATCGGCCGCGTCCGGTCCCGCCGCCGAGCGGGAGGCGATCCGCCGGTGAGCCCGTCACCGGGAGCTGCCGGAAAGCGCCTCTATAACACTGTGCGCATCCGAGCCGCCGGTTTTTGTCATTCCATGACAACGCCCGGTGGTCCGGCTGTGCGTACCGACAGGAGCCGCACCGGCCCGGGGCGGATATCGTCGGCGGCCGAGCCGCACATGACACTGCCGACGGGAAGGAGTGTCCGCCATGGGGAGCACCGCCGCCCCGGCCCCGCTCAGCGATCCCTTCACGCAAGTGCCCCGCGAACTGGCGGACCGTTTGCGTCCCCTGTCCGGCGAGATCATCGACGAAGTGGTGCGCGAGATCCAGCACAGCATCCCCGAGTACGCCCGCCCCGCCGACGACACCTACATGCGCACCCTGCGCGCCGGTGTCGAGCAGGCCCTGAAGCTGTTCATGGACCGCATCGCCGACCCGGAGAGCGACTGGGAGAAGATCGCCACCACCTACCACGAGATCGGGCGCGGCGAGGCCATGGAGGGGCGCAGCCTCGACGCGCTCCAGGCCGCGCTGCGGCTCGGCGCCCGGGTGGCGTGGCGGCACATGGGCGCCCACGCGGAGGAGCTGGCGCTGCTGCCGACCCAGCTCACCGCGCTCGGCGAGGCGGCGTTCGTCAACATCCACCAGATCGCCGAGGCCGCCACCGCCGGGTACACCGAGGCGCGGCTGCGGCAGAGCGGCGAGTTGCAGCGGCGCCGCAAGCGGTTGGTGGACCTGCTGCTCGCGGACCCGCCGGCCTCCCCCGAGGCCATCCGCGACCTCGCCCAGTCGGCGCGCTGGCCCGTCCCGCGCAGGCTCGCCGTGGTCGCCCTCGCCCCGCCCAGGGACGGCCACGGCGGCGCGGAGCGGCTGCTGGTGCCGCCCGAGGTGCTGGTGGACCTCGGCGGGCAGCCCGCCCGGATGGTGGTGCCCGACCCGGAGGGCGCCGGGCGGGCGCGGGCGCTGGCCGTGGCGCTGCGCGGGCGGCGGGCGGCGATCGGGCCGACCGTGGAGTTCACCGAGGCCGCCCGCTCCCTGCGGTGGGCGACCGAGGCGCTGGTGCTCATGCGGCGCGGCATCCTGCCGGGCACCTCGACCGTGCGGTGCACCGACCACCTGTCGACGCTGCTGCTCTTCGGCGACGAGGCCCTGCTGCGCACCCTGTCCCGGCGGCTGCTCGCCCCCCTCGCGCAGGTGCGGGCGCCGCAGCGGGACCGGCTGGCGGAGACGCTGCTGGCGTGGCTCCAGAGCGGCAGCAGCGCCGGGGACGTGGCGGCGCGACTGCACGTCCACCCGCAGACCGTCCGCTACCGGCTCCGCCAGCTCGAGCAGCTCTTCGGCGACCGGTTGCGCGACCCGGACACCCGGTTCGACCTGGAGCTGGTGCTCCGCGCCGAGTCCCTGCGCCGCGCCGCCGACACCCCGGCGCGCTCCCCGCAGACCTGACGGGCCGGACCCGTCCTGGGTCAGTGCCGGGTCCTGTGCGCGGCGGCGCCCGGACAGGCTGCGGGCCAACCGCCCGAGCCGCGCCCCGGCGGGGTGACGCCCCGTCCGGGCGTGTCCACCGCGCGGTCACAGGCGCAGCAGGCTGCCCTCGTGGTCGATCGCGTCGGCGGTGTCGTCGTCGAGCCAGACGCCGTCGGTGGCCAGGTAGCGGAACCGGTGCTCGCCCGGCGGCAGGATGACGGTGACCGTCCGGGTGCCGTCGCGGCGGGTGACGAGTTCGTGGCGGCCCGGCTCCCAGCCGTTGAAGTCCCCGACCACGCTGACCGCGCCGACCGGTTCGTCACCGGGCAGGGCGAACGTCACCCGGGTCTTGTTGCCGAACAGCCGTGTCCTCTTGAGCATGGGAACTCCCTTGCAGCGACGGAGCCGGGCGGCAGCATTCTCGCGTTCCGCCGCTCGCGGATCCAGTGCCGCAGGGGAGCGCCCGTTCGAAGTGCCCGGGTCCGCGACGCTGCGGACCCGGGCACCGATGGGGCGTGGGGCGACGACTAGTCGACCCCGACGACCTCGTAGCCGCCGAAGCCCTTGGTCTTCCCGTCGTGGAAGGCGGCGGCGAACTTCTTGACGTAGGCGTCGTCGGCCACGGCCCAGTTGCTGTACACCATGCCGCCGCCGCCGTGCCCCTTGTGGGACGACACGGAACCGAAGGCGTTGCCGACGGAGGTGTCGTTGTCGGCGTAGGCCGGCGCGGCCGTGCCCAGGGCGATCAGCCCGCCGACGACTGCCACAGCAGCCTTCCCCAGCACTGACTTCATAGGTATCTGTACCTCTCCTGTGACGGACGCCGCGAGGCAGCGGAAAGCCCTGCGCCCCGACCGGCGGCTCATCCCACTTGGGACTGCACCGCCCACGTAAACACCCATCAGGCGCTGTCCGGGTGAGGACAGTCCGCCTGACGCGCCGCGATCACCCGAACGCGGCGGCAAACGGGGGACGTGTGCGCGGCGGCGGACGAGGGAACCCGTCTGCCAGCGGCGCCCCGGCCCGCGGGCCCCGTCCCCCAGGGGTGTCCGCGTCCGGGACACGAGCGTCCTTGTGATCCGAATAGAGAACGCCTTGTACTCTAAAACCGTGACCGCACCATCGACCCCCGACCCCGCCCGCGCGCAGCGGGACCACCGCACCAAGCCCCGCAGGAGGGGCGAGGTGCTCAGACAGGCGATCCTGCGGGCCGCCCTGGAGGAACTGGAGGAGAACGGGTACGCGGGCCTGAGCATGGACCGCGTCGCCGAGCGCGCCCGGACCAGCAAGGCCTCGCTGTACCGGCGCTGGCCGAGCCGGGCCGTGCTCGCCCTGGAGGTGGTCGGCTGGGCCCTGCCCGACCCCGGCCGCCTGCCGGACAGCGGCGACCTGCGGGCCGACCTGCTCGCCCTGCTGCGCGGCATCGCCGACCGCCTGGCGGGCCCCCTCGGCGAGGTCGTCCGCGGCCTGACCGCGGACACCCTGCTCGACCCGCGGCTGGCCGACGAGGCCAGGCAGCGGATCACCGACCCGGCGCAGGACCGCATGCTGGGCTTCCTGCGCCGGGCCGCGGAGCGGGGCGAGGTGGACCCGGGGGCGCTCACCGTGTGGACCGCCGCGGTGGGCCCGGTCCTGCTGCGGCACCACTTCCTGTCCCACGGGGCGCCGATCCCGGACGGGGTCGTCGTCGACATCGTCGACCAGGTGGTCCTGCCCCTGCTGCGGCGCGAGTCACCCGGCCCCGGAGCGAGGGGCCCAGAACCGGGGAGCGGCCCGCCGGGCGCCTCCCCTGCGAGGAGTGATGACCCATGACGGCCGTGGAAATCTCCGGTCTGCGCGTCGTGCGCAACGGCCGGGAAGTCCTGCACGGCATCGACTGCACCCTGCCGAAGGGCAGCATCACCGGGCTGATCGGGCCCAGCGGGCACGGCAAGTCCACGCTGATGCGCGCGATCATGGGAGTGCAGATCGTCGAGTCCGGCAGCGTCACCGTGCTCGGCCACCCGGCCGGCCACCCCGACCTGCGGCGCAGGATCGGCTACTCCCCCCAGTCACCGGCGCTGTACGCCGACCTGACGGTCGAGGAGAACCTGCGGTACTTCGCCGCGGTACTGGGCGCCCCCGACTCCGACGTGGACCGGGTGCTCGGCGAGATGCGACTGGAGGAGGCCAGGGAGCAGGCGGTC
Organism: Streptomyces capparidis; assembly: GCF_054782095.1. Taxonomy (NCBI): domain Bacteria; kingdom Bacillati; phylum Actinomycetota; class Actinomycetes; order Kitasatosporales; family Streptomycetaceae; genus Streptomyces; species Streptomyces capparidis. The sequence continues at coordinate 35,355 of NZ_BAAGTD010000062.1, read as the reverse complement.
CTCTCGCTCTCCGGCGGCCAGCGCTCCCGCGCCAGCCTGGCGGTCGCCCTGCTGGGCACCCCGGAGCTGCTGGTGCTGGACGAGCCGACGGTGGGCCTGGACCCGGTGCTGCGCCACGAGCTGTGGGACATGTTCCACGACCTGGCCGGGCGCGACGTCACGCTGGTGATCTCCAGCCATGTGATGGACGAGGCGGCCAGGTGCGAGCGGCTGCTGCTGGTGCGCGAGGGCGGCATCCTGGCCGACGACACGCCGGAGGAGCTGCGGCGCCGCACCGGGGCGGAGGACCTGGAGGACGCGTTCCTGCGGCTCATCGAGGAGCAGGAGGAGCGGAAGCAGCGGGGGGAGCGAGGCGAGGGGCAGCGGGACGGGCGGGGGAAGCAGGAGGAGGAGCGGAAGGGAATGGTGCGGTCATGAACGTCGCCGTCACGCTCGCCACCACCCGCCGGGTCGTCGGCCAGTTGCGCCGCGACCGCCGCACCGCGGCGATGGTGCTGCTGCTGCCGACCCTGCTGATGATCCTGCTGCGCTACGTGTTCGACCAGGAACGCCAGTTCGACGCGGTGGGCGCCGCCCTGCTCGGGCTGCTGCCCCTGCTGGTGATGTTCCTGGTCACCTCGGTGACCACGCTCAGGGAGCGGACCGGGGGCACGCTGGAGCGGCTGATGACCATGCCGACCCGCAGGCTGGAGCTGCTGCTCGGCTACGCCACCGCGTTCGGCCTGCTGGCGGTGGCCCAGGTGGCGCTCGCCGCCACGGTGTCGCTGACCTGGCTCGGCCTCGACGTGGCCGGACCCACGTGGATGGTGTTCGTGGTGGCCTCGCTGGACGCGCTGCTGGGCATGGCGCTCGGCCTGTTCGTGAGCGCGTTCGCCCGCACCGAGTTCCAGGCGATGCAGTTCATGCCGGTGGTGGTGCTGCCGCAGGCGCTGCTGTGCGGCCTGTTCACGCCCCGGGAGAAGATGAACCAGGCGCTGGACTGGGCCTCCGACGTCCTGCCGCTGTCCTACGCCGTCGACGCCATGAAGGAGCTCACCGCGTCCTCGGAGTTCACCTCCGACCTGTGGGTGTCCCTGGCGGTCGTCACCGGCTCGGTGCTCGTCTCGCTGGTCCTGGGCGCGGCGACGCTGCGCCGGCGCACGCCCTGACCGCCGACCGGCGCGGGAGCGGAACGGCGGGCGCGGACGGCGCCGCCCCGCCCGCGCCCGCCGTCCCGCGTCCCCGCCCGGCCCCGCCCGGCGGCTCCCGCCCGGCGACCTCCCGTTCGATCGGTCCTCGAGGACGGGTTCCTCACCATGACGCCCTGCTCCGGCTCCCGCTCGCGGGCGGAGCCGCGCAGCCACACCGCGCACCACGCACCACGGGGGGACAAATGAACACCGTGCAGCTCTCGCAGGCTCCGTGCCCGCCCGACACCGAACGCGTCGACCGATGGCGGGAATTATGCCTGGGCCTGCCCATCCCGCTGTACTGCGAACCGGACCCCGCGGTCCCGTTCCGCGCCCGGATGTCGCCGCTGAGCCTGGGCTCCGTGCACGCCGCCGCGGTGGCGAGCTCCCCCGGCGGGCTCAGCCGCACCCCGCGCCTGATCCGCCAGGGCGACCCGGGCCTGCTCATGCTCAACCTGGTGCTGGGGGGCCGCAAGACCGTGTGGCAGGGGGACCGCCGTGCCGTGGTCGGCCCGTCCCAGTTGCTGCTCAGCGACAGCTCCCGGCCGTGGGGGACCACCGTGGGCGGGGAGGGCACCGACGGCGTCCGGGGCATCGTGGCGATGTTCCCGCGCACCGCGCTGCCGATGGGGCCGCGCCGCACGGAGCGGGCCCTGAACGTGCCGGTCTCCGGCCGTGAGGGGCCGGGCAGGCTGCTTTCCGTGGTCCTCACCACGCTGCTGTCCGGCGAGTACGGGCCCGGGACGCCGGACGCCGCCCGCCTGGGGGGCGTGGTGACCGACCTGGTGGCGGCGGCGTTCGCCGAACCGTCCGGACAGCGGACGGCGGGGCCCGGTGAGTCCGCGCAGGTGCTGCGGCTCCAGGTGCGCGACTTCATCCTGCGGCACCTGGGGGCGGAGTCGCTGTCGCCGGCGACCATCGCCGCGGCGCACAACATCTCCGTGCGCTATCTGCACAAGCTGTTCCAGGACGAGGGCCTGACCGTCGCCGACTGGATCCGCAGGCACCGCCTCGAGCGCTGCCGGCGCGAGCTGGCCGACCCCCTCCAGTACGACCGCCCCATCCACGCCATCGCCACACGCTGGGGCTTTCCCAACGCCGCGCACTTCAGCCGCGCCTTCAGGGCCGCCTACGGGGTCCCGCCGCGGGAGTTCCGGGAGCAGGCGCTGACCGCCGCGCGGCCATGCGCGGCGGGGCAAGCGGTGTGCGCTCCGGGTCAACGACTTCCCGAGGGCGCTGCCGCACTCTGAGGTACGAGGGAGCAGCGGCCGCGTCACCCGCGGCCACCGGATCCGGCGGGGTCCGCGCGCTCCGTCCCCGGCACCGGCCCGTCGGTGCCGACCTGGAGCGGCCCGCGCGGCCGTGCCCGGCGTGACCGCCCGGCACTGCCCCGGCCGCGCCGCACCTCGACCACACCACACCACCGCGACCACCGCCGCGGGCCCGCCCGGGCCCCGCGCGGCGGCCGTGTCCGCGGCTCGGCCGTGCCCGCGTCCGCCGGGCGCGCCCGCCGCCGGCGTCCACGACGGAGGACCGATGAGCCACATCCGCACGCGCTCCTCGCCGGCCGCCGCCCCACCGGGGCCCGGCCGTGACCCCGCCCGCCGGGCCGCGCCCCCGCCGGGCGGCGCCGGCCCAGGGCCCCGCGCCGTGAAGCACCTCGTCAAGGGCAAGCCGAACCTCTGGGAGCAGTCATGACGCACCATCAGTCCGATGTCTTCGACGTGGCCGTGCTCGGCTCCGGCCTGGTCGGCACCATCCTGTCCGCCTGCCTGGCCCGCAACGGCGTGCGGGTGGTGCTCATCGACCCGGGGACGCATCCGCGCTTCGTCATCGGCGAGGGCGAGCACACGCCCCCGTACACGCTGATGGTGCTGCGGCTGATCGGGGAGCGGTACGGCGTCCCCGAGGTCAAGCACCTGGCGTCCTTCGAGGCCACGCAGACCTTTGTCACCACCAACGGCGGCGTCTGCCGCAACGTCTCCTACGTCTACCACCGGGAGGGCAGGTCGCAGCACCCGCGCGAGGCGCACATGCTGCGCCCGCCCACCGTCGGCTTCACCCAGCACCACCTGTTCCGGCAGGACACCGACGCGTGGATGCTGAACGTCGCGGCCAAGTACGGGGTGGAGGTGCGCCAGCAGCAGCGCGTGACGGACGTGGACGCCAACGAGGGCAGCGTCACCGTCACCTGCGAGGGCCGGCCCGCGGTCATGGCCAAGTACCTGGTGGACACCACCGGGCCGGAGTCGGTGGTCGCCGAGCGGTTCGGGGTGCGGCAGCAGCCCGGCCGGTTCCGCCACCAGGCCCGCACCCTGGCCAACCACCTGCTGGACGTGCGGCCGTTCGACGAGATCGCCCCGGCGAGCCGCTACGGCAACCCCAGCCCCTGGCACCAGGGCAGCCTGCACCACGTCTTCGACGGCGGCTTCATGTGGGTCTACCCGTACGGCAACCACCCCCGCGCCACCAACCCCGCCTGCGGGGTCGGCCTGCGCCTCGACCCGAGGGTGCACCCCGAGCCCGACTGCTCCCCGGACGAGGAGTTCCGCCGGTTCGTGGCCCGCTTCCCCGACCTGGCCCGGCAGTTCGAGAGCGCCCGGCCGGCGCAGGAGTGGGTGCGCACCGGCCCCACCCAGCACTCGACCGCGTGGACGGTGGGCACCCGGTGGTGCCTGCTCGGCAACGCCGCGGGCGCGGTGGACCCGCTGTTCTGCACCGACCTGACCGTGGGCCTGGAGGCGGTGAACGCGCTGACCCACCGGCTGCTCGACGCCGTCAGGCGGGACAGCTTCACCAACGACCGGTTCGAGCCCGTGCAGGAGCTGGTGCAGGGCCTGCTCGACTGGCACGACGACCTGTGCGCGAACGCCTTCGTGGCCTTCCGGGACTTCGCGCTGTGGGACGTGTGGTGGCGGGTGTGGCACACCCGGCAGATCATGTCCACCTACGAGATCAACCGCAGGTACGCCAAGTACCTCGGCAGCCGGGACACCGAGGAGCTGGCCTTCCTCGAGCAGCCCTGGTGGTGCGGCAGGAAGCTGCCCGGCGACGGGCCGTACGCGCCGGCCATGCGGTTCTTCCAGGAGGCGAACGAGCGCCTCCAGGCGGTGGAGCGCGGCGAGGAGGACCCGGCCAGGGCCGCGGCCGACCTGATGCGCCTGCTCGGCGAGGAGGAGTTCACCCCGCCGGTCTTCGGCATGCACAAGCCCGGCCACCAGTGGACGGTGCTGCCCACCCACAGGATGGCGGAGACCGTGCGGTGGTCCAGGCGGACCGCGCCGAAGGACATCGGCAGGCTCACCCTCGAAGGGCTGCTGCTGTTCGCCAGGGCCCGCTTCGGCCGGGGCGAGTCCCTCCCCAAGGAGGAGCTCAGGCACGCGGCCGCCACCTGGCCGGTGGTGGGCGAGCGGCTGCGGCTGCGCGCCCCGCGGTGACGCCACCCGCTTCCACCCGCCGGTGCCCGCGCGGAACGCGGGGCGCCGACCTACCAACGGAGGACCTCCGTGCATGACACGCGAAACAACGACGACCAGATGTTCGACGTCGCCGTCATCGGAACCGGGCTCGGCGGCTCCATGCTGGGCGCGATACTGGCCCGGAACGGCGCCCGGGTGCTGATGGTGGACCAGAGCGAGCACCCGAAGTTCGCGATCGGCGAGTCGACGATCCCGAACATGCTGGTGACCCTGCGCACCATGGCGGCGCGCTACCGGGTGCCGGAGCTGACGACGCTGTCCACGTTCACCGGCTGCCAGCGCCTGATCGGCCCGTCCAACGGGGCGAAGAACCACTTCGGCTTCCTCCAGCACCACGAGGGCAGGCCGCAGGACCCGGCCGAGGTCACCATGTACAACTTCACCAAGCTGATCCACCCGACGGCGCACTTCTACCGCCAGGACACCGACGCCTACCTGCTGCGCGCGGCGATCTCCTACGGCTGCACGGTGCGGCAGCGGTTCCGCATCGCGTCGGTGGACTTCGACGACGCCGGGGCCACCATCGCCTCGGACCGCGGTGAGGAGCTGCGGGCCCGGTACGTGGTGGACGCCAGCGGCTACCGCTCGGTGATCGCCGAGAAGTTCGGGCTGCGGGAGAACCCGTGCCGCTACAAGCACCACTCCCGCTCCATCTGGAACCACATGATCGGGGTGCCGAACACCGACGAGGTCTTCGACCGCCCGGCGCACGACCGGCCCCCGATCCCCTGGTACGAGGGCACGATCCACCACCTGTTCGAGCGCGGCTGGTTCTGGGTCATCCCGTTCGACAACGACCCCAGCTCCCGCAACCCGCTGTGCAGCGTCGGGCTCACCCTCGACCCGCGCCGGTACCCGATCGACCACAGCCTCACGCCGGAGCAGGAGTTCTGGCACCACGTCAACCGATTCCCCGACGTGGCCAGGCAGTTCGCCGGCGCCCGCCCGATGCGGGAGTGGGTGCGCACCGACCGGCTCCAGTACTCGTCCTCGCGCACGGTGGGCGACCGCTGGGCGCTGCTGTCGCACGCCGCGGGCTTCATCGACCCGCTGTTCTCCCGGGGCATGGCCAACACCTGCGAGATCGTCAACGTCCTGGCGTGGCGGGTGCTGCGCGCGCTGCGGGACGGCGACTTCTCGGCGGAGCGGTTCGCGGACGTGGACCGCATCCAGCAGGCGCTGCTCGACGGCAACGACCGGCTGGTCAACGCCTCGTTCATCTCCTTCGAGCACTACGACCTGTGGGCGGCGGTGTTCCGGATCTGGGCGTGGGGTTCCAACGCGGGGTCGTTCCGCGCGCACGAGGCCTTCCGCCGGTGGCGCAGGACCGGCGACGAGCAGCACCTGCTCGAGCTGGAGAACGCCAGGAACCAGGACCTGCACTGGGCCGACCACGAGGGCTACCGCGAGCTGTTCGAGGACATGGTGCGCCAGTGCGAGGCGTACGAGGCCGGGGAGGTCACCGCCGAGGAGGCCGCGGACACGCTGCACGGGCGGCTGTCGAAGGCCGAGTACGTCCCGCGGTACTACGGCTGGGACCAGCGCGCCCAGCGCTTCATCGACCCCAGGCCGGCGGTGATGGCCAAGACGATGTGGTGGGCGCTGCGCGAAGCCCCGCCCGAGGTCAGGCGGATCATGCTGGGCTTCGGCCGGGAGGCCACCAAGGAGGCGCTGCTGGGCCGCAGGATCTTCTGACCGGCCGCGGCAGGCCCCGCGCGGCCCGGGCGTCCCGGGCCGCGCGGGCCCGCGTGGAGGGGCGCGGGCCACGCGGGGCGGCACGCTCCTTCAGCGGAGCGTTCCGGCCTGTTTCCGTGGTTGTCGCCCCGGGGTGCTGGTGTGCCGTCAGGCGCGCGGCGATGCTGGTGCGCTGACGCCTGTCCGCCGCCCGCAACCGAACGCCCACGGGAGTCGCCGTGCACCCAGCCCTGTCCAGACCCGTGTCGGTGCTCGCCGCCGCCACGGCCCTGGCCACCGCGCTCGCCCTCGGCCCGGCCGGCCCGGCCTCCGCCGAGCCCGCCCCCGAGCCGCTGCCCCGGTCGGCCGAGCAGATGCTGCGCCCGGTCGCCCCGCCGGGTCCCCGCGACGCCGCGGGCGGCACGCTCTCGGTGGCGGACGGGGACGGCGTCACCACGGCCCGCTCGGCCCGTCCCGTCGCCCCCGGGGTCCACCTGACCTCGTACGACCGGCTGGAGTCCGACAAGTGGCTGCGGGTGGACGCCCTGTCGGTGGACCTCGCCGCCGGGGCGCGCGTGGACTACCTGCACCCCGGTGAGGTCGCCGCCCGCCGCACCGTCTCCGAGCTCGCCGCGGCGCACGACCCGGGCCCCGGCCGGCGCACCGTCGCCGCGATCAACGGCGACTTCTTCGACATCAACCAGACCGGCGCCCCGCAGGGCCCCGGCGTCAAGGACGGGCGGCCGGTGCACTCCCCCGCGCCCACCGCCACCCGGGCCGTGGGCATCGGGCCCGGCGACGCCGGCCGGGTCCTCCAGTTGTACTTCGAGGGCACGGTGACGCTGCCCTCGGGGCCGCGCCCGCTGGCCGCGCTCAACGCCGCGAACGTGCCCGCGGACGGCATCGGCGCCTACACCGCCGCGTGGGGAAGCGCCGACCGGGCCCTGACCGTGGACGGCGCCGCGCGCACCGCCGAGGTGGCGGTCGCCGACGGCCGCGTCGCCTCCGCCGCCACCGCGCCGGGCAGCGGCCCGCTGCCGCCGGGCACCACGGTCCTGGTGGGCCGGGACGCGGGCGCCGAGGCCCTGGCCGCGCTCGCCCCCGGCGACCCGGTGTCGCTGGAGTACCGGCCCCGCACCTCCGACGGGGGCCCGGTGCCCCGCACCGCCGTCGGCGGCCGGGAGCTGCTGGTCGTGGACGGCGAGCCGATCGGCCACGAGGGCGAGGGCAACAACACCGCCGCGCCGCGCACGGCCGTGGGCTTCTCCCGGGACGGCCGCACCATGCACGTGCTGACCGTGGACGGGCGGCAGGCCGACAGCGGCGGCGTCACCCTCACCGAGCTCGGCCTGATGATGGAGCGGGCCGGCGCCCACAACGCGCTCAACCTCGACGGCGGCGGCTCGTCCACCCTGGTCGCCCGCGAGCCCGGCAGCGACGCCGTGCAGGTGGAGAACTCCCCCTCCGACGGCAGCGAACGCACCGTCCCCAACGGCCTGGCGTTCACCGCCCCCGACGGCAGCGGGCGCCTGACCGGCTACTGGGTGGAGACCGCGATGCCGCCCGCCGCCGCGCCCACCACGGGACCGGTGCGCGGCGGCCACCCCGAGCGGGTGTTCCCCGGCCTGACCCGCAGGCTCACCGCCGCCGGCCACGACGAGACCTACGGCCCGGCCGCGGGCGCGCCGTCCTGGCGGGTGCGCGACCCCGGGGTCGGCCGGGTCTCCGCCGACGGCGTGTTCACCGCGCGCCGCGGCGGCACCACCGAGGTCACCGCCCGCCGCGGCCGCGCCACCGGCGCCGTCCGGCTGACCGTCCTGGACGACCTGGCCCGCCTCCAGCCGACCACCCGCGTCATCGGCCTGGCCGACGCCCGGGCCACCGGCGGCTTCGGCGTGGTCGGCCTGGACGCCCACGGCGCCGAGGCCCCCGTCGAGCCGGCCGACGTCGCCCTGACCTACGACCGGGACCTGTTCGACATCGCGCCTCGCGCCGACGGCACCTTCTCCGTCCGGGCGCGCACCGACCGCGCCGCCGGGCAGGTGACCGTCGCCGTCGGGCGGGTGCGCACGGTCCTCGCCGTCACCGTCGGCCTCGACGACCGCGAGGTCGCCTCCTTCGACGACGCCGGCGAGTGGACGTTCACCCAGGCCCGCGCTTCCGGCTCGGTGGCCGCCACCCCCGACGGGCACACCGGCACCGGGCTCGACCTCGTCTACGACTTCAGCCGCTCCACCGCCACCCGCGCCGCCTACGCCAACCCGCCCCGGCAGGTCCCCGTGGACGGCCAGCCCCGCTCCTTCGGCCTGTGGATCAAGGGCGACGGCAACGGCGCCTGGCCCACCCTGCACCTGAAGGACGGCGCGGGCACCGACCAGTTGCTGCGCGGCCCGTACGTGACCTGGACCGGCTGGCGGCACGTCACCTTCACCGTGCCCCCCGGCGTGGCGTACCCGCTGCGGGTCCACCGCTTCTACCTGGCGGAGACCGCCGCGGCCCGCCAGTACACCGGCCGGATCACCATCGACGGGCTGACCGCGCAGGTCCCGCCGGACGTCGCCCTGCCCGCCGACCGGCCCGCGCCCGATCCGCTGATCGGCTCCGCGGCCGGGGCGCAGGGGCGCGACTGGCGGTTCGCCGTGATGTCCGACGCCCAGTTCGTGGCCCGCGACCCGGACAGCGCGATCGTCGCCCAGGCCCGCCGCACCCTGCGCGAGATCAGGGCGGCCGGCCCCGACCTGCTGCTGATCAACGGCGACCTGGTGGACGAGGGCTCGCCCGAGGACCTGGCCTTCGCCCGCCGGGTGCTCCAGGAGGAGCTCGGCGACGCCGTGCCCTGGACGTACGTCCCCGGCAACCACGAGGTCATGGGCGGCGGCATCGGGAACTTCGTCGCCGAGTTCGGCCCGGCCTCCCGGGTGTTCGACCACCGCGGCACCCGCTTCGTCACCCTCGACACCTCCTCACTGACCCTGCGCGGCGGCGGCTTCGCGCAGCTCAAGACGCTGCGCGAGCAACTGGAGCGGGCCGCAGGCGACCCATCGGTGGGCTCGGTGGTGGTCGTCCAGCACGTGCCGCCGCGCGACCCCACCCCGCAGCGGGCCAGCCAGCTCGGCGACCGCAAGGAGGCCGCGCTGCTGGAGGACTGGCTCGCCGACTTCCGCCGCGGCACCGGCAAGGGCGCCGCCCTGATCGGCGCGCACGTCGGCACCTTCCACGCCTCCCGGGTGGACGGGGTGCCGTACCTGGTCAACGGCAACTCCGGCAAGAACCCGTCCACCGCGCCCGCCGACGGCGGCTTCACCGGCTGGTCCCTGATCGGCGTGGACGAGCTGTCCCGCGCCGAGCGGGCCGCCGCCCGCGCCCGCCCCTGGGCGGGCGGCCCCGACTGGATCACCGTGCAGACCAGGGCCCATGTGGACGGCCTCGCCGTCACCGCGCCCGCGGAACTGTCCGCCGGCACCACCGGCGAGGTCGCCGCCACCGTGCTCCAGGGCTCCCGCCGGGTCCCGGCCGCCCACCCGGTGAGCGCCGACTGGACCGCGTCCCCGAACGTGCACATCGGCGACCCGTCGCGGGCCGGGCCCCGCCACGTCGCGGCCTTCGACCCGGCGACGGGACGGCTGACCGCGCTGCGCCCGGGCATGGCCACCCTCGCGGTGACGGTGAACGGCGCCCTCGCCCAGACGCGGTTCACGGTGACGGCGCGGGGGGCGGTGGCCGCCTAGGTGTGCTGTCCCGGCACCCGCCGCGAGCAGCACGGCGGCGGTCTCCCGGTGCGGGCCCGCCAGGGCCCACTCCAGCGGGGACCGCCCCGTGCCCGCGTCCTCCCGCAGGCCGGGGTCGGCGCCGTGGGCGAGCAGGGCGCGCACCGCCTCGGTGTGCCCCCAGCAGGCGGCGCCGCACAGCGGGGTCCCCTCGGTGCCGTGCCCGCTCTCCGCGTCCGGCGGGGCCCCGGCCGCCAGCAGCGCCCGGACGATGTCGGCGGCGCCGTGCACGGAGGCCGCGTACAGGGGCGTGGTGCCCTCGGTGTCGGGTGCCGCCGGGTCGGCCCCGGCCCGCAGCAGCGCCCGGACTTCCGCGGCCTCGCCGAGCATCGCCGCCAGGACGAGGCGCTTGGCCAGCTTCTTGCGGCGTCGTTTGGTCACGCGCGCCGAGGCTAGCCGGGCCGCCCGGCCGCATCCACCGATTTCCCCCGGCGGCGGTCAGCCCCGCGGCCGGGGCTCGCCGTACCAGCGCCAGGCGGCGGGGCGCGGGCGGCCGGGCAGGTCGGCGCGGCCGGTGGACCACAGCAGGGCGGGCCACGGGTCGGCGCCGCCGGGGGCGTGCGGGAACAGGCGCGCGAGCACGCGGGCGCACACCGCGGCGGGCGGGTCCCAGGGCAGGCCGAGCCCTGCCGTGACGTCGTGGGTGTGCACCAGGGTCTCGACGACGCCCATGGCGGCGAAGCCCTCGGGGTCGGAGACGCCGTGGATGTGGTGGGCCCGCGCCGACGCGGGCCGCGTCCGCACCACCGCCGACAGCAGGGCGCCGCTCGCCTCCAGGACCTGGGCCAGTCCGGCGGGCCCGGCCGCGCGGTCGGCGTGGACGGCGTTGGCGGGGCCGCCGGGGCGGCGGGGCCCGTAGGCGAACGGGACCTCGCGGTCCAGCGGCGGTACGGCCGGGCCGAGCTGGACGGCGTAGGCGAACAGGTCGTCGGCGAGGTGCTCGACGGTCTCCCAGCGGGTCCACTCCAGGGAGCCGGCCCGCTCGTCCCAGGCACCCGCGGGCACGCCCCCGAGGGCGGCCACGGCCAGGCCCACGGCCAGGTCGAGGTCGTCGGCGGCGGCGTGCTGGGGCGATCCGGGCATGGGCAGGACCGTACCGCACCGGGGTCGGGCCCTGGTGCGGGGAGGGGCGGGGGGTGGGGCCGGCCGGGGCGGCGGGTCCCGGTCGGCCCCGGGGCGGTCCCACCCCGACTTTCGTCCAGTGCCCGAGCTGCCTTTCGCCTGATGGCGGGTGGTGCCGCCGTCCCTAGGTTGGGCGCCCATGGCAACGAAGCCCAAGGCAACGAAGAGGAACGGCGCGGGGATCGGGTCCGCGCTGCGGCGGCCGGCGGCGGCCGTGGCGGTGGCCGCGGCGGGCGGTGGCGCGGTGGCGCTGCTCGCGCCGGGAGGTGTGGGGGACCCGGACCCCGTGGAGGTGACCGGCGGGACGTCGGTCTCGGTGTACCGGTCGGCCGTGGAGTGGCTGGACGGGACGCCCGCGTGGGTGCACACCGCGGCCGAGCTCGCCGGTGAGGGCAGCCTGGTGGTGCTGGGGCTGCTGCTGGTGCTGGCGTGGTGGACGGGGCGCGGCGGGGACGGGCGGCGGGTGGCGGCGGCCGTGCTCACCGGCGTCGGGGCGGCGGCCGCGTACGCCGTCAGCGAGGGGGTGAAGCTGGCGGTGGACGAGGAGCGGCCGTGCCGCGCGGTCGGCGGGGTGGATCCGGTGGCGGCCTGCCCGGCGGCGGGCGACTGGTCGTTCCCGTCCAACCACGCCACGATCGCGGGCGCGCTCGCCGTGGGCCTGGCGCTGGCGTGGCCGCGTCTGGCGGCGGTGACGCTGCCGCTGGGCGTGCTCGCCGCCGCGCTGCGGGTGCTGGTGGGCGTGCACTACCCGCACGACGTGCTGGCCGGGCTCGCCCTCGGCGCCGCGGTGGCCGCGGCCGTGGTGACCGCGCTGCTCCCGCCCACCGCGCGGCTGGTGCGCGCGGCGGGCCGGGTGCGCGGGCTGGGACCGGTCGTCGCGGCCGCACGCCGGTAGCGGGGCGGCGCGTCACCGCCGCGGCGGGGGCACGAGCCCGGCCTCGTGCGCCACCACCGCGGCGGCGGCGCGGTTGCGCACGCCGAGGCGGGAGAGGATCGAGCTGACGTGCGCCTTCACCGTGCCCTCGACCACGTGCAGGCGCCGGGCGATCTCCGCGTTGGACAGCCCCGCGCCGAGCAGCGCCAGCACCTCGCGCTCCCGCCCGGTCAGCCGCGCCACCCGCTCCCTGGCCCCGTCGCGGCGCGCCGCGTCCCGGCCCGCCCCGGTGGCGGCCAGGTGCGCGACGACGCGGGCGGCGACCTTGGGCGGCAGGTAGGCGGCGCCCTCCGCGGCGGCCCGCACGCCCGCGATCAGCTCCTCCGGCTCCCCCGACTTGACCAGGAAGCCGCTGGCGCCGTCGGCGAGGGCCCGGATGATGTAGTCGTCCTCACCGAACGTGGTCAGCACCACCACGGCGGTGCCGGGGACGGTCCTGCGGATCTCCGCGGTGGCCGCGATGCCGTCGGTGCCGGGCATGCGGATGTCCAGCACGGCCACGTCGGGGCGGTGCCGCTGCACCGCCTCCACCGCGGCCCGCCCGTCGCCCGCCTCGGCGACGACCTCCACCTCGGGGTCGGCGGACAGCACCGCCCGCACCCCGGCCCGCACCATCGGCTCGTCGTCGGCCACGACCACCCGGATCACCGCGCCTCCCGCTCGATCAGGGCGTCGTCCCCGGCGACCAGCGCGTCCGCGGACAGCACCCGGCCGCCGCGGAAGCACACCCGGTACAGGTCGCCCGACCTGTCGTGCCAGGGGTTGCTGGTCATCGCGTAGTACGCGCAGTCGACACCGGGGCCGGACGGCCCGCCGGAGGGCGGCCGCACCGGCGCCTGCCGGTCCGGCAGGTACCGCTCCGCCGCGGCCCGGTCCTGCCCGGGGCGCAGCCGGGCGAAGTCGGCGGGGTCGAGCACGGAGCGCTCGGTGGCGTACACGGACCAGCCCTGGAGGGCGCCGGTGAGGACGGCGCCGACCGCGAGGGGCAGCGTGACGGCGACGAGCAGGCGGCGGCCGACCCTGCGGCGCGCGTGGCGCAGCTCGCCCGCCTCCGCCGGCTCGGGCGGGCCGCCCGCGGACCCGGGCGGCTTCTCGTGGGGCAGTTGCGCGGAGACGGCGAACCCGCCGTCCGGGGCGGGCCCGCACTCCAGGGTGCCGCCCACCACGCGCACCCGCTCCCGCAGCCCGATCAGGCCGCGCCCGCCGGAGGGCGCGCCGCCGTCCGGGGCGGCGCCCGGCCCGTTGACCACCCGCACCCAGGTCTCGCGCGTGCCGTAGCCGACCCGGACGGTGGTGGGGGCGTCGGGCGCGTGCTTGGCGACGTTGGTCAGCGCCTCCTGCACCACCCGGAACGCGGCGTGCGCCACCATCGGCGGCACCCCGTCCGGGTCGCCCACGACGTCCAGTTGCACGGCGACGCCGCTGTCCGCGGCCCGCTCCACCAGGCCGGCGAGGCCGGCGCCGGACGGCAGGGGCGGCGCCGTGCCGCCGGACTCCTCGCGCAGCACCCCGATGACCTCGCCGAGCCGCTCCACCGCGGCGGCGGCCCCGGCCCTGATCTCGGCGGCGGCCGCCCGGTGCCTCGGGTCGAGCCCCGGGGCCACCTTCAGCGCGCCGGCCCGCAGGGCGAGCAGGCTCAGCTCGTGCCCGAGCGCGTCGTGCATGTCCTGGGCGATCCTGGTCCGCTCCCGCAGCCGCGCCTGCTCGGCGATGAGCCGCTGCTCGCGCTGGAGCCGCTCGGCGCGCTCCCAGCCCGCCCACACCAGCTCCCTGGACTGCCGCCAGGACCGGCCGACCAGCCACGGCAGCAGCGCCCCGAAGACGGCGGCGGCCACGAAACTGCTGCTCTCCGCGGTCCACGAGGGCAGGGCCAGCGCCCAGGCCACCGCGGCGGCCAGGACGACGGCGAAGCCCAGCGCCACGGGCCCGGCCCGCCGGGCGCACCGCCCGGCGAGCACCGCGGGGGGCACGGCGAGCAGGACCAGCCGCATGTCGGCGAGGCTCGCGGCGACGGCCGCCGCCGCGGCGCCCAGCAGCAGCGGGCCGGCCCAGCGCCGCAGGGGTTGGTGCGTGGTGGTTCTCACGAGTAGACGGTACGGTCCGCGGGACGGCGCGGGACACCGACGAAAGTCCAGTCCGCGACCGGCGGCGGGCCGGCTCCGGTGGCCGTCCCGCCGCCGTCGGCGCCGCTCGATACCATTCCGGGCGGGCAGCCGAACCCTTCGGGAGGGGCGAGACGCGGGTGGTGGTCCAGGTGTCCGGAGCGCCGGCGGCGCCGGGGCGCGCGGAGGCGGCCTTCGGCTCCGCTCCCCGTCTTGACGAGCTGATGCCGTGGTCCGTGCCCGGCCTGCGCACCGGCCGGGACTGGGTGGCGGCGCCGTCCCCGGAGACCCTGGCCGCGCGGTGGCGGCTGCTGGCCGCGGCGGACCCGGAGCGGCGCGCCGGGCTGTTCCGGCCGACGCGGGCGCGCACCACGGACTCGGCCGTCACCCAACTGCCGGGCCGGGCCGCGCCCACCACCCGGCTGTCCCGCGAGGTCGGGCCCTGCCCGGAGCCGGTGCGGATCCGGCACGGCGCGTTCGACCGGCTGTGGCTGCTGCCCGACCAGCGGCTGCTGGACCGGGCCAGGCCCGAGCTGTGGCGGGTGGCGGACGACGCGCAGGTGTTCGCCGTCGTCCAGCCGCACACCCCGGAGGCGCCGGGCCCCGCGGTGACGTTCTGCGCCGAACTGCCCGACGGGCACCGCGCCAGGGGCGCCGGCCGGGTGCTGCCCGCCTACCGCCTGCCGGGCGGCCGCGCCGCGAACCTGGCGCCGGGGCTGACCGCGGCGCTGTCCGCCAGGCTCGGCGTGCCGGTGGCGGCGGAGGACGTGCTGGCCTGGGTGGCCGCGCTCACCGCCCACCCGGGGGCGGTCAGGAGCGGCCCGCGGGTGCCGGTGCCGCTGACGGCGTCCGCCGAGGTGTGGCGGCGCGGGGTGGCGCTCGGCGAGCGGGTGCTGTGGCTGCACACCTTCGGTGCCCGCCGCGCCGACCCCGGTGCGGACCGCCCGACCGGCCGGCCCCGGATGCCCGGGGGACGCCGCCCGTTCGTCCGGCAGGCGGTGCCCGGCTCCGGCCTGCCCGGCGGGATCGGCTACGACGCCGGGCAGGAGGCGGTGCTGCTCGGCGAGGGCAGGGTGGCGCCGGTGCCCGCGGCGGCGTGGGAGTACCGGGCTGGCGGCGGGTGGGTGCTGCGGGAGTGGTTCGCCGCGCGGACCAGGCCCGAGGCGGAGCCGGGCTCCCTGGAGGCGGTCCACCCCGCGGCGTGGCCCCGGGAGTGGACGACGGAGCTGATCGACCTGGTGACGGTGCTGGCGCTGCTGGAGGAGCTGCACCCGGAGCAGGCCGGTCTGGTCCGCGCGGTGGCGGGCTCACCCGCCGTCACCGCGGCGGACCTGGAGGAGGCGGGCGTCCTGCCCGCCCCACCCGCCGCCGCCCGCCCGGCGTCGGTGCTCTCCCACGAGGAGGAGGGCCCGGAGGGGCAGTTCGCGCTGTTCTAGGGCGCGGGGTCCGGGCGTGCCCGGGCGGCCGGCGCCGGGTGTCACCCGGACGGGCGAAGGTACGTCAGACCGCGGACGGGTCCGCGCGGGTGGTGCCCGCGGGCGGTCACTCGGCGGTCTCGGTCCGCAGCCGCACCTGCTCGGCCAGCCGGTCCAGGCTGCGTTCCAGCGCCTGCTCCACGTGCTCCCGCGGGGGTTCGGCGTCCGCCTCGAAGAACGACAGGTGCACGGTGACCTCGCTGCCGCCCGGCCCGATCCCGGCGACCTGGAGCCACCCGGCGTACCGGTCCTCGTCGCGGGTCCCCCACTCCACCCGCATCTGCTCCTGCCGCACCCGAGCCAGCGCCCGCTCCCGCTCGGCGTGCTCGCCGTGCTGCACGGTGACGGTGGCGGCCGGGGGCTCCTCCGGATCGACGTGCACCTCGCCGGGCAGCCAGCGGTTCAGCGAGTTCAGGTCGCTGGCCTCGTCGAACACGATCTCGGGGAGGGCGGGGAAGGTGCGGGTGGTCTCGTATTCGCTCATGGTTGCCTTGCGACCTCCTGCCTGTGCTTGCCTGCTTCCCGGGCTGGGCGGGTACCCGGACGGGGGCGGGGCACACGTGCCGTTCACAGGTGTATGTCCGGATAGTGGTCGGTGAGCACCCGGCGGGCGTGGCGCAGGAGGTGGGGGTGGGTGGCCTCGACGGCGGCGATGTCGAGGGAGGCGAAGAACTCGGCGGGGGTCTGGGGGAAGAACCCGAGGTGCAGGGCCCCGGCCGCGTGAACGGCGAGCCAGGCGGCGAGCACGCTCGCGGGGTCGCCGTCGGTGCACAGGGTCTCGCAGAGGTAGCTGGCGAGCCCGTCGTCCCGCTCCTGCTCCAGACTGAGCAGGCTCTCGAAGGCGTGCAGGTCGCCGACCTCGCCGGGGGATTCCCCCACAAGGGTTTCCACCACGTCCGGTGGCAGCCGGGGGGCGTCCAGGCGCATCTGACTCAGGAGCAACCGGGCCGCAGCGATCCGGGTGTCGTGGTCGGGCTCGCGCAGAACCGGGAGGCAGCGCATGTAGGCAGCCGCCAGTTCGTCCAGGGGCGCGTCCAACGCGCTGGCGAGCCACATGGACAACAGGACGTGCGCCACCGAATGGGCGGGGGCCCCTTCGGGCCCCTGGGCGGTGAACAGCGCCGAGGGAATCCTCCGGAACACCGGTTCGAGGGCGTGGAGAAGCATGGAGTCGCTGGTGCCGCCGGACACGGCGGCCTTGTGCCACACCTCCCCCGTGTAGGAACGCCGCATCGAGAAGGAGCCGGCGCGGCCACCCTCGTAGTGCCAGCGGGGATCGACGGGCGCCGGGGTGCCCCCAGGACCGTCGGTCAGCCCCACCCGCACGTCCCGCCGACTCCCGTCCCACACCGGTGTCATCTCCAGGGCCAGGGCCAGTCCCGCCCAGTCCTCCTCCGTGAGCGACGAACGCCACAGCAGTGCCGTGCGGTGCCAGGTCTCGGGCGGGTCGCCGGAGTCGGGGAAGAGGGTGCGGCCCAGGGTCTCGCCGCCCAGGGCGAGGGTGAGCAGCACCAGGTTGGCGCTGTAGACGCCGTGCCGGGAAGCGACGGCCGTCCGCGCGGGGCGGTAGCCGGGGTGCGGGTCGCCGGTGCGGTGTGCGCTGTCGGCGAGGATGCGGACGAGGAGTCCGGCCAGCCGCTCCCGCTCCCCCGGCGCCAGCCGGTGCCCGCAGGTGCCCCGCACGAACCGCAGCAACTGGTGGGAGGACAGCGGCGCGTAGGAGAGCAGCGCGTACAGCAGGTCGTCGTCGAGCGGTGCGGGTCCGACCGCGAGTGCGGGGCGCTGGTCGAGCAAGCCGCAGGCCAGCGTCACCGTCAGCCTGGCCACCAGGTACTCGCCGAACGTGGCGTGCAGGAACTCGTAGGTCCGCAGCCGGTCGCCCTCGCGCAGCGCCTGGGCGCGCTGGACGAAGAAGAAGCGCCCCAGCGCCGCGTCCGCCCGGGTGAGCGGTGCCCGGAAGGTGTCCGTGGCGACGGCGGGCTGCCCCAGCAGCGCCGTCAGGTCCTGCTCCAGCTCCTCCCCGGTGATCCACTGCCGGCGCCGGTTGAGCATGCCGAAGGCGACGAGCGAGAGCCGTTGCAGCTCCTGCTCCACCAGCCGGTCCAGCGCCGGGCCGGGCAGCGCCCCGCCCGATTTGCCCACCTCGCGCCGGGCGAACGACGCCAGCAGCTCCTCGTACAGCGCGGTCTCGTCCAGGGAGTCGCCCATCCGCTGCAACGCGTTGGCGTCCGCGTCGTACAGGGCGAGCATCAGCAGCAGCAGCGGCTGGCAGGACAGCACCCGCTGCCGGAGGGCGGTCTCCACGGCCAGCGGCCGCAGGGCCCGTTCCACGAAGTACCCCTCGTTGTACCGGTTCCAGACGCCGACCCAGCTCTCCACCTGCTCCCGGCGGAACGGCTCCAGACGCAGCGTCACCGCGCCCTCCGGGTACCGGGCCCGGTCGGCCACCGCCGTCCTGCTGGTGACCACCGCCGCCACCGGCCGCCCCAGGTCGGCCTCGCGCTGCTGGAAGCGGGCCACCCGCTCCAGGTAGTCGGACTGGCTGACGCCGGTGGCCTGGAGGAGCTCGTCGAAGCCGTCGAGCAGGACCACCGGCAGCGCGCCGCCCGCCGCCCGGGCCAGTTCCGGCCAGGAGGTCCGCTCCCCCGTGGCCGCCCGCACCGCGTACTCGATCTGGTCCTGTATCTCCGCCTCCGCGGGCACCTCCCGCAGCACCACCCGCACCGGCAGGAACTCCTCCCGCGGCAGCCGGGCCGCGAGCACCTTGGTCAGCACGGACTTGCCCGCGCCCGGCTGCCCCAGCACCACCAGCGGCGCCGCCGTCGCCCCCGGCGAGGTGAGCAGTCCCGCCAGGCAGTCCGTCAGGTCGGAGCGGACGGCCGCGCCGCTCCACCACCCCTCGTCCCCCGGGTGCCCCTGCCCCGCCGCCTGCCGGATCCGGAAGTCCGGGTCGAGGTAGCCGTCCTCCAGGGTCGGCAGCCGCATGCCCGCGGGGGTCTCCCCCTCGGTGAGGATGGGGCGGTGCAGCGCGGCCCGGTACGCCGCCGACAGGTCGCGGGCCACCGACGCCGGTGACGCCGCGGTGGACAGCGACGCCAGCAGCCGCTCCACGCCGGTCAGCGCCCGGCGAACCTCCTCCCTGGTGGCCTGGTGCTCGGCCTGGCCCATCCACAGGGCGAACTCCGGCACGTCTCCGCAGAGCCTGGCGTACAGCTCCTGGTAGTGGTCGAGCGCGGCGCGGACCACCGCCCGGCCGAGGATCCGCGGGGTCTCCGAGCGGCCGGTGTGGTCCAGCTCGTCCCAGAGCGCGAGGCCCCGCGCGAAGTCGGTCACCCGGGTGGACAGCAGCCGGTACCACACCTCCAGCTCCTTGAGGAACCTCTCGTACGGCAGTTGCGGCCCCGGCCGCGGCGGCGCCTGGCGCGCCACCATCTCCGTCAGCTCCCGCGCCGCCCGCTGCGCCCCCAGCGCCAGCCGCGCCTGGTCGTCCCCGTCGAGCTCCAGCCTCCGCACGTCGAACGGCAGCCGCACCTCGCCGAGGGCGGTGAAGTACGCGGTCACCACGAGCACGGCGTGCGCCGCCTCCAGGCGCCGGGTGCGCTCCACCCGCCCGGCGCCGCCCAGCCGCTCCCGCAGACCGGTCGCCAGGTCGCGCCCGCGCCCCAAGAGCCGCCCCTGGGCGTCGAACAGACTGAGCAGCAGGCCACTCGCCCCGCCCGTCACCCCGGACAGCAGGCCGGGGAGCGCCCGGTCCAGCGCCGCGATCGCCGGCGGGTCCCCGCCCAGCACCCGCAGCGCGTCCCCGTACCCCAGCCCTCTGCGCACAGCGTTCCCCCCGGAATCAGCCGAACACGTCGGGTGACACTGTAGTCACCGCCACGGACAGCCGGAGGGGTTCAGCCGGAGAAGCTCAGCCGCACGGCCAGCCCGCACACCGTCACCATCAGCGCGATCCTGGCGAAGCGCGCCCCGCGGGTGAGGGTCATGGTGGCGCCCAGGCGGGCGCCCGCGATGTTCATCACCGCCATGCCGCCGCCCAGCAGCCACATCACATGCCCGCCGAGCGCGAAGACGGTGATGGCGCCCAGGTACGTGATGAGGTTGACGATCTTCGCCGTGGCGGAGCTGCGCACCAGGTCGAGGCCGAGCAGGCCGGTCAGCGCCAGGATCAGGAAGGTGCCGGTGCCGGGGCCGATGAAACCGTCGTAGAAGCCGAGGGCGCAGCCCGCCACGAGCACCGCGGCCGCCTTGCGGCCCCGGCCGGGCTCGGTGGCGCGCGCGGTGGTGCCGAAGTCGGGGCGGAAGGCGAGGAACGCGGCCACGCCGACCAGGGCCACGATGATCACGGGGCGGAACAGGTCCTCGGGCAGGGCGCTGGCGGTCAGCGCCCCGAGCCCGGCGAAGGCGCAGGCGACGGTGCCGGTGAGCACCCCGAACCGGGTGTCCACGGGGGTGCGTCTGGCGTAGGTGGCGGCGGCGACGGCGGTGCCCGCGATGGCGGCCACCTTGCTGGTGCCCAGGGCGGTGGCGGGGGCGATGTCGGGCATGGCCAGCAGCAGCGCCGGGACCTGGAGCAGTCCCCCGCCGCCCACCACGGCGTCGATCCAGCCCGCGAGGGCGGCCACGACGAGCAGCAGGGCGAGCGTGCCGGGGTCGATCTCCACGCCGATGCCGCCGAGGTCCATCCGGGTCCTTCCGGGTGCGTGCCGTTGTGCGGTGACCGCCGCGCCGGGCCGGTGTCCGGGGCGGCAGGGGTGCCGCCGGTCCCGCGTGGTGGACGCGGGACCGGCGGCGGGGAGGGGGTGGTGGTCACGGGGCCTGTCGTCGCGTCCCCGTCTGCCCCGCGGGCGACGACGGGGACGCGGCGACGGGCCTAGACAGCGGCGTCCAGCACGGCCCGCGCGTAGATCCGTGCGATGTCGGCCGCCTTGCTCTCGATGTGCGCGGCGAGCGGGGAGATGTCCGTGCACCCGATGAGCGCGGTGTCCGCCTCCCGGGCCCAGGGCCCGGCGAGGACGTCGTCCAGGCGGCGGGCCAGCTCGGGCAGCGGCCGCCCGGCCTTCACCCCCTCGACCACGGCCTGCACCGCGGACTGGTCCGCCGCGCCGGGGTGGACGCAGGAGATGCCGGCCTCGGCGAGGCGGCGCTCCAGCAGCCCGCAGTCGCGGGCGGGGGTGGTGACGGCGAGCGCCACCCGGGCCGCCCCGGCGTCCCGCAGCGCCGCGGCGGCCGCGTCCAGCGCGTCCACCACGGGGACGGGCAGTCGCGCCGCCAGCTCCGGGACGTAGGCGTGGGTGGTGACCGAGGGCACGGCCAGCACGCCCGCGCCCGCCGCGACCAGGGTCCGGCAGACCTCGGTCAGTTGCGGGAGCGGGGAGGGGCCGCGGCCTTGCAGGTGGGCGATGCGGCTGGGGACGGCGGGGTCGGACACGAAGGCCACGCGGGGGTGCTCCTGGTCCGACCCGGCCTCGGCGGCCTCCACCACGCAGCGGTAGAAGTTGGCGCCGGCCAGGGGGCCGAGTCCGCCGACGATGCCGATCGTCCTGGTGTACCCGCGCGGGCCGCGGTCCGGCCGCGGCTGCCCGCTCATGCGGCGATCAGCACGCGCTTGAGGTGCCGCCCGCGGTCCTTGAAGGCGGTCCTGGAGTGCAGCATCCGCCAGTTGTCCCACACCAGCAGCGCGTTGCGCTCGATGCGGACGGCGATGTGCGTCTTGTCGAAGAACTCGACACCGCGCTGGACGTAGCCGGGCAGGAAGCCGTCGTCCACGTCCTCGACGTTGTTGGCCGAGTAGCGCAGCACCGTGTGCCCCCGGTGCTCGCTGAGGATCGGGTGGCGGTTGCTGAGGTGGATGTCCTTGCGGGCCAGGCCCTCGCTGCTGTGCCACTCGTAGGGGTGGGTGCGCATGTGGTCGAGTTCCTCGGTGGTGAAGGTCCCGAGCCACTCGCGGCCGTCGGCCAGGGTGGTCTCGCCGCCGGGGCCCTGCGCGGGGCGCACGCACCACAGGGCCAGGTAGCGCGGCGGTGGGCCGGGGTACTCGTACGCCTCGGTGTGCGGGACGAGCGCCCGGGTGTTCCTGGAGTGGTACACGTCGTCCATGTCGGGTTCGGGGGTGAGGTCCCAGACGAGCTTTCCGTCGTACTGGGGCATGAACTCACCGAAACCGGAGAGGAAGGACGGGTGGTCGAACTCGGCGGGCACGTCGCACAGGTAGACGTAGCCGAATTCGTCCAGGGTTTTCCGCGCCGTTGCGGAGATCTCGGCCAGGGCCTGCGGGCTCCCGCCCGTTAAGTCGCTCTCCCGGAGGGAGAGGGAGCCGGCGGGGCGCCTGGTGCTGTCTGCGGGCATGGTGGCCACTCCCTGGGATCCTCGACGCTGAGGAGACTCGGGTGATCGGTCGGTCCCGCTCCGTAACCCCAAGCGGAACCCGATCATTCTCAGCATGTGGACCTGGAGCGGGGGTCGGCTCCGGCTCGCGGTCGCACGGAGCCGCGGTGGAGGCTGGGCCCGGGCGCGCCGGAGCGTCGGTCGCGGCTCGGGCCGCACGGGGGCGGACCCGCTGTGCCGGTGTCGGGCGACATGTCGCGCGCCCCGGGCGCGCGCGCACGGGAAGGCCCCTCCTCGCAGGGGGCGCGAGGAGGGGCCGGAGGGTCCGGTGGTCAGAACTGGACGTCGGAGCAGGCGTAGAACGCGTTGCCCGTGTCGTGGACCGTCCACACGGCCAGGATCAGGTGCTTGCCCGACTTGCCGGAGGGGATCCTCCCGGAGTGGCTCGCGGTGGAGCCGGGCCGGGTGCCGTTGTAGGGGACGGTGAGGAACGGCGTGTTCTCCAGGGCCGCCCGGGTCAGCCGCTGGCTCGGGTTCCAGCCGTCCTTGGTGATGTAGTACCTGAAGTCGGTCGTGGCGTGCGAGGCGGTGAACCGCCAGTTGAAGTTGTAGCTCTGGCCGCCGGTGACCCGCGTGGCCGGCCAGGTGCCGCCGCGGGGGTCGTCGAGCTGGGCGAACCGGGAGTTGCCGCCGGCACAGATCAGGCCGTCGGCGGGGCCCGCCGCCGGGAAGCCCTTGGGCCCCTCGACGCTCTGCGGCTCGTACACGATGTCGCCGCAGTTCTGCACGGTGCGGTTGGCGCACAGTTGCTGACGGCTGGTCGGGCTGTCGGTGTAGCCGTGGCCCTGGGCGGTGCCGCTCGCGAAGAGGGGGACGCCGACCAGGGTGAGGCCCACGACGGCCGCGCTGAGTTTCCTGCGCATGCTCGCTCCTGAGAGAACGTGAGGGTTTCTGTGCACCTTCGGGGGGCACGGTGAGCCGGCCACGTGCAGCGCTTTGGTCTAGACCAAGGTAAAGGTAGCCCTCGGCGACTTAGCATGTCCATACCAATGCACGCGACGTTTCCGGCCGATTCCGACTCGGCGGGGAACCGCCGGAGCGGCGCCGTTCCCACCGGGCCGGACGGGGGCGGGGCGGTGGCGGCGACGGGGGCGGCGCGGCGGACGGGGAGCCGGGGCGACCGCCGCCGAGCGCCCCCGTCCGGCCGGGCCGGACTGCGACCCGGACCGGAGGCGGACCGGGACGGACGGGGGCGGACCGGTCATCGCCCGGTGGGCCGTGCGGCCTTTCCGGCGGCGCGAAGTGCGAGGGGCGACTTGACAGGCGCGGAGACCGGGGTGAGGGCGGGGGCGCGGGAGGCGGGCGCGGCGGCGCCCGGCCACGCGGCGGGCGGCCACCCACACCCGCCCCCCCGCCACCACCCCGCCGCCTCGCGGCGCACCCCCCGCGACCCCCTCCCCCATGGACCAGACCGCATCCCGCACCCCCACCGCACCCAGCCCCGCCACCGGCCGCCCCGCCGCAGGCCGCCCACGGCCACCCATCCCGCCATGACGCAATTCACCCGATTTGCCATCATGGATGGCATGGCGGACAGAACCCCCGTGACCCCCGACGGCCGGCTCGGTCCCGCCGCCCGGCACCCCGGGTTCTCCGACCCCGTCTACCTGGCCAGACGGCGGGCCGTGGGAGCGCTGGCGCTGGGGCGCCGGCCGGGGCGGCCCGCGCCCGCGGTGGCGTACAGCGAGGGCGAGCACGCCACATGGCGGCTCGCCCACACGGCCGTCACCGCGGCCAGGCGCGGGTACGCCTGCCGGGAGGTGGTGGAGGCGGCCGAGGCCCTGGACCTGCCCGGCGACCATGTGCCGCAGCAGGAGGAGGTCAACGCGCGACTGCGGTCGCTGACCGGATTCCGCTTCACCCCGGCGGGCGGGATCGTGGACAACGACCGGATGTACGGGGCGATGGCGGACGGCTGGTTCCACGCGGCGCAGTACCTGCGCCACCCCGCGGTCCCCCTGTACAGCCCGGAGCCGGACGCCCTGCACGACCTGGCCGGCCACGGACCGCAACTGGCCTCGCCCCGCTTCGCCGCCCTGTACCGGCTCTTCGGCGAGGCGGCGCGGCGGGCGCGCACCCCGCGGGCCGTCGAACCGCTCAGCCGGATGTTCTGGTTCACGATGGAGTACGGCCTGGTCAGGGAGGGCGGACGGCTCCGGGCGTACGGGGCGGCGCTGCTGTCCAGCTACGGGGAGATCGCCCGCTTCCCGGCCGCGGAGCCACGGCCGCTGGATCCGGTCGCGGTCACCGCCACCCCATACACCATCACCGGCTACCAGCCCGTCCTGTACGTGGCCGAGTCCCTGGACCACCTCGCGGACGTGGTGGGGGCGTTCTGCGCGGACCTGGACGGCGACACCCCGAACCGGCTGGCGTCACAGCGCCCGACACCCCGGGCGTGAGCATATTTTCGGCCATTCCGGGAACCCGCCTCTCGTCATGAGCAGCCCCGAGCCCTCCTCTCCGCCGCCCGAGCCGCCGCCCTCCTCCCCGGCGCCGTCCGACGGGCCGGCGCCGTCCCGGGAGCATCCGCACCGCAGGGACCTGACCACGGCGGAGCGGTGGGAGCGCTTCCGGCGCTCGCCGTTCTCCGCCGCGGCGGTGATCATCCTCATCGCGTCCGCGGCGGCCGGCCTGTTCGCCGCGTCGTACTGCCTGGCCATGGCCAATCCCACGCCGCACCGCATCCCGGTGGGCGTCACCGGATCCTCGCCCGACAGCACCCGGCTGATCCGCGCGCTGGAGCGAGGGCTCGGCACGTCGCTGCCGCTGCACCGCTACCAGGACGAGCGGGCGGCCCTGCGGGGCGTGGCGGAGCAGGAGGTGTTCGCCGTGCTGCAACTGCGGCCGGACGGCGCCGAGGTGCGGGTCGCCGGGGCCTCGGGCGCGTCCGTGGAGCGGCTGTTCGCGCAGGCGGCGCCGCGGGCCGGGCAGCAGGTGGGCGTCCCGGTCACGGTGCGGGACGTCAGGCCGCTCCAGTCCACGGATCCGCAAGGGCTGGCGATCTTCTACGTCTCGCTGGCCGCGGTGGTCATCGGGTTCATCGGCGCCACCCAGCTCGGGGTGCACGCCAGGGCGCTCAACGCGGGCGAGCGGGTGGCGGCGACCTGCCTGTACGCGGTCCTCGGCGGGTTCGCGATCTGCGCGGGCGTGGACTGGCTGCTGGGGGTGCTCGACCTGCCGTTCGCCGAGTCCTGGGGGATCCTGGCGCTCACCATGTTCGCCTCCGGCATGGTCTTCACGATGTTCCACACGCTGGTCGGCCGGTGGGCGATCCTGCCCACGTGGGGGCTGATGGTGCTGATCGGCAACCCCTCCTCCGGCGGCGCGGTGTCGTGGCCGCTGCTGCCGGAGCCGTACGGCGCGATCGGGCGCTGGCTGCCGCCGGGAGCGTCGGTCAACGCCCAGCACAACGCCATCTACTTCGCCGGCCACCAGCACGTCTTCCCGTTCCTGGTGCTCGGCGGGTGGGCGGTGCTGGCCACGGCCGTCTTCCTGGTCTGGCGGGAGCGCCACCCCGGGGGCCGCCCCGGCTCCCCCGCGCACGCCGCCCGCTGACCGGCGTCCGCACCGCCGCGCGCCCCGCCCGCGCGCTCCCGCCTGACGCCGACCGGCAACGGTCTGGCGCGCCCGGTCAACCCACCGGCCGTGCGCCGGGCCCACACTCGTGGGGTGTTCCCTCGGGCGGACCGCCCTCCGGGAACGCCGCCCGCGCGCCGGCGTGCCGCGCCCGTGCTCCCCGCGAGGGGACCTCGCCGCAGGCCAGAGGGGGGACCTCGGCGATCGGCACGGCCGCCGGCGCGGCGGGCGGCCGGCCCGTCCCGCCGCGGGACCGGGTCGGCGTCACGCCCGCCCCCGCACGCTCCCGTCCGGCCGCGCACCGCCGCCCCGTCGGCCCGCTCCGCCTCCCGCCCCCGGCGCCCGGACCGTTCGTCGCTCACCCGCCCGAAGGGGGTTCGGACCCCCGGGCGAAGGGCACACGCGAGAAAACCCCGCCCCATTTTCCCAGTAGTGCTTTTCCGCTTGATTCAGTAGCGCTTTACTCTGCCTTTAGAAAATATGAACATTTGGTGGAGTGACTGGCCGAGTCGCCGACTGCCGGGTGAGCATGGGGCGCGGAATGACTGCACTCCGCGACATCGTCGCGGCCGGGGGAGGGCTCAGTGAGGACGGTTCTGCGCACGGGGGATCTCCCCGTGAACGACCGGTTTCCGCGTTTCCGGGAGACACTCTCCCGGATGCCGGTGCCGCTCGAAGTCGTCGCCGCCGAGCAGGCGGACTTCCATGCCGAGATCAAGCACCTGCGGCTCGGGCCCCTGCACGCCATCTCGGCGCAGACCTCGCCCTGCCGCGCCGTGCGCACTCCCCGGCTCATCCGCAAGTCGGATCCGGGGATGTACCAGCTCGATGTGATGGGGCTCGGCGAGCACCACTTGACCCAGGGCACCGAGGAAATCCCGGCCCACCCGGCGGACCTGCTGTTCTACGACACCTCACGGCCCTTCCGGGTGCGGACCACCACGGCCGGGAAGTCGGCGCACGGCATGATGCTGGTGATTCCGCGCACCGTGCTGCCACTCCCGCCGGACCGGGCGAACGCCTTCGCCCCCGCCGTGTTCTCCGGCCGGGACGGCATGGGCGCCCTGCTGCTCGACCTCCTCACCCGCATCGTGCGGGAGTCCCACCACTACAAGCCCGAGGACGCCGTGCGCCTGGGCACGGTCGTGGTGGACCTGCTCTCCGTGCTGCTGGCCCGGCACCACGACATCGGGCACACCCTGCCCGACGACACCCGCCGCCGCGAGCTGCTGCTGCGCGTGCAGGCGTACATCCACCGGAACCTGTACGACCCGGAGCTGTCGCCCAACGTGATCGCCGCCACCCACGGCATCTCGGCGCGCACCCTGCACCGGCTCTTCCAGCCGCAGGGCACGACCGTCGCCGAGTGGATCCGGGAGCGGCGCCTGGAGCGCTGCCGCCGCGACCTGGCCGACCCCGCCCTGCGCCACCGGCCCATCCACGCCATCGCCGCCCGCTGGGGCTTCTCCGACGCCGCGCACTTCAGCCGCGCCTTCCGCGCCGCCTACGGGGTGAGCGCGCAGGAGTACCGCCGCCAGCACGAGGTCGGCGACGGCCTCGCGGCCGCCGTCGGCGGCTGACGGCCACCGCCAGGCTCGCGAGGGTGCCCGGAGAGGGGGCCGGGCACCCTCGCGGTGTTCACCGGCCCGGTTTGAGGCCGTAGCGCGGGCCGAGGTCCGGCCGGTCCACGCCGGCCAGCTCCGTGGCCACCTTGTGCGTGGTCACCAGGTCGTGCATCAGGGGCCGCACCTGGTCCCTGGGCATGTCCGCGGTCCGCGCCACCTCCTCCAGATGGACGGCGTCGCCGCCGTGCCGCTCCATCGAGCGCACCAGCGCGCCGAGCACCCGCTCGTGCTCGGCCGAATAGCCGGGCCGGCCCCGGCCCACGAACGACACCGCGGGCTCCCGGTCGGGGGCGCGTCCCCGCGCCTCGCCCGTGTCGCCCGTCCCCTGCTTGCCGCGGTGCCGGGAGGCCAGCCGCTCGTCATGGGTGACCGAGTCCCGGTGCGACAGGTGGGAGCGCTGCTTGGAGGCGCCCGTGGTCACCTTGTCCGCGCTGGGGGTGCTGCCGGCCTCGCGGGCCGCCCGGGCGGCGGCGCGCCGCTGCTCCTCGTCGCCTTCCATCTTCTTGCGCACCATGGCTGGCGGTCCTCTCGTCGTACTCGTCGTACGTACTGCTGCGCGGACCGCGTACCCGGCACAGCGGGACATATGACCCATCCGGGGACACCCGGGGCGGCGGGAACGCGCGGGGCGGGAAGGCCCGCCGGGGCCGCCGTCAGGGGTGCTCGTCGAGCAGGTCCGCGTCGTGGACCAGCAGCGCGATCTGCACCCGGTTGTTCAGGTCCAGCTTGGTCAGGATGCGCGACACGTGCGCCTTGACCGTGGCCACGCTCATGTACAGGGCGGCGGCGATCTCGGCGTTCGACCGGCCCTCCCCCACCGCGGCGGCCACCTCACGCTCCCGCTCGCCCAGCCTGCCGAGCAGCTCCCTGGCCCGGCCCCTGCGGTCGTCGGGCGCGCCGCCGACCACGCGCGCGATCAGCCGGCGGGTCACGGAGGACGACAGCACCGGCTCACCGGCCGCGACCCGCCGCACCGCGGCCACGATCTCGGCGGGCGGGGTGTCCTTGAGCACGAAGCCCGCCGCCCCCGCGCGCAGCGCCCGCAGCACGTGCTCGTCGGCGTCGAACGTGGTGAGCACCACCACCTCGGGCGCCTCGGGACGCCGCCGCAGCAGCTCGGTGGCGGCCAGCCCGTCCACCACGGGCATCCGGATGTCCATCAGCACCACGTCCGGCGCGTGCCGCTCCACCAGCGGAAGCACCTCCGAGCCGTCGGCGGCCTCCGCGACCACGCGGATGTCGGGCGCGCCGCCCAGCATCATGGACAGCCCGACGCGCACCAGCGGGTCGTCGTCCACGAGGAGCACGCGGATGGCGCGGGCGGCGGGCGGGGCGGTGCCGGGGGCTGCGGTCATGCGGGCCAGGGTAGCCACGCGTACACCCGGAAGTGGCCGCAGGCGGTGGGGCCGTGCTCGATCCGCCCGCCGGCCAGCGCGGCGCGCTCCGCGAGACCGATCAGCCCTTGGCCCGCGCCGGGGATGGCCGCGCCGCGGGCGCCCGCCTCCGGGAGCGGGTTGCGCACCTCCACGGTCAGGCCGTCGCCGGGGCCGCCCGCCACGGTCACGGTGGTCGCCGCGCCCGGGGCGTGCTTGCGGGCGTTGGTCAGCGCCTCCTGGACGATGCGGTAGGCGCTGCGGCCCACCGCGTCGGGCACGCCCGCCGGGTCCGGCAGCCGGTCGCGCAGGGTGATCCGCGCTCCCGCCCGCACGGACTCCTCCACCAGGCGGGGCAGCGCGGCGAGGGTGGGCTGGGGCCGCTCCTCCGCCCAGCCCTCCCCGCCGTCCCCCGCCGCCCGCCCCACCGGGGCGCGCAGCACCCCGATCACCTCGCGCAGGTCCTGGAGGGCCTGGTGGGCGCTGTCCCGGATCACCCCGGCGGCGCGGGCGACCTCCTCCGGCGGTGCGCCGGGCCGGTACTCCAGGGCGCCGGCGTGCACCGAGAGCAGGGACAGCCGGTGCGCGAGCACGTCGTGCATCTCCCTGGCGATCTGCTCCCGCGCCTCCCGCTGCGCCCGCTCGGCGCGCAGTTGCGCCTCGGACTCGGCGCGCCTGGCCCGCTCCCGCAACGAGAAGACCAACTGCCGCCTGGCGCGCACGAACATGCCCCAGCCGGTGGCGGCCAGGGTGATGGCCAGACCGAGGACGAGCAGCACCGCGAAGGGCATGTCCGGGGTGGGGCGCACGGCCGCGTACACCGGCACCGTCACCAGGTTGGCGCCGACCACGGCGGCGGTGACGGGCAGCGGGCGGTGCACGGCGACGGTGAACAGCGCCACCACCTGCGGGCCGCCGGCCATGTCGGAGAAGGTGCCCAGCGGGGTGAGCGCCACCGCCAGGCCCACCGGCCAGCGCCGCCGCAGCCACAGCGCCGCGCACGCCGCCGCGCCCGCGATCTGGTCGGCGAGCAGCAGCTCCGGGGAGACCGACTCCCGGGTGGCCGGGTCGGAGGCGACCATCAGGCCGAAGAGCGCGGCGAGCACGAACATGGCCAGGTCCACCAGCCAGTCGCGCAGCGTGCGCCGCACCCGGCGGCCCCCGCCCGGCGGCTCCTCCTCGATCAGCGTGGACGGCAGCAGCCTGGGGTGGTCGGGTCCCGGCGGGGGCGCGGTGCGTGGCGTGTCCTGGGCGTTCATGGCTCGGTGAATGGTACGGCGCGCCGGAGGGCGGGGCGGAGCGGGCCGTTGCATATTGAGAGGCATGGAGCTGACACCGCGTGAGCGCAGCGCCCTGGACGGCATCGCCGCCGAGCTGGCCGGCGACCGCAGGCTGCGGCGGTCGCTGCGCTCGTTCACGCCGCCGGCGTCGAGGCGGCGCCGGACGGCCGCGGCGGTGGTGCTGCTGTGCGCGTTCGCGCTCTCGGCGCTGTCGGTGGCGACGGTCGGGTTCGGCCCGCAACTGGTGGCGCTGACGGCGATGGGCGCGGTGTTCGGCGGGGTGTGCCTGGTGCTCTGGGCGGCCAGGGGCGGCTGAGCGGGCCGGAGGGGGCGCGCCGGCGGGCGGGGCCGGCTCCCCCGCGCCGGGTGGGCCCGGGAGGCGGCCCCGCGCTCACTCGCGTTCGGTGGATCCGCCCTCGACACCCGCGCGCTCCCGCGCGGCCGCGGTGGTGGCCTCCACGTACGGCTGCTCCAGGACCGCCACGTCCGGGTGGTGCAGGTCGAACGCCGGGGAGTCGGAGCGGATCTTGGGCAGGGTGCAGAAGTTGTGCCGCGGCGGCGGGCAGGTGGTGGCCCACTCCAGGGAGCGGCCGTAGCCCCACGGGTCGTCCACCTCCACCTTGCGGGCGTGCCGCGCGGTCCACCACACGTTGTAGACGAACGGGAGGGTGGACAGGCCGAGCAGGAACGCGCCGATGGTGGAGACGACGTTCAGCGTGGTGAAGCCGTCGGAGGCCAGGTAGTCGACGTACCGGCGGGGCATGCCCTCGGCGCCCAGCCAGTGCTGGATGAGGAAGGTGCCGTGGAAGCCGATGAACAGGGTCCAGAAGTGGACCTTGCCCATCCGTTCGTCGAGCATCGTGCCGGTGAATTTCGGCCACCAGAAGTAGAAGCCGGCGAACATCGCGAACACCACGGTGCCGAAGACGACGTAGTGGAAGTGGGCGACGACGAAGTAGGAGTCGGTGACGTGGAAGTCCATCGGCGGCGAGGCGAGGATCACTCCGGTGAGGCCGCCGAGGAGAAAGGTGATCAGGAAGCCGATGGACCACAGCATCGGTGTCTCGAACGACAGTGAGCCGTTCCACATGGTGCCGACCCAGTTGAAGAACTTCACCCCGGTGGGGATGGCGATGAAGAACGTCATCGCGGAGAAGAACGGCAGCAGCACCGCTCCCGTGGCGTACATGTGGTGGGCCCACACGATCAGCGAGTAGCCGGTGATGGCGATGGTGGCGCCGACCAGGCCGATGTAGCCGAAGATCGGCTTGCGGGAGAACACGGGGATGATCTCGCTGATGATGCCGAAGAACGGCAGGGCGATGATGTACACCTCGGGGTGGCCGAAGAACCAGAACAGGTGCTGCCACAGCAGCGCGCCGCCGTTCTCCGGGGCGAACACCTGCGAGTGGAACCTGCGGTCGATCTCCAGCACCAGCAGGGCCGCCGCGAGCACCGGGAAGGCGATCAGCACCAGCGCCGAGGTGAGCAGGATGTTCCAGGTGAAGATCGGCATCCGGAACATCGTCATGCCCGGGGCGCGCATGCAGATGATCGTGGTCATGAAGTTGACCGCGCCCAGGATGGTGCCGAAGCCGGACAGCGCCAGACCCATGATCCACAGCTCGGCGCCGATGGTCGGCGTGTGCTGCTTGTCGCTGAGCGGGATGTAGGCGGTCCAGCCGAAGTCCGCGGTGCCGTTGGGGATGAGCAGGCTGCCGACGACCATCAGGCCGCCGAAGAGGAACAGCCAGTACGAGAACATGTTCAGCCGAGGGAACGCCACGTCGGGGGCGCCGATCTGCAACGGCATGATCTCGTTGGCGAAGCCGGCGAAGACCGGGGTGGCGAACAGCAGCAGCATCACCGTGCCGTGCATGGTGAACGCCTGGTTGTACTGCTCGCTCGACATCACCTGGAGCCCGGGGCGGGCCAGCTCGGCGCGCATCACCAGGGCCAGCAGCCCGCCGATCAGGAAGAACCCGAAGGCCGTGATCAGGTACAGGTGGCCGATGGTCTTGTGGTCGGTGGTCGTCGCCCAGGACACGGCCACCGCTCCGAACCGCCGCCGGCGCGCGGCGGGGACCGCGGTGGTGGGCTCCGTGGACGTCACCATGCTCGCTCCTCGGTACGGCGCGGCCCCGGGAGCCACGCCCCGCGCGCGCCTGGTATTCGGCAGTGGCCCCACATCTACCTGATTCGGGGTGATTCGCGGGGATCCACGGTGGTGTGTCGCGGCGTGTCGGGCCCGGCGCCGCGGGCCGCGCCGGGGCCCCCGCGGCCGGGGCGCGCGGGTGGGCCGTTCACCCGGGCGCCCCACTCCGGTTGTGACCAGTGGGGCCGGAGCGCAGCGTGGGATGCGTGTCCGTGCTCCAGACCGCGAACGCGCGGCCCCTGCGCCCCCGGCTCCCCCAGGACCCGGGTCCCCGGCCGCTGCCGTGGCTGGCGGCGGTCGCGGTGTGCTTCACCGTCGTCCAACTGCTCACCGTGCGGCCAGGGATGGGCCTCGGCTGGGACGAGACCGTGTACGCCAGCCAGGTCGATCCCCGCACCCCCGCCGCGTTCTTCAGCGCGCCGCGCGCCCGCGGGGTGACCTTCCTCGTCGCGCCGGTCCTCGCCGCCACCGGGTCCGTCCCCGTGCTGCGCCTGTGGCTGGCCGTGCTGTCCGGGGCCGGCCTGCTGCTCGCGCTGTGGGTGTGGCGCAGGCTGCTGCCCGTGCCGGTGCTCGCCCTCGCCGGGGCGCTGTTCTGCGGTCTGTGGGTGACCGTGTTCTACGGCCCGCAGGTGATGCCGAACCTGTGGGTGGCCTTCGCCACCCTGGCCGCCGCCGGGTGCTGCCTGCGCGTCGTGCGGGACGGCGAGGACCTGCGGGCCTGGTGCGGCCTGACCGCCGCCGTGGCGTTCGCCGCGCTGATGCGGCCCACCGACGCGGTGTGGCTGGCCCTGGCGCTGTCGGTGCCCGCGCTCGCGGCGTGGCGGCCACGGGTGCCGGTGGCGCTGGCGGGCGGGCTCACCGCGGGCCTGGCGCCCTGGGTGGCGGAGGCACACGCCGCGTACGGCGGGCTGTCCGCCAGGCTGCACCGGGCCAGCGAGATCCAGGGCACGCTGGGCAGCCACTGGGCGGTGGACGACCACCTTCGCGCGCTCGGCGGACGGGCCCTGTGCCGCCCCTGCACGATCCCCTGGCCGCACCCCGCCGCGATGCTGTGGTGGCTGGCGCTGCCGGTGCTGGCCGCCGCCGGGGTGTGGGCCGCCCGCCGCGCCGGCCGCGGGGCCTGCTCGGCGGTGGCCGCGTGCGCCGGGCTCTGCATGGCCGTGCCGTACCTGTTCACGGTGGACTACGCGGCGCCGCGCTTCCTGCTGCCCGTGTACGCGCTGCTGGCGGTGCCGGTCGCCGAGTTCCTGGTCGCCGCGGTGCGCCGGCGGGGCACGCTGCCGCTGCTGGTCGTGCTCGCGCTCGCCGGGCACCTCGCGGTCCAGTACCGGGTGCTGGACGCGGTGAACGACCGCACCCGCGCCACCCGCGCCGACGGCGTGCGCATCGCCGCCGAGCTGCGCCGCCAGGGTCTGCACCCGCCGTGCGTGGTCAACGGCCACCAGGCGATCCCGCTCGCGCACCTCGCCGGGTGCGCCTCCCGCCAGGTGGGCGGCCACGACGGCAGCACCACCTGGCCCGCCCTGCTGCGGACCGCCGCCTCCCGGCCCGTGGCCGTGCTCGTCGCCGAGGGCAGGCCGGCGCCGCCCGCCGTCCGCGACTGGCGCGAGGTCCCGCTGCCCGACTACGGCAGCACCCGGCTGCGGGCGTACCTGGCGCCCTCGGCCGGCCCGCCGCGCTGATCGCCCGCGGGGCTTGACCTGGAGTGAGCTTCAGGAACTACCGTCGTGAGGTGTTCGGCCGGCCCCACGGCGAGACGGAGACAGGCATGCGGCTCGGTGTGCACCTCAACCGGTTCCACCACCCCAAGGGAGCGGCGGGGCTCGGCCCCGAGCTGGCCTCGGCCGGCGCCGCGGCCGAGGCGGCGGGGGTGAGCTGGCTGTCGGTGATGGACCACTACTTCCAGATGGAGCACAACGGCGGCGCCGAGGACCCCATGCTGGAGGGGTACACCACCTTGGGCTTCCTCGCCGCCCACACCTCCACCGCCCGACTCGGCGTGCTCGTCACCGGCGTCACCTACCGGCACCCCGGGCTGCTGGCGAAGATCGTCACCACGCTGGACGTGCTCTCCGGCGGCCGGGCCACGCTCGGCGTCGGGGCGGCCTGGTACGACCGGGAGCACCGCGGGCTCGGCGTGCCGTTCCCGCCGCTCGCCGAGCGCTTCGAACGGCTCGAGGAGACCCTGCGGATCTGCTTGCAGATGTGGGACCCGGACGACAACGGACCGTTCGAGGGCGAGCACTACCGGCTCGCCGAGACCCTCTGCGTCCCGGCGCCGCTGGCCGCGCCGCACCCCGAGATCATGATCGGCGGCGGGGGCGAGCGGAAGACGCTGCGCCTGGTCGCCCGCTACGGCGACGCCTGCAACCTGCTCGCCACCTCGCGGGAGGAGGTGGCGCACAAGCTCCGGGTGCTGCGGGGCCACTGCGACGACCTGGGCCGCGACTACGACGGGATCCGCAAGACGGTGGTCTACGTCGGCGACCTGCTGCGCGAGGGGGACGTGGACGCCTTCACCCGGGAGGTGGCCGGCTACGCGGACCTGGGCACGGACACGGTGATCGTGGGCCGGCCCCCGGACGCGGGGCTGACCGGGTGGATCGAGGGCCCCGTGGCCCGGGCGGTGCGGCACCTGGCCGAGCTGGGCTGAGGCCCCGGGCGGGAAGCGGCCCCGGTGGCCGCACGCCCTCGCGCCCCCGGGCACGGGCGGCCGGCCCGCCGACCGGGACTCGCGCCCGGGCCCGTCGCCGCACCGCGACCGACGCACAGAGCTCCGCCCCCGCCGCCGGCGAACCGGTGGCGGGGGCGGAGCCGCGAGGGGCCGTCAGCAGAAGCGCGAGGCGATGCGCTTCCTGGCCTGTGCCGCCTTCCCGCGGGGCTTCCCGCCGAGGCCGGGTATGCCGCGCAGCCCGGCCATGCCGCGCCTGCCGGGGGCGCGGAGCCCGCCGGAGGTGCCGCGCTTGCCGGAGGCGCCGAGCAGGCGCCGGAAGTCCCAGCTCGGCAACCCGCTGCCGCGGGTCGCGCCGGTGATCCGGCCGGGCAGGCCGCTCCGCCGGCCCGTGCCGCCCCGCATGCTCGGGCCCCGCTCCCGCACGGCCCGGCCGAGGGCGGTGGGGGCGGATCCCCTGCCCCGGCCGCCGCCCGTGCCGGAGCGCCACGCGCCGACGGCCTTGCGGGTGGCGACGGCGCCCGGCGCCGCGGCGGGCCCGGCGCGGCGCGCGGCCGTCGCCC
>NZ_BAAGTD010000061.1:0-40530 GCF_054782095.1 Streptomyces capparidis | reverse complement strand
CGCCGCACTCCGCGGCGAGCCCGGCCGCGAGCCGCAGCACGGCTTGGGCCCGCGCGGGGTGCCCGGCCGCGCGGTGCGCCAGGCCAAGGTCGCCCAGCGCGCGGGCGAGCTGGAGCTTGTCCCCGCAGGTGCGGAAGCTGTCGACGGCCTCGGTGAGCAGGCTGACGCCCTCGGCGGGGTCGGGGGTGGCGGCGGCGAGCACCCGCAGCGTCATGCCGCGGGCGCGGGGGCGGTCGCCGAGGATGACGGCCGCCTGGGCGCGGGCGAGCGCGGCCGCCTTGTCCCGGTCCCCGAGCAGCAGGTGGGCATGGGCGGCCTCGGTGCGCCAGGGCACCACGGACGGGTGGTCGAACCCCCACTTGCGCATCGCGGCGCCGCAGGCGGTGAAGTCGTTCAGCGCCGCGTGCGGGCTGCCCGTCTCCGCGTGGTAGCGGCCCCTGGCGTGCAGGTAGTGCAGACCGAAGCGGCTCTGGAACGCGGCCCGGGGCACCGGCACCTCCAGGCGGGCGGCGGCCTCCCGCAGGTCGCCGGCCTCCGTGGCCGCGTGCACCAGCACCGCGAGCGGGGCCGCGACCACCGCGCCCCACCCCTCCGCGGGGACCCGGGCCAGCGCCGACTCCGCCAGCGCGGCCGCCCAGGACAGGTCGCCCTGCCGCAGCGAGATGCCGGCCCGCAGCGCGGCGAAGTGCCCCTCCCACATGGGCACGCCCTGCTCCTTGGCCTGGTCCAGCCAGTGGTCGCACCACCTGCCCGCGTCGTCCAGCCGGTCGGCGAAGAGCAGCGCGGCCACCGCGGCCCTGAGCGCCACGTAGGAGTGCTCGTCCAGCCGCATGCCGCGCATCGCGGTCTGGGCGCCGGCGATCACCTCGTCGTCCGGGCCGTGCTCGAGGACCTGGGACAGGGCCGCGGTGGCGGCGACCCGCGGATCCGTGGCGGCCGGGTCCCACGGCCACGGGACCCGCTCCCGCCGGCCGGACCCGGGGCGCCCCGAGCCCAGCGCGGGGAAGGCGATGAACAGCAGCTCCCGCGACACCCGCTTCTCCACCGAGGCCACCGGGTCCGCGTCCCGCGCCCCACCGGCCAGGGCCAGCACGTCCACCGCCTCCCTGACCTGCCCGTACCACAGCAGGTACCGCGCCAGCGGCAGCGCGTGCCGCTCCGGGAGGCGGCCGGCCCGCAGCCTCTCGACCAGGTCCGCCACATGGCGTCTGCTCAGGGCCGGGTTGAGCAGCCAGGCGACGCGGACGAGTCGGAGCTTCAGCTCGGTGCGCCCGGGCTCGTGCACGCAGGCACGCAGGGCCAGGTCCAGGCACTCGTAGGCCTCGGCGAGACGGCGGGCGGAGGTCAGCCACTCCGCGGCCGAGCGCAGCACGGGCACGGCCCAGGCGGCGGGGACGCGCTCGGCGGCCACCAGGTGGCGGGAGACGGCCACCGCGGAGGCGCCGTTCTCGTACAGCAGCTCGGACGTGCGCAGGTGCAGCTCGGCGGCGCGGCGCGGCGGGACGGTGCGCAGGACGGCGTCGCGGATCGGGGCGTGCCGCAGCCGGGTGCCGTCCAGGAAGCCGACGGAGGCCAGCCCGGCCAGGTAGTAGTCGATGCGGTGGGGCGGCAGGTCGTCGAGCAGCATCGGGATCACCTCGCGCGCCTGCTCCTCCCCGCCGACCAGGGCGAGCACCTGGGCGGTGCGCAGCAGGCCCGGCTCGTGGCGCTCCATCAGGCTGAGCGCGACATCGACGAACGCGGGCCCCACGGTGACCCCCACGGCCGGCGCCGCCCCGTTGCGCAGGTCCTCGATCAGGGCCCTGACCAGGAGCGGGATGCCGCGGCTCACGGCGTGGACCTGCGGTGCGAGCCGTCGGACGGTGAGGCGGTCCAGGTGCTCGCCGAGCATCTGCGCCACGCCGTCCTCGGTCAGCTCGGGGAGCCGGACGCGCCGGTAGTCCGGCTGCCGCAGCAGTTGCGCCCGCAGCGCCGAGTGGGTCGGCAGCGTCTCGCACTCGGACATCACCAGGGCGATCCGGGCGGAGCCGACGACCCGGACGAGGGTCAGCAGCCAGTGCAGGGAGGCGGCGTCCAGGTGGTGCACGTCGTCGACGCACACCAGCACGGGCCGCTCCTCCGCCGCGGCCACGATCGCGTTGGCCAGCCGGTGGACCCGGGAGGCGGCCCGCGGGGGCAGCTCGTCCGGGTGCTCGTGGAGGTCGCCGAGGCGGCACAGCAGCCCGGCGATCTCCTCCTCCGGGATCAGCGGGGCGTCGCCCGGGGTGCGCAGCAACTGCCCGAGCACGCCTCCTGGCAGGTGTCTCTCCTCCCACGAGCCGGAAGCGGTGAGCACCAGGAAGCCCAGTCGCGCGGCCCGCGCGCCGACGGCGCCGAGCACCGCCGTCTTGCCCCGGCCGCCGCCGGCCGTGACCAGCGCGCATCCGCCACCGCCGCGCGCCGCCCGGTCCAGCAGGTCGTACAGTTCCGCGAGTTGCTCGTCACGTTCGGCTAGGCGCATGCCTGTCGTCTCCTAGCTTGGCCGGCCATCGCGGGAGGGCGCCGAGCGGCGGCCGGGGTGCGCGCGGTCCGCGCGGGGCCGGCCGAGGGGTCGCCGGAGCGGCTCGACAGGCCGGCCGGGCCCGGTCGGGCTCCACGCGTCGGCACGCCGGGATGGCAAGGTCCGTGTCCCCCTGGAGAAGAAGGTCTCGCGTCGGTCGCGGCCGGCTCCTGCGGGCCGGTCGCCGCCGATCGGCCGGCCGGTGGGCCGGTGCCTTCGGGGCGGCCGCGGCGCCGGGAGCGGCCGTCCGGAAGGCCGACTGTTCTCGGAAGGTGCGGGTGGTGGACGCACCATAGGGGCGTACCGGTCACAAAGGCTTGATGTGCGGTCGTTTCCGGGTGGAGGTGGAGGCTCCGGCCGGGGGCGCGGCGGCGGCGCGGCGCGGGGCGGCGGGGCGCGGCGTGCGAGGTCACGGGGGTGGCGCCGCCCGGGCCCGGCCGCGGAGGTGCGGGTACTAGGTCCAGGAGGTCATGACGTTGGTGACGCCGCCCGGTAGTCGAGCTGCGGGTGGTTGGTCTCCGAGCGCGGTGTGCGGGCGGTGGTGGTTGTAGTGGACAATCCAGCGGCCCAGGAGGTTGGCGCGTTGGGCTTCCGACGTCCACGTCCGGGCATGGAGGAACTCTTCGG
Organism: Streptomyces capparidis; assembly: GCF_054782095.1. Classification (NCBI taxonomy): domain Bacteria; kingdom Bacillati; phylum Actinomycetota; class Actinomycetes; order Kitasatosporales; family Streptomycetaceae; genus Streptomyces; species Streptomyces capparidis. The sequence continues at coordinate 37,364 of NZ_BAAGTD010000061.1, read as the reverse complement.
CCAGGATGCGGTTGTATCGCTCGACTTTGCCGTTGTGGCGTGGGGTGTAGGGCGCGATGCGCTGGTGCCTGGCGCCGAGGAGGGCCCGGGTGAAGCTCTCGGCTCGATAGCAAGCGCCGTTGTCTGTCACGATCCGTTCGATCCGTGTGATCCCGTGGGCGGCCAGCCAGGCGCGGGCCCGATGGAGGAAGGCGATAGCGGTGATGGCCTTCTCGTCAGGCAGTGCTTCGGTGTAGGCGAGACGGCTGTGTCCGTCTATGGCCGAGTGCGGATAGACGTAGCCGCCGCGCTCAGTCTTCTTGCTCCGGGTGACGGCTTTGGCCTGGTCACTGCCGCGTCCGTGTGCGCGCCGGCCTCCGCGTTCAGGGATGCGGCCCACCTTCTTCACATCGACGTGGATCATGGGGCCGGGCCGTCGGGCATGTCTCCCGAGCGGTCTTCCAGCCCGCGTTCGCCATGGCTCCGGTATCGATTGACCCACTTCGAAGCGCACGCCCGGGACACCCCCATCTCGGCTGCGACATGCGCAATCGGTCTCGTCCGGCAACGCTCCACCAGTCGACGGCGTCCCTCGACGGTGAGGGGCGCGTTCCGGTGCGTCATGCAGTGGGACCAGGTGCGGAGGGCCGCTTGGCGATGTCCCGCCGGGAGATGGCCTCTGCCACCTCGTCGAGGGCGGTGCGCAGGAGGGCACCGTATGCGTCCTGTGGGAGGTTGGGGGCGTGCTCTTTGGCCGCGTTGATGTGCTCAGTGGCCGCTTCGAAGGACCCGAGTCGGCGGTAGTTGTCGGCCAGGTTGAGGTGGAGGGAGGGGTAGAACCCGTCGATGTGGAGGCCGGCGTGGTGCTCCTGGACACGCTGCTCGGTCACGGCGTCGGCAGCGTCCAGGGCCCGGACGTCCCAGGCGAGGGCCTGGGCAGGATCTTCGTAGAGGTCCGCCAGGTAGTGGGCGAGTGAGCAACGGTGCAGCGGGTCGCCGGTGACGCCGATCGCCGACCACAGGTCCAGGAGCTTGCGGCGGGCGGAGAGAGTGTTGCCCGTTCGGCCTTCGGTGACGGCTTGCCCGATGGCTTCCATGGTCGGGTCGGGGCTGGCGGGTGCGGTAGGCATGACGTGTTCCTCGTTGTCGTGCTCAGTCTGAGTGGTCGAACTTGACGGGCATGGCCAGGGTGGTGAGATCGCCGCGGTCGGCGGAGCGGATCGTGACGGGCCGGTCGTGTCCCCTTAGGTCGAGCATCACGTCGGGGCCGATGACCGTGCTCACGGCGGGATAGAACGTGGTCATTTCGAACTGGATCTGGAGGGCCTCGCCCGTCACGGTGGCGAGGACCGGGATGCCGGAGTGTTCGTCGTTCGGGGGCCGGACGTTCACTCCGTGACCGGAGATGTGCAGCGCGACGCGTTCGCCGGGGTGTTCTTCCAGAGCGCGCAGCAGAAGATCCTTCGAGACCGTCGCGCGGGTGCTGATCTCGCCCAGGGAGGCGAGCATCAGCCGGTGATCGGGGAAGTCCTCGGACAGCAACCGGCAGTGCCGGTCCTTCCGCTCGGGCATGCGCAGCCAGATCCCGTGCGGCACCGCTTCGATGCGGACCAGCGCACTGTGTCGGATCTCGGCGACGGCGGCCCGCAGGTCGTCGCCGTCGACCGTGCCGACCCACGTCTGCTCCGCCGGCCGCGCCGGTACCAGGGTCCGGGTGGAGAGCCGGTACCGGTCGGTCGCCGTCAGGGTGATCGCCTCATGACTCGCCTCGATGCGCAAGCCGGCAAGCACAGCCGTCCCCGGCTCGTGCGCGGTCGCCGTCAGGACCTGATCGACCGCATCCGCCAGCACGGGCCCCTTCAACGTGGCGATCAGCAGACCGGGCATGTTGCCGCCGAGCGCGGACTTGATGACAGCCGCCTTCCGCCGTGCAGTCGACGCATCCCCGACGATCTTGGCAACATGCTCGTCGAGCAGCCGTGCCGCCTCCTCGGCCCCGGCGTCGAGAACCGCCTCGACCGCAGCGAGGGGCATGGCGATCTCGCGGAGCTGACGCAGCGCGGTCGCACGCGCCACCTGGTCAGCGCCGTAGTAGCGGTAGCCCGAGACCGGGTCTACTTCGGCAGGGGGCAGCAGCCCGGAGTCAGCGTAGAACCGCAACGCGCTGGAGGTCAGACCACTGCGCTGGGCAAAGACCCCGATGGGCATCAGCTCAGATTTCGGCACCTGGCCATCATTGAGCTTCAACCAACTCGAAGGTCAACGTCGACGTGGGGCGACACCAACGTTATGGCCGGCAACAACTAGGCTGGGCGGGCCCACGCACCGCACCGACGGATAGAGAACCATGAGCGACATGCCCGAGCAGCGGCCGGCCGACGACGGGCAGCCGCCGGTCGACTTCGACACGATGACCCGCGACATCGCGGACGTGCCCGCCGTGGAGGTGATCACCACGGTCGCGGTCCATCTGATGAGCGCCGCCGCCGTCAACCTCGGGCTGGCCGACACCCCCGACGCCGCGGAGCACAAGGACCTCGACGAGGCGCGGAAGCTGATCACCGCGCTGGCCGGACTGGTCACCGCCGGGGCGCCGGAGATCGGCAACTACCACGCGGCGCCGCTGCGGGACGGCCTGAAGTCGTTGCAGCTCGCCTTCCGCGAGGCGTCGCTGGTGCCGGACGAGCCGGGGCAGGGGCCCGGGGAGAAGTTCACGGGGCCGGTGTACGGCTAGCCCGCCGGTTCCCGGGAGCGGCGGCCGGACGCGAGGGCTGCCCTCGCGGGGGCTGCCTCGCGGGCGCCGCACCGGGTGGGTTCAGCGGGTGAACAGCGGTTCGCCCGGCACGCGCGCCTCCGCGGGCAGCACGGCCAGCTCCAGGCCGCGCACCAGCCGGGCGCGCAGCACCGCGTCGCCCGCCAGCGCGTCCGCCACCCGGCGGGCCGTGTCCGGAACCGACGCCCCCTCGGCGACGACGAGGCCGAGCGTGGCGTCCGCCCCGCGGCCGGGCACCAGATGCGCCCGCACCACCTCGGGCTGGGCCGCCACCACCGCGCGCACGGCCGAGACCACCTCGGGGTCGCGGACCGGGTCCAGGTGCTCCCTGCCCTCGGCGAGCGCGCGCATGGGGGCGCCGGTGAGCTGGTAGGTGACCGGGCCCGCGAGGTCGATCAGAAGCGTGTCGGCGCGCTCCTGGTAGGCGGCCTGGAGGGCCTGCCGCACCCCGACCGGCACCGGACGGGCGTCGGCGCGCCAGCGGGCCAGGGACGCGGTGGAGGTGAACGCGGGCAGCGCCCTTCGGCCGTCCCGCGCCTCGATGGTGGGCACGGCCATGTCGCTGGTCTTCTCGCGGCGCAGGCCGTCCTCGCCCTGCTCCACCTCGCCGAGCACGGCGACGACGGGGACGAGCAGCCGCGCCCCGGCGAGCGCCGCGAGCACCTCGCCCTCGGCCTCCTCGGGGGCCTGCGCGTAGCGGGCCAGGGCCCGGGCGAGGCGGGGGTCGGCCTCGCCCCGGTCGCCGGCGAAGCCCGGGTCGGGGATGTTCTTGTGCGCCACCCGGGGAGCTTATCCGGCGGGGGGTGGGGGCGCGGGGCGGGGGAGGGCGCGCTGGGGCGGGGGCCCAGGCGCCGGGGTGCGGCGCGGAGGGGCGGCGCTCAGGCGCGCGGTCGCGTCCGGCCGCGCCGGGGCGGGCGCTCAGGCGCCGGGGCGGCCCCGGGCGCCGGGGCGTCCGCCGCGCAGGTGGAGGACGGCCGCCGCCAGCAGCAGGACGGCGCCCGCGGCGGCGCACACCGCGGCGGGGCCGCCGGGGAGCGACCCGTCCCCCGCGGCCCGCACCCGCAGCGGGGTGGGTCCCTCGCCGAAGTAGCGCCTGGTGTGCGGCGAGGGCTGCGGGACGTCCGGCTCGGGCCCGAGCCTGCCGGCCGCCTCCAGGGCCGCGGCGGCGTCCACCAGGCCCGCCCCCAGCTCGTCGCTGCGCCCGCCCGGCGGCGGGCTCTGGGCCGTGTCCTCGAGCAGGCGCTTGACCTGCGCCGGGGACAGGTCGGGGTAGGCGGAGCGGACCAGCGCCACGGTGCCGGAGACGTACGCGGCGGCGGCGCTCGTCCCCCAGCCGACGTAGTACCTGCGGTCGGGGTCGGCCATCGCCACGTCCACCCCGGGGGCGGACACGGAGGCGTACCAGTGCCGGGTGGAGAAGTCGCCGCGCCTGCCGAACCGGTCGACCGCCGTCACCGCGATCACCCCCGGGTAGGCCGCGGGGTAGGAGGCGCGGTCCCCCTCCTTGGCGCCGTTGCCCGCCGACGCCACGACCACCACGCCCTTGCTCAGCGCGTAGCGCACGGCCTCGTCCTCCTCCGCCTCCGGGTGCGAGGACTCGCTGTCGTCGCCGAGGGAGAGGTTGATGACGTCGGCGCCGTTGTCCACGGCCCAGCGGATGCCTTCGGGCAGCGCCGAGGCGCGGGTCTGCCGGGCCCGTTTGCGCTGCGGGTCGTCCTGGTCGAGGATCACCCGCACCGGCAGGATGCTCGCCCGCGGCGCCATGCCGGTCACGCCCTGGGAGTCGCCGGGGCCGTGGCCGCGCGCGGCGATGATCCCGGCCATCGCGGTGCCGTGGCTCGCCCACGCCGCGTCCCCCGGGGCGGCGCCGAAACCGACGAAGTCCCTGCCGGGCAGCACCCGTCCGCGCAGGTCCGGGTGGGTGCCGTCCACGCCGGTGTCCACCACGGCGACGGTGACGCCCTCCCCCATCGTGGTGCGCCACGCCTCCTGGGCGCGCAGCGCCGTCAGGCCCCACTGGCCCTCCTCGATGGTCTCGGCCGCCGCCGGGGAGGGCGCGACGAGCACGGGCAGGGCGCTCAGCAGCGCGGCGGCGGCGCCCAGCGCGGCACGGCGGGCGGTGGCGCGCATCAGCGCTCCCTCCCCTCGGCCTGCTCGAGCTGACGGCGCGTGGCGTCGGCGGCCTCGGTGAGCCGCTCGGCGACCTGCGCCTCGACGCCCTTCGCGTCGTGGCCGAGCCCGGCCTCCGCAGGGGGCGCGGTGTTGCCCTCCCGGACCGCCTCCACCGCGGGTACCGGGTCGGCGACCGTGCGGCCGTCGGCGAACCCGCTCACGGAGAACACCACGAACGGCACGTCCTCGCGGATCCGCACCGTCCAGCTCGCCCGCTGCGCGATGCCGAAGCCGGCCGCGACGGTGCCGGGGACCGGGTGGGGGCGCGGCATCAGGTTCGCGCGGGTGGCCAGGCCCTCGCGGCTCCAGCGGCCCTTCAGGTCGCGCATGCCCTGCTGGTCGGTCTCGGTGACCAGCAGGCCGACGGTGGTCACCGAACTGGAGGTGGTGTCGGTGTACGTGGCGCGCAGCAGGCGCACGCAGCCCGCGGCCGCCAGGACCTGCGTCAGCGCCGGGTCGAACGCCTCGGCCAGCCGGCAGGCGCCGTCGGGCGCGACCCCCAGCCGCTTCCACACCCGGTCCGCGCCGCCCGGGCCCGCGTTGGGGCCGTCCAGGGTGCGCGGGAAGAGCCTGTCCACCGGGACGTTGTGCCACAGCTCCCGGGTGGCGTCGAACGCCCTGGCGGCCCGCTCGGCCGCGGGCTCCTCGCCGCGGCCGGAGCCGTCCAGGGTGCCGCCGATGACAGCGCCGCCGAGCAGGCCGATGCCGAGGATCAGGCAGAGCGCGGCGGCGACGCGGCTGCGGAGCGGCGGGGCCGGGCGGCGGGAGCGGTGGGAGGTCGCGGGGGGCGGGACGGGGCCGTGGTGGGAGAGCGGGGGGTGGTCCGCGGGCGCGGGGGGCACGCGGCCGGGCTGCGGGGGCGCCGGCCGATGGGGGTGGCGGGGCGGGGCGTGCGGGGGCGGTGGCGGCAAGGGCGGCGCGTGGTGGGCGGGCCTGTCGTGGGTGGGCCTGTCGTGGGTGGGCGGGGTGCGGGCGGGGGGCGCGGACGGCGGTTCCCACGGCGGGGAGAGCCGCCCGGCGGTGCCGGTTTCGACGCCGCCGTTCTCCACTCCGGTGCTCACCGGCATCCCTCCCCGCGCTTCCGGCCCGTCCGGGTGTGCGCGGCGGATCCGGACAGGCCGGGACAGCCCTGGACAACCCTGTCGTGGCCTGCCGATCCGCGGTTCCGCGTAACTCTATTGGCTCACCAGGCGTCAGGGTGGCCCGCCTGGTGAACAGCCGCCACTACCCGGCGGTAACGGCCGTCTGGCACGCTGCCGGTATGGCGAATCCGACCGTGCTCCCGCCGTCCGGCTCCCTCTCGGCCGCGGGCGGCTCCCGCGCCGGCGACCGGGCCCGCTACGACCGCGCCACCGCCCACCTGGACGCCCCGCTGGCCGTGGTGGACCTCGACGCCTTCGACGCCAACGCCCGCGACCTGGTGCGCCGGGCCGGCGGCAAGCCGGTGCGGGTGGCCAGCAAGTCCGTGCGCTGCCGCGCCCTGCTGGAACGGCTGCTGCCCGGGGAGAGCGGGGAGCGCCTGCCCGGCACGGAGGGGTTCGCCGGGGTGATGAGCTACACCCTCGCCGAGTCGCTGTGGCTGGCCAGGGCCGGTTTCGGCGACGTGCTGCTGGCGTACCCGTCGGCGGACCGGGCGGGGTTCGCCGAACTGGCCGCCGACCCCGGGTTGGCGTCCGCGGTGGCGGTGATGGTGGACGACCCGGCGCAGTTGGACCTGATCGACGCGGCCAGGGACGGCGGGGGCGAGGTGGTCCGGGTGTGCGTGGAGCTGGACACCTCGCTGCGGATGCTGGGCGGCCGGGTGCGGATCGGGGCGCGCCGCTCGCCGCTGCACGGCCCGGCGGAGGTGGCCGCGCTGGCCCGCGAGGTGGTGCGCAGGCCCGGGTTCCGGCTCGTGGGCCTGATGGCGTACGAGGGGCACATCGCGGGTGTGGGCGACCGGGTGCCGGGGCGGCCGGTGTTCTCCCGGGCGGTGCGGCTGATGCAGGCGCGGGCCCGGCGGGAGCTGGCGGAGCGCAGGGCCGAGGTGGTGCGCGCGGTGCGGGAGCTGGCGGACCTGGAGTTCGTCAACGGCGGCGGGACGGGCAGCGTGCAGCACACGGCGGCCGAGGACGCGGTCACCGAGGTGGCGGCGGGCTCCGGGCTGTTCGTGCCGCGCCTGTTCGACAACTACACCTCCTTCACCGGGCGTCCGGCCGCGCTGTTCGCGCAGCCGGTGGTGCGGCGGCCGGGCATCGGGGTGGTGACGGTCCTCGGCGGCGGCTACCCCGCCTCCGGCGCGGCGGGCCGCGACCGGCTGCCGGTGCCGTATCTGCCCGAGGGCCTCGCGTACGACCCGCAGGAGGGCCCCGGCGAGGTGCAGACCCCGCTGCTGGGTTCCGCGGCGGACGACCTGCTGATCGGCGACAAGGTGTGGTTCCGTCACGCGAAGGCGGGCGAGCTGTGCGAGCGGTTCGACACGCTGCACCTGATCGAGGGGGACCGGGTGGTGGGCAGTGTGCCGACGTATCGCGGGGAGGGGAAGACGTTCCTGTGACGGCGGCGGGCGCGGCGCCCGGGGCCGGGGGGACGGGCGCCGGGGTGGCGCTCCCCCGCCGGGGTGTCCCGGCGAGGGCGCCCCGCCCCGGTCGCGGCGGGGTGCCCTCGCCGGGAGGGGCTACACGCCGCTGGCGGGCGTGACGGCCCTGATGCCGTCGAGGATCTTGTCCATGACGTCCGTCTTCGGCGCCTTGTCCGTGGTGTCGAAGGCCAGCCGGACGACCGTCATGGTGCCCTTGGTGGGCGAGCGGAAGGCGACGCTCTGCACGGTTCCGTCGGGCCCCTCGGCCACGTCCAACTGCCAGCGCACCAGGTAGCCCTGCTGCCCCGCGACGGTCACCTTCTCCGCCTTGACCTGCTTGTGACCGTTGAGCTTCCCGTAGGAGGCCTCGGCGTTCTTGGCCACGTCCTTCTCCGCGGCGCTCTTGGGGTCCTTGACCGTGGAGGCGAGGGTGTAGGCGCCCGCGCTGACGCACACCTTCGTCTCACCGGTCTCGCACGCGAACGGCTCGGTGGTGACGTACGCGTTGCCCGTCCCGGTCTCCTGGGCGAGCCAGCCGTCGGGCACGGGCAGGCTCACACCCAGGTTCCGGTCCACCGCGGCGTCCGGCGAGGACGGGCTCCGCGACGCCGGCGGGTCCTGCTCGGGGGCGGCCCCGTCCGGCCCGGCGCTCCCGCCGCCGCCCTCCCCCTCGGTGCCCGGCGGCGGCACGGACAGCGAGGGCTTCGCCGCGCCCTCCGCCCCGCCGTCGTCCCCGTCACCGCCGAGCAGGAACACCCCGCCGACGACGGCCCCGAAGATCACCACCGCTCCCCCGGCCACACCCACCGGCACCACCCACGACCTCCGCCCACCCCGGGACCCCCCGGAGGGACCCCCCGGAGCACCGGGCATCCCGGGCGCCCCGAAGCCACCGAACGCGGGGGCACCCGGGGCGGGGCCGCCCGGAGTGCCGTAGCCGGTGTGGGCGGGGGCGCCGGGGGTGGGGGCACCGGGGGCGCCGTAACCGCCGGAAGTCGGGGTACCCGGGGCGCCCGGGGCACCGAAACCGCCGGGGGCCGGGGTCCCCGGAGCAGGCGCACCCGGGGCGCCGTAACCGCCGGAGGCGGGGGCACCCGTCGGTCCGGGCGCACCCGGGGCACCGGGCGCACCAGGGGCCGGAGCACCCAGAGGGCCGACCCCGCCCGCCGTGGTGAAGGCGCCGGGGGCACCCGCTCCGGGGGCACCGGAGTCCCAGCCCTCCGGGGCGCCCGGGGCACCGAAGCCACCGGGAGCACCCGGGCCGTCGGAGCCGGGGGCGGGGATCCCCGGGCCGGAGGTACCCGAGGCGCCGGAGGTGCCGGAGCCGGCAGCACCCGGGCCGGAGGTGCTCGTAGCGGCGGAGGACCCCATCCCGGGGGTCCCCGCCCCGGGAGTCCCCGTCCCGGGGGTGTCCGGGCCGGGCGTGCCCGGGTCGTCGGCGGTCGGGTTGCCCGGGGTGCCGGGGGCGCCGGGGGCGCCGGGGCTCGCGGGGCCGGGCGACTTCGCCGCGCCGGGCAGTCCGGGGGTCACCGCTATCCCGTGCGGCGTCGTCGGCTGCCGGGGCGGTGCGGCGCGGGTGTACTCGGTCCACGAGGTGCCGTCCCACCAACGCTCCATGCCGCTGCCCGGCGCCTGGTGCGGATCGGGGTACCAACCGGAAGGAGTGACAGTCACGACGCCAAGGTACGCCAGTTCACCCGTCCCTCCGGCCCGGCCTCACAGCGGCGTTACATAGGCCCCCGAGATCCCGCCGTCCACGAGGAACTGACTCGCGGTGATGAACGAGGAGTCGTCGCTGGCCAGGAAGGCCACGGCGGCCGCTATCTCCTCCGCCTCCGCGAACCGCCCGAGCGGGATGTGCACCAGGCGGCGGGCGGCCCGCTCCGGGTCCTTGGCGAACAGCTCCCGCAGCAGGGGGGTGTCGACCGGCCCCGGGCACAGGGCGTTGACCCGGATGCCCTCCCGCGCGAACTGCACCCCCAGCTCCCGGGACATCGCCAGCACCCCGCCCTTGGAGGCGGTGTAGGAGATCTGCGAGGTGGCGGCGCCCATGACGGCGACGAACGAGGCGGTGTTGATGATGGAGCCCTTACCCTGGCGCCGCATGTAGGGCAGGGCGGCCTTGCAGCACAGGTAGACCGAGGTGAGGTTGACCTCTTGCACCCGCTTCCACGCCTCGAGGCCGGTGGTGAGGATGGAGTCGTCCTCGGGCGGGGAGATCCCGGCGTTGTTGAACGCCACGTCCACTGAGCCGTAGGTGTCGAACGCGGCCTTGAACAACGCCTCGACCTGCCCGGCGTCGGTGACGTCCACCGCCACGAACGTGCCCGCGGTCTCCCGGGCCGCGGCCTCGCCCGCCGCCTCGTCGATGTCCGCGCAGACCACGTTGGCGCCCTCGGAGGCGAGGCGGCGGGCCGTGGCGAGCCCGATGCCGCTGCCGGCGCCGGTGACCACCGCGGTCCGCCCGACGAGCCGGCGGCACACGGGAGCGCCGGGGGCGGGCGCGGTGCCCGGCCCGGGGGCGGACGCGCCCGGGGAGGCGGACTGCTCGGGAGTGGGGTCCTGCGGCTCGGTGGCCTGGGTCACTGTTCCTCCGTGGCGATGAAGACGTTCTTGGTCTCGGTGAAGGCGGCGAGGGCGTCGGGGCCAAGCTCCCGGCCGAGGCCGGACTGCTTGTAACCGCCGAACGGGGTCCAGTAGCGGACCGACGAGTGGGAGTTGACCGACAGGTTCCCCGAGGCGACGGCGCGGGAGACCCGCACGGCGCGGCCCACGTCCCGCGTCCAGATCGAGCCGGACAGGCCGTACTCGGTGGCGTTGGCCAGCCGTATCGCGTCCGCCTCGTCCTCGAACGGCAGCACGACGGCGACCGGTCCGAACACCTCCTCGACGGCGACCGGCGCGGACGGGTCCTTCGGGGTGAGGACGATGGGCGGGAACCAGAATCCCGGCCCGGAGGGAGCGCCGCCGCGGATGGCGACCGGGGCGCCGTCCGGCACGTAGGAGGCCACGCGGTCCCGCTGAGCGGCCGAGATCAGCGGGCCCATGGCGGTCTTCTCGTCCGACGGGTCGCCGACGGACACCTCGCGCACGGCGGGTTCCAGCAGCTCCAGGAACCTGTCGTACACCGTGCGCTGGACCAGGACGCGGCTGCGGGCGCAGCAGTCCTGCCCCGCGTTGTCGCAGAAGGCCAGCGGGGCACTGGCGGCGGCCCGCTGGAGGTCGGCGTCCGCGAAGACGATGTTGGGGCTCTTGCCGCCCAGTTCCAGGGTGAGCCGCTTCATCCGCCGGGCGGCCTTGGCCATGATCTGCCTGCCGACCGCGGTGGAACCGGTGAACACGATCTTCGCGACGCCGGGGTGCTCCACCAGGGCGTTCCCCGCGACCGCTCCGGCGCCCGGCAGGACCTGGAACAGGTGCTCGGGCAGGCCCGCCGCCAGGGCGAGCTCGGCCAGGCGCAGGGCGGTGAGCGGAGTGGTCTCGGCCGGCTTGAGCACCACCGCGTTGCCCGCGGCGAGCGCCGGGGCGGTGCCCCAGGCGGCGATCGGCATGGGGAAGTTCCACGGCACGATGACGCCGACCACGCCGAGGGGTTCGAGGAAGGTGACGTCGATGCCGCCGGGGACGGGGATCTGGCGGCCGTTGAGCCGCTCGACTCCCCCGGCCGCGTAGTCCAGCAGGTCCCGTACGTTCCCGGCCTCCCAGCGGGCGTTGCCGATGGTGTGCCCGGCCTGCCGGACCTCCAGACGCGCCAGTTCCTCGGCGTGGTCGTCCACCGCGGAGGCGAAGCGGCGCAGCAGCCGGGCCCGGTCGGCGGGTGCGAGCGCCGCCCAGCGGACCTGTGCCCGGGCCGCGCGGCGCACCGCGGCGTCCACGTCGGCGGGCGTGGCGGCGGGGACGGTGGCGATGACCTCCTCGGTGGCGGGGTTCAGCACCCGGTGCTCCCTCGGCCCTTCCTCCCGCGGGTGCCCCGCCCCTGTGCTCGCCCGCCGGTGTTCCGCCGTGGGCTGCTCGCGGTCCCCCTCCCCGAGCCGGGGCGCGCGGTGCTCATCCGGATGGTGCTGCGACACGTCGTCGTACCTCCTCACATGCGTTCGAAGGAGCGGTACCGCTCCCAGTCGGTCACCGCGGCGTCGAACGCGTCGAGTTCGACCCGCGCCATGTTGCGGTAGTGCTCCACGACCTCGTCGCCGAAGGCGGCGCGGGCCACGGTGCTGCGCTCCCACAGCTCGGCGGCCTCCCGGAGCGTGCCGGGCACCCTGTCGTACCCGGCGGTGTAGGCGTTGCCCGTGCACGGCTCGGGCAGCGGCAGCTCGTTGTCGAGGCCGTGCAGGCCGGCCGCGATCATGGCGGCGACGGCGAGGTGCGGGTTGACGTCGCCTCCCGGGAGCCGGTTCTCCAGGCGCAGGGAGGGTCCGTGGCCGACGACGCGCAGGGTGCAGGTGCGGTTGTCGCGGCCCCAGGCGACGGCGGTGGGCGCGAAGGAGCCCGTCCGGAAGCGCTTGTAGGAGTTGATGTTGGGGGCGTGGAAGAGGGTGAGCTCGCGCAGGGCGGCCAACTGCCCCGCGAGGAAGTGCTCCATGACCCGGGACATCCCGTCTCCGTCGTCCGCCATGACCGGGCGGCCGCCGGCGTCCCGCAGCGAGAGGTGGATGTGGCAGGAGTTCCCCTCGCGCTCGTTGAACTTGGCCATGAAGGTGAGCGACACGCCCTCCTGGGCGGCTATCTCCTTGGCCCCCGTCTTGTACACGGCGTGCTGGTCGCAGGTGGTGAGCGCCTCGTCGTAGCGGAAGGTGATCTCGTGCTGGCCGAGGTTGCACTCGCCCTTGGCGGACTCCACGGTCAGGCCGGCGCCGGCCATCCCGTTGCGGATCCGGCGCAGCAGGGGCTCGACGCGGCCGGTGCCGAGCACGGAGTAGTCGGAGTTGTACTGGTTGGCCGGGGTGAGGTCGCGGTACGCGCGGTTCCACGCCTCCTCGTAGGTGTCGCGGAAGACCATGAACTCCAGCTCCGTGCCCACCTGGGCGCTCCAGCCGCGCTCGGCGAGGCGGTCGAGCTGGCGGCGCAGGATGCCGCGCGGCGCGGCGGCGACGGGCGAGCCGTCCTCCCAGTCGAGGTCGGCGAGCAGCAGCGCGGTGCCGGGCTGCCAGGGGATCCGGCGCAGCGTGGCGGTGTCCGGGCGCATGGCGAAGTCGCCGTAGCCGCGCTCCCAGGAGGACATTGCGTAGCCGTCGACGGTGTTGAGGTCCACGTCCACCGCGAGCAGGTAGTTGCAGGCCTCGGCGCCGTGCTCCAGCACCTCGTCCAGGAAGAAGGAAGCGGCGAAGCGCTTGCCCTGGAGCCGCCCCTGCATGTCGGGGAAGGCCAGGACGACGGTGTCGATCTCGCCGCCGCGGACGAGGGAGCGCAGTTCCTCGACCGCGAGCGGGGGTGTGCGCATCGCCACGCGTGCCTCCTTGGGTGGCTGGGAGTGTTGAGCGGGGAGCCGACGCCCGCGGGCGTGGCGCGGTGCCGTGGTTCGGTGCCGGTTGAGCCGAAACCCCGCGATGCAAAGGTATGGGGAAGTACCATTGGTTGTGAAGGCCTGACCGAACAAGTGACACGGAAGAGGGACATGACCCGGAAGGGGGAACTCCCCGCGGCGGGGTACGGCGAGGGAGTGGACGCGCTCGCACCGGTGCTGAGACCCGTGCACGCGGGCAACGGCTTCGAGGAGGCCCTGGAGCAGATCCTCCAGGTCGTCCGGCTCGGACTGGTGCCCGCCGGGGAGCGGCTGCCGTCGGAGCGCGAGCTCGCGCGGCGCCTGGGCATCAGCCGGGTCACCCTCCGCGAGGTGCTGAAGGTGCTGCACGACCAGGGACTCGTGGAGAGCAGGCGCGGCCGGTACGGCGGCACCTTCGTGCGGCGCAGGGCCGAGGACGGGGCCGGGGAGAGCCGCCTCGAGGAGGAGTTGCGCCGCCAGCTCCGGGAGCTGGGGCCCGGCGGCATCGAGGACGCCCTGCGCTTCCGCGAGGTGCTGGAGGTGGGCGCGGCCGAGCTGTGCGCCGCGGCCCGCCTCGAGGGGGCGGCGGCCCGCCGTCTGCGCGACTGCCTGGACGCCACCAGGGACGCCCCCCTGTCCGACTACCGCAGGGCGGACACCCTGCTGCACCTGGCCGTGGCCGAGCTGTGCGGCTCGCCGTCGGTGGCCACGCACTACGCGGCGGTCCGGGCGCGGGTGAACGAGCTGCTGGACTGCATCCCCCTGCTGGTGCGCAACCTGGAGCACTCGCAGGCGCAGCACACCGAGCTGGTCGAGGCGATCCTCGCCGGTGACCCCGCCGCCGCCCGCGAGGCGGCCAGGGAGCACGTGGCGGGCACGGCGGCGCTGCTGCGCGGATTCCTCGCCTGAGGGGCGCGAGCCGAGGACGCTCCGGGGAGCGCGCCGGGTCCTCGCACCACCCGGTACACACAGTCGTAACGGTGCGTGACAAAAACGTAGCGCACAGGTCTTGCTTTTCCCGCCGCGCCGGGCAATGGTTTATGTCCAGTCCTTTGGAATCGCTCGGGGGAGCTGCCTCATGCCTCGCCGCACGCCTTCCGGCTCCGCCGCACGGGGGAGCACCGCACCGCCCGCCGACGACTACCTGGAGCGCCGCACACTGCGGCGCGGCAGCGCCGGGTGGCTGCTGCTGGCCGGCCTCGGCGTCGCCTATGTGGTCTCCGGTGACTACGCGGGCTGGAACTACGGCCTCGCCGAGGGCGGCTTCGGCGGGCTCGCCATCGCCACCGCGCTGATGGGCCTGATGTACACGTGCATGGTCTTCTCGCTGGCCGAGCTGTCGTCGGTGCTCCCCACGGCGGGTGGCGGGTACGGCTTCGCCCGGCGGGCGCTCGGCACCTGGGGCGGGTTCCTCACCGGGACGGCGATACTCATCGAGTACGTTCTGGCGCCGGCCGCCATCGCGGTGTTCATCGGCGGCTACGTCGAGTCGCTCGGCCTGTTCGGGCTCACCTCGGGCTGGCCCGTCTACCTCGCCTGCTTCGCCGTCTTCATCGGTGTGCACCTGTGGGGTGTCGGCGAGGCGCTGCGGTTCAGCTTCGTGGTGACCGGCATAGCGGTGGCGGCGCTGCTGGTGTTCTGCGTGGGGGCGCTGGCGCACTTCGACGCCGGAGGGCTCACCGACATCGCGGTGGACCACGACGCGGCCGGTTCCGGCTCGTGGCTGCCGTTCGGGCTGCTGGGCATCTGGGCGGCGTTCCCGTTCGGCATGTGGTTCTTCCTCGGCATCGAGGGGGTGCCACTGGCCGCGGAGGAGGCCAAGGACCCGGTGCGGACGCTGCCGAGGGCCATGGGCCCCGCGATCGGCATCCTGGTGCTGCTGGCCCTGCTCACCCTGCTGCCCGCCGCGGCGGCCGGCGGCGCCGACGCCCTCAAGGACAGCGACAACCCCCTGGTCACCGCGCTGGAGGCGACCAACGGGGGCGAGCCGACCGCGCTGAGCCGGATCGTCAACTACGCGGGCCTCGCCGGATTGGTGGCCTCGTTCTTCTCCCTGGTCTACGCCGGGTCCCGCCAGTTGTTCGCCCTGTCCCGCGCCGGGTACCTGCCCCGCTTCCTGTCACTGACCAGCCGCCGCAAGGCACCCTGGCTCGGTCTCGTGGTACCGGGCGCGATCGGCTTCGCCCTGGCCGCGGCCACCGAGGACGGGGCCCGCATGCTCAACATCGCCGTCTTCGGGGCGACCATCTCCTACGTCCTGATGTCGCTTTCCCACCTGGTGCTGCGCCGCCGCGAGCCCGGACTGCACCGGCCCTACCGCACCCCCGGCGGGAGTGTCACCTCCGGAACGGCCTTCGTCCTCGCCTGCGCCGCTCTCGTCGCGACGTTCCTGGTGGACGTCAAGGCGGCGGTGACAACCCTGGCGGTGTATCTGGTGGCCATCGGATACTTCGCCCTCTACAGCCGCCACCGGCTGGTGGCCTCGGCGCCCGAGGAGGAGTTCGCGGCGCTGGCCGAGGCCGAGGCCGAGCTGGCCAAGGACAACCCCCGGGAGGCCGTGTGACCCCGACGACCAAGCCGCTGATCGGCGTGTCCACCTACTGGGACGAGGCCCGGTGGGGGGTGTGGGCGGGCCGGGCGGCACTGCTCGCGGCGGGCTACCCGCTGCTGGTGCGGCGGGCGGGCGGGCTCACCGCGATGCTGCCGCCCGACACGCCCGAGGCGGCCGCCGAGGTCGTGGCGCGGATCGACGGGCTGGTGGTCGCGGGCGGCCCCGACGTGGCACCCGGCCGGTACGGGGCCGAGCCGGGCGAGCACACCGGGCCGCCCGCGCCCGAGCGGGACGTGTGGGAGCTGGCGCTGATCGAGGCCGCCCTGGAGCGGGGCACGCCGCTGCTGGGGATCTGCCGGGGCATGCAACTGCTCAACGTGGCCCTGGGCGGCACCCTGGTGCAGCACCTGCCCGACGTGGTCGGCCACAGCGGGCACGCCGAGCGGGTCGGCGTCATGGGCACCCACCCGGTCCGGACGGTAGAGGGCACCCTGCTGGGGTCCGTGCTGCCGGGCGGTGCGGCGGTGCCGACCTACCACCACCAGGCGGTGGAGCGGCTCGGACGGGAGCTGCGGGTGAGCGCGTTCGCCGACGACGGCACGGTGGAGGCGGTGGAGCACACCCGTCTGCCGTTCGCCCTGGGAGTCCAGTGGCACCCGGAGGAGGGCGACGACCCGCGGGTGATGCGGGCGCTGGTGGAGGCGGCGGCCATGGGGGTCGCCGGGGCGGTCGGGGCCCACGGCGCGGGGTGAGGGCGGGAGAGGGCCCCGTGCGCGGGCCGGGAGTCGCCTCGCGGTGAGGCGGCGTGCCATGAGGGACGGGATGACACGGGTGAGGCGGGCGCGGGAAGGGGGGAGCTCAGCGCAGGGCACGGGACAGGATGCGGGGGGCCTCGGTGAGTGACGGGCCGTACCAGGTGAGGTGGCGGCCGCTCACCAGGGCGGAGCGCAGGCCGGGGAACGCCTCCGGGCCGTCGTCGGCCGCGAACCGGTAGGGCTCGTCCGGCAAGACCACCAGGTCCGCGCCGGCGGCGCGCAGCTCCTCGACGGGGACGCGCGGGTAACGCTCGGCGTGCCCGGCGTAGACGTTCTCCACGCCCAGCCGGGCCAGCACGTCCCCGGCGAAGGTGTCCCGGCCCAGCACCATCCACGGCCGCCGCCACACCGGCACCACGGCCCGGCGCCGCTCGTCCGGCTCCGGCACCGCGCACCAGGCCGCCTCGGCCTCGTCCAGCCAGCGGGGGCGGGCCAGGCCGCAGGCGCGGGTGAGCATCCGGTCCAGTTCGGTGAAGGCGTCCTCCAGGGTGCGGATCACGGTGACCCACACCTCGAGGCCCGCGGCGCGCAGCCGCGCCAGGTCGGGGGCGCGGTTCTCCTCCTCGTTCGCCAGCACCAGGTCGGGGGCGAGGCGGACGATCCGGGGGACGTCGGGGTTCTTGGTGCCGCCGACCCTGGTCACCCCGAGGCCGGCGGGGTGGCTGCACCAGTCGGTGGCACCCACCAGCAGTCCCGGCGCGGTCGCCGCGACCGCCTCGGTCAGCGAGGGGACGAGGGAGACGATGCGTGCAGTCATCAGCGACAGGGTAGCCGCGCCCGGCTCCCCCGGGCCGGGCGGAGCGGGACGAGGGCCGGTCCGCCGCGGCGGGGGCGGTCCGCGCGCCGCGGCACCAGCGCGGCGGGAGCGCCCGGGCCGGGCGGCCCCGGCCGGGCGGGGAGACCGGCGCCCGGCGTCCCCGGGCGGGCGGGGGCGCCCGTGCCCGGCGGCGTCGGGCCACCGGGCACGGGTCCCGCGGGCGGGGGCGGGTGGGCGGCGCCCCCTGACCGCGCGCGGCGGGGGCGCGGGAGGGCGGGGCGCCGTCCGGGGGTCACCGGGGGACGGGCGCCCAGGCGTCGACGACCTCGGGGTTGTCGTCGAGCCAGGCGCTCACGGCCTCCTGCTCCTTGCCCCTGCCCGCGTCCTGGATGCTCTCCTCCAGGCCCGCGAGCTGCTCCTCGGTCATCCGGAAGTCCTTCAGCCACCCGGCGACCGTGGGCTCCCTCTTCGCGAAGCCCTTGGCGGCGACCGTGTGCAGCTCGTCGCCCTTGCCCCAGGCGCCCTTCGGGTCCTTGAGCTTCTTCAGGTCGTACTTGCTGTACGCCCAGTGCGGAGACCACAGCGTGACCACCACCGGCTCCTTCCTGCTGATCGAGCGGTCCAGCTCGGCCAGCATGGTGGAGGTGCTGGAGGAGACGACCTTGTACTCGCCGTCCAGGCCGTAGGCGCCCATGACCTTGTCGTTCAGGATGCCCATCATCCCGGCGCTGGACTCGATGCCGACGATCCTGCCGTCGAACGCGGACGCCTTGCCCTTCAGGTCGGCCAGGGAGTCCACGTCCTTGACGTAGGACGGCACGGTGAGCTCCAGCGACGTGGGCCCGTACCAGGAGCCCAGGTCGTCGATCCGCGAACCGTAGCGGTCCCAGTAGTTGGCGTGGGTGGTCGGCAGCCAGGCGTCGGTCTGGAAGTCCACGTCCCCGCGGGCCAGGCCGGAGAAGAGCGGGCCGGGGTCGAGCTGCTTGACCCGGGGCCGGTAGCCGCGCCGCTCCAGCAGCTCCTTCCACAGGTAGGTGGAGGCGATGCCCTCGTCCCAGGGGATGTAGCCGATGTCGATCCGCTTGCCCCGGCCGACGTCCTCCGCCCCGGCCACGTCCCTGCCGTCCCCGTCGTCGGAGGCGAACAGGTTCAGCCCGGAGGCGAGCAGGGACAGCACGACGATCCCGACGACGGCGACGGCGGTGCCGGGCCGGTAGCGCAGGAACCGGGGGCCGGTCGCCGAGGCGGCGGCCTTGGCCGCGGCCCTGCGGCCCAGCGGGGAGACGAGCTGGTTGAGGGCCCCGGTCATCCGGTCGAGGTACATCGCCAGGATGACCACCGCCAGGCCGCTCTCGAAGCCGAGACCGATGTCCACCCGGGTCACCGCGGAGTACACGGACTCGCCGAGCCCCTCGGCGCCCGCCATGCCGGCGATCACCACCATGGACAGGGCCAGCATGATCACCTGGTTGATTCCGGCCATGATCGTCGGCAGGGCCAGCGGGAGCTGCACCCTCAGCAGGGTGTCGCGCGGGCCGGTGCCGAACGCCTGCGCGGCCTCGACCAGCTCGGAGTCCACCTGGCGGATGCCGAGCTCGGTCATCCGCACGCCGGGCGGCATCGCGAAGACGATCGTCGCGATGATGCCGGGCGTGATGCCGATGCTGAAGAACACCACCCCGGGGATGAGGTAGACGAAGGCGGGCATCGTCTGCATGAAGTCCATCAGCGGCCGCACCGCGGCGCTGACCGAGCGGCTGCGCGCCGCCCACACGCCCAGCGGGACCGCGGTGAGCACGGTGATGGCGCTGGCCACCAGCACCAGCGACATCGTGGCCATCGCCTGGTCCCACAGCTCCACCGAGTCGATCAGCAGGAAGCCCACCACGGTGAGCACCGCCGCCAGCGGGCCGCGCAGCCACAGCGCGACCACGGCGAGGATCGCCGTCATCAGCAGCGGGTCGGGGGCGTCGAGCACCCCGTGCGCGGCGTCGTACAGACCGGTGAGGACGGAGTTGACGAAGTCGAAGAACCAGCCGAGGTGGGACTGGAGCCAGTCGACGGCGCGCTCCACCCAGTGGCCGAGGTCGATCCTAGGCACCGGCGGCCTCCTTCCCCGCGTCGGTGCGGGCCCTGCCGGCGCCTCCCCGGGCGCCCGCCGCCGCGGGCCCGGGGCGGTGCCGGCCCGGCGGTGAGCCGGTCGCGGACCCGTCGCCGTCCACGGCGTCGAGGTCCACCTCGTGGCGCGGCTGGTCGGCGAGCGCGGCCAGCAGGGTGTCGGGCGGCACCATGCCGACCACCCGGTTGCCGTCGTCCACCACGGCGGCCGGCGCACCGGTCCGCGAGCAGGGGGCGATCAGCTCGGCCAGCGGGGTGTCCTCGGTGACGGTGACCGCCGCCCGGTCCAGGGTCCGCTCGGCCGTGGCGGCGACCGCGGGCTCCACCATGACCGAGCCCGCGGTGAGGACCTTGCTGCGGTCCACGTCGCGCACGAACGTGGCCACGTAGTCGTCGGCCGGGTCGGACAGGATCTGCTCCGCGGTGCCGATCTGCACCACCCGCCCGTCGCGCATCACCGCGACGCGGTCACCCAGGCGCATGGCCTCGTTCAGGTCGTGGGTGATGAACACGATGGTCTTGCGCAGGGTGCGCTGGAGGTCGAGCAACTGGTCCTGCATGTCCCGGCGGATCAGCGGGTCGAGCGCGCTGAACGACTCGTCCATCAGCATCAGGTCCGCGTCCGTGGCCAGCGCCCGGGCCAGGCCGACCCGCTGCTGCATGCCGCCGGACAGCTCGTCGGGCCAGGAGTCCTCCCAGCCGGAGAGGCCGGCCAGCTCCAGGGCGCGGACCGCGCGCTCCCTGCGCTCCTCGCGGGGCACGCCCTGCACCTGGAGGCCGTAGGCGGCGTTGTCCAGCACACTGCGGTGCGGGAAGAGGGCGAAGTGCTGGAAGACCATGCTGATGCGGCGCGAGCGCACCTCGCGCAGCTCCTTGGCGGAAAGCGCCGTGAGGTCCTGCCCGTCGAAGAGCACCCGGCCCGCGGTCGGTTCGAGCAGACCGTTGAGCATCCGCAGCAGCGTGGACTTCCCGGAGCCGGACAGCCCCATCACCACGAAGATCTCCCCGGGTTCCACGGTGATCGACGCGTCGATCACCGCCGGGGTGGCACCCGCCTTGCGCAGTTCCTCACGGTTCGCCCCTTCACGGAGCTTGCGCACCGCTTGCTGGGGCCGCCTTCCGAACACCTTGTACAGATGCTCCGCTTCGAGCTTCGACACATGCACCTCTCGGGTCGCAGGAGAGGCCCGCGCCCACCGGGTCTGTTCACCCACGTGGGACGGGCCGCGGAGCGCGCCATCACTTTCCGGTCCCCCTCCTGGACCGCACACCGTCGTGCGGAGCCCGGACCGCTCCGGAGGCGCCGCCTACCCGGAGTCCACCGTGGCGCAAACTGTTCGTGACGCGCCTCACACCGGCGGCCAGGTTTGCGTGGCCCGAGACGTGAAAGAGGAGGGGGTTCGCCGCGACCCGTGCCGCGCGGCCGCGCTGTCGGACCCGTACGGCATCATCGGAGCCGTGACCGGACGCCTGATGCTGCTCGACGCCGCCAGCCTGTACTTCCGCGCGTACTTCGCGGTGCCGGAATCGGTGCGCGCCCCCGACGGCACGCCGGTGAACGCGGTGCGGGGGCTGCTCGACTTCATCGCCCGCCTCGTCGCCGACCACTCCCCCACCCACCTGGTGGCCTGCATGGACGCCGACTGGCGGCCGCACTGGCGGGTGGAGCTCATCCCCTCCTACAAGGCGCACCGGGTCGCGGCGCCCGCGGCGGAGGGCGGCGGCGTGGACGAGGAGGAGGTGCCGGACACGCTCTCGCCGCAGGTCCCCGTGATCGAGGCGGCGCTGGACGCCTTCGGCATCGCCCATGTGGGGGTGCCCGGCTACGAGGCCGACGACGTGATCGGCACCCTGACCGCCCGCTCCGAGCTGCCGGTGGACGTGGTGACGGGCGACCGCGACCTGTTCCAGCTCGTGGACGACGCCCGCGGGATCCGCGTGCTCTACCCGGTCAAGGGCGTGGGCACCCTCCAGGTCATCGACGAGGCGCGGCTGCGCGAGAAGTACGGCGTGGCGAGCGGCGCCGCCTACGCCGACCTGGCGCTGATGCGCGGCGACCCGAGCGACGGCCTGCCGGGCGTGCCGGGCGTCGGCGAGAAGACGGCGGCCAGGCTGCTCGCCGCGCACGGGGACCTGGCGGGCGTCCTGGCCGCCGTCGCCGACCCCTCCTCGCCGCTCACGGCGGCGCAGCGGGCGCGGTTCGAGGCGGCGCGGGACTACCTGGCCGTGGCGCCGAAAGTGGTGCGGGTGGCCGACGACGCGCCGCTGCCGCGGTTCGACGCGCGGCTGCCGCGCCACCCCAGGGACCCGCGGGCGCTGCGGGAGCTGGCCGACCGCTGGGGGTTGGGCAGCCCGGTGGAGCGGCTGGTCACCGCCCTGGAGCGGAACGCGGCGGGCTGAGCGGGCCGCTCCTCAGTGCCCGGCCCGCTCCAGCCGGTCGTCGCGGCAGCCGCGCGGGGCGTTGACGGGGTCGCAGCGCACGGTCGCGCCGCCGGGCAGCTCGGCGGTGTAGTCGGTCCCGTGCCGCGCGGCGAGCCCGGTGACGGGGAAGTCCGTGCTGATCATCTGCGCCCCGGAGTCCAGGGCGGCGCGCAGCCGCGCGGTGCTCCCGGAGGACGCCTCGGTGAACGGGACGTCGGAGCGGGTGCGCACGTAGTAGCCGCGCTCGACCATGGAGCGGATCACCGCCTGGTTGGCGCCGGTCGGGTCGTTCCAGCCGACGAACGCGGCGTCGGGGCGCCCCGGCCTCGAGTTGGTGAACAGCACCCTGCCCTCGAGGTTCTGCCGCCCGGCGCGGTAGGCGTCCTGGAGCGCGGTGTCCTGGTTGTCCATCAGGAACATCAACTGCCCGCGCGAGCGGTGCAGGGACGGCCAGCCGCGCTCCAGCACCGACTGCTCCAGGGTGCGGCCGGGCGCCCGCACGTCGTCCGGCGTGACCATGCCGGACTCGGCCACCACGGAGCGGATCTCCTCGTCCAGCGCGTCGAGCGTCGCGGTGGTCCACGGCGGGCTCTTGGCGCCGCCGCGGGCCTCCATCGCCGGGTCGGTGCGCTTGAGCTCGAGCAGCACCGGCACCGGCGCGTGCCCCGGGTTCGCCCGCGACCACCGCTCCACCTCGCCCAGGCACTGCCGCAGCGACGCGCAGGAGGTGCCGTAGTCGTGGTCGGCCCAGTGCAGCACCTTGAAGCCCGGCCGGGCCAGCTCGGGGTCGGCCGGCGGGGCCAGCCCGGCCGCGGTCCTGACCAGGGGGCGGGCGTACAGGCCGCCGTCCGGGTCGGGGAAGACGTCGAGCTCGATGCCGCGCACCCGCTGCTCGGCGAACTGGGCGGGCAGCGAGGCGTGGGAGTACTCCAGGTTCCAGAAGTTCGCGTCCCAGCGCCGCTGCGCCTCCTTCTCGGCGAAGGACAGCTCGCGGTGGTAGCTGTTGTGGGTGGCGATGAGCTGGACGTGGTTGAGCCGCACGTCCCGCGCGCCCTCGGCGCCGGACACGGCCCCCGCGGAGGACGGCGCGGCGCCGGACAGGGTCGCGCACACGGCGGCGAGCGCCCCCAGGACGCCGAGAGCGCGGCGGGAGCGGACGCGGGGGCGGGGCAGCGGGCGGTAGCGCGGGCGTGACACCAGGGCCTCCCGGGGCGCATGGGGTACGGGCGGAGACCGACCCTGCCGGGAGAGGGTGACCGGCGCCCGCCCGGCAGTCGCCGTCCCGGTGAACGTGCCGGGACGGCGACCGCCGGTCAAGGCCGGCGACGCCCGCGGCGCCGGGGCGCCGCCGCGCGGCTCAGCCGACGGACGAGTACGCGATCACTCCGCGCCGCAGGGCGTCCACCGCCTTGCGGGCCGTGCCGCGCACCGGGCTGCCGTCGGGCGCCGCGTTGGAGATCTGGCCGAGCACGTCGATGAGCTGCCTGGTCCACCGCACGAAGTCGCCCGCGGGCATCTCCGCGTCCCGCAGCACCGCGTCCAGGCCGTGGCCCGAGGCCCAGCGGTGGGCGGGCCAGGCGAAGCCGAGGTCGGGCTCGCGCTGGCCGACGTTCTCGATCGTGTTGAGCCGGTGCTGCTCCTCCAGCGCGTCCAGGCGGCCCCACAGCCGGACCATCTCCCCCAGCGCCTCCCGGGCCGCCCCGGCAGGCAGGCGCGGCGGCAGCGCCTCGTCGGCCTGCCGCGCCTCGTACACCAGCGCCGAGGCGCACGCCGCGAGCTCGGCGGGGGTCAGCCCGTCCCACACGCCTTCGCGCAGGCACTCGGCGGCGAGCAGGTCGAGCTCGCCGTACAGCCGGGCCAGGCGCTGCCCCTCGGCGGTGACGGAGTCGCCCTTGAGGTAGCCGAGATC
The DNA here is from genome assembly GCF_054782095.1 of Streptomyces capparidis. Taxonomy (NCBI): domain Bacteria; kingdom Bacillati; phylum Actinomycetota; class Actinomycetes; order Kitasatosporales; family Streptomycetaceae; genus Streptomyces; species Streptomyces capparidis. The sequence goes on along the minus strand of NZ_BAAGTD010000061.1, from coordinate 13,827 downwards.
GGTCAGCAGCGCGCAGACCCGGTCGAAGGTCCGCGCGATCGTGTTCGTCCGGCCCTCGATGCGCCGCTCGAGCTGCCGGGTGTCCCGCAGCAGCCGGTGGTACCGCTCCGCCCAGCGGGCGTGGTCCTCCCGCTCGTCGCAGCCGTGGCACGGGTGGGCGCGGATCGCCGCGCGCAGCCGCGCGATCTCGGTGTCGTCGGCGGCGGCCGAGCGAGCCTTGCGGGTGCGCCGCGGCTCGTGGTGCCCCGCCTTGGTGCGCAGCGCCGAGGCCAGGTCGCGGCGGGACTGAGGGCTGCGCGGGTTGAACGACCGCGGGATGCGCATCTTGTCCACCGGCTCGACCGGCGCCGGGAAGTCAATCATCGCGAGCCGCTTGACCTGCCGCTCCGCGGTCAGCACGAGCGGGCGCGGCCCCTCGTGGTCGGGCCGGTGGGCGTGGCTGCGGCCGGGCGGCACCCCGGGGTCGAGGACGACGGCGAGCCCGGCGTACCTGCCCGCGGGCACATGGATGACGTCGCCGACGCGCAGCTTCTCCAGGGACTCGGCGGCGGCCGCCCGGCGCTGCGCCACGCCCTGGCGGGCGAGGTCGGCCTCACGGTCCTTCAGTTGCCTGCGCAGCCGCGCGTACTCCTCGAAGTCGCCGAGGTGGCAGGTCATGGCCTCCTGGTAGCCCTCGAGCCCCTCCTCGTTGCGCTGCACCTGGCGGGAGATGCCGACCACGGAGCGGTCGGCCTGGAACTGCGCGAAGGACGTCTCCAGCAGTTCGCGCGAGCGGTGCCGCCCGAACTGCCCCACGAGGTTGACCGCCATGTTGTACGACGGCTTGAACGACGAGCGCAGCGGATAGGTGCGGGTGCCCGCGAGCCCGGCGAGCGCCGCCGGGTCCAGATTGGGCTGCCACAGCACGACGGCGTGGCCCTCCACGTCGATGCCGCGCCGCCCGGCCCGCCCGGTGAGCTGCGTGTACTCGCCCGGGGTCACGTCCGCGTGGGTCTCGCCGTTCCACTTGACGAGCTTCTCCAGCACCACGGAGCGGGCCGGCATGTTGATGCCGAGCGCCAGCGTCTCGGTGGCGAACACCGCCTTGACCAGGCCCTCGACGAACAGCTCCTCCACGACCTCCTTGAAGGTGGGCAGCATCCCGGCGTGGTGGGCCGCCACCCCCCGCTCCAGGGCGTCCAGCCACTCGAAGTAGCCCAGGACGTGCAGGTCCTCGTCGGGGATGGCGGCGGTGCGCTCCTCGACCAGCGCGCGGACCCGGGCGCGCTCCTCGTCGGTGTTCAGCCGCAGGCCCGCCTGGAGGCACTGCTGCACCGCGCCCTCGCACCCGGCGCGGCTGAAGATGAACGTGATCGCCGGCAGCAGGCCCTCGGCGTCGAGGCGCTCGATGACCTCCACCCGCCCCGGCGTCCACACCCGGCGGCTGGGGGCCCGGCTGTAGCCCTTGCGCTCGCGGCCGTTGCGGTCGCGCCTGCGGTCGTTGACCCGCAGGTTCTCGGTGCGGGCGAGCCGCAGCAGGTCGGGGTTGACCTCGCGCTGCTCGTCGTCGGTGAACAGGTCGTACATCCGGCGCCCGGCCAGCACGTGCTGCCACAGGGGCACCGGGCGGTGCTCGGAGACGATGACCTCGGTGTCGCCGCGCACGGTGTCCAGCCAGTCGCCGAACTCCTCGGCGTTGGAGACGGTGGCGGACAGCGACACCAGGGTGACCGACTCGGGGAGGTGGATGATGACCTCCTCCCAGACCGCGCCGCGGAACCGGTCGGACAGGTAGTGGACCTCGTCCATCACCACATAGCCGAGTCCGGCCAGGCCCGAGGAGCCCGCGTACAGCATGTTCCGCAGGACCTCGGTGGTCATCACGACCACGGGGGCGTCCCCGTTGATCGAGTTGTCGCCGGTGAGCAGGCCGACGGTGTCAGCGCCGTAGCGCCTGACCAGGTCGGCGTACTTCTGGTTGGACAGCGCCTTGATCGGCGTGGTGTAGAAGCACTTGCGGCCCTCCCGCAGAGCCAGGTGGACGGCGAACTCGCCGACGATCGTCTTGCCTGAGCCGGTGGGCGCGGCGACCAGCACCCCTCGGCCGGCCTCGAGGGCCGCGCAGGCGTCGAGCTGGAACGGGTCCAGGTCGAACGCGTACATCTCTCGGAACGAGCCGAGCGCCGTGGCCAGCTCCCGGGATCGGGCGCGGGAGGCGGCGTAGCGCTCCGCCGGGGACATGTCGTTCATTGCCTTCGAGCGTACCGGCCGCCACCGACAGTGGTCGCGATCATTTACGCACCCACCCCTGGGGTCACACGGGCCCCGAACCGCCGCCGGGAACCGTCCCGGCGGCCGGGCCGGGCCTCAGACCAGGACCTCCACGGCCCCCGCGACGGTGCGCGCGGTCAGCGGCAGGTCGCCGAGCGGCTCGCCGTCGGCGTAGCCGGTGATGCCGGGGGCGGACAGGGTGACGGTGGCGGCCCGGTGCACGGTGACCGACGGGTGGTCCAGGTGGGTGCCCTTGTACAGACGCGGGAACACCCGCAGCAGCGTGGTCCTGCTCACCCGCCCGACCACGACGACGTCGAACACGCCGTCGTCCGTCCGCGCCTCCGCGCACATGCGCATGCCCCCGCCGTACGACGACCCGTTGCCGACCGCGACCAGGGTGGCCTCGATCTCCTGCTCGGGCCCGCCGTCGAAGGAGATCCGGAACGGGATGGGGCTCAGCGCGCCGAGCTCGGCCAGCAGCGCCAGGTCGTAGCGGAGCCTGCCCTTGGCCCAGCACATCCGGTTGGCCCGGTCGTTGACCCGGGAGTCGAAGCCGCTGGCCAGGATGGTGCCGAACCAGCGGTCGCCGACCCGGCCGAGGTCCACGGCGCGGGTGCGCTCCTCCTTCAGCGCCTGAGCCACCACCCGGGCGGCGGAGTCGGGGTCGCCGACGGGCAGGCCGACGCTGCGCGCGAAGTCGTTGCCGGTGCCCACCGCGACCACGCCGAGCGGGGTGCCGGTGCCGGCGACCGCCTGGAAGGCGAGCCCCACCATGCCGTCGCCGCCGACGGCCACCACCGCGGCGTCGCCGCCCGCGGCGGCCTCGCGCAGCCGGTCCAGGGCGTCGTCCGCGTCGCTGCCGACGACCTCCCGGACGGCGAACCCGGCGTCGCTCAGCGTCCGGGCGGCGGGTCCTGCCGCCTGGGCGCCGCGGCCGCGTCCGGCCGTGGGGTTGACGAAGAGAAGGATGTCGCGATGCACTCCGGGACCTTATCGGGGGGCGGAAGGTGCGAGGAAGGGCGGTGCCGTGCGGATCGCGTGGCGGTTCGCCGGGGCAACCGCCGCGGCGGCCCCGCCCGTCACCCCCACGGGTCTCACGTGATGTCCTCGTCCAAACGCTCGCTCCGCGCGGGCGCCGGGGACCCGGCCTCCCGGTCGGCGCGGGACTCGGACCTGGCCTCGGTCAGCGCGCGGGAGGCGGAGACGGGCTCGGCGGGCTCCAACTGCTCGGCCTCGACGGGATCGGGGTCGATGGACTCGGGGGTGAGGTCGAGCTCGGACGCCTCGTCGTCGCTCAGCCGCGCGTCGGGGTCGGCGGCGCGGCGGCGGTTCCTGCGCCAGTCGTTGGCCAGCGAGATCATCACCGCGAGGAAGTACAGGATCACGATCGGCCCGGCCAGGGCGAGCATGCTCAGCGGGTCGGTGCTGGGCGTGGCGATCGCGGCGAACACCACGATGCCCATGACCATCCCCCGCCACCAGCCCGCCATCCTGCGGCCGGTGATGACGCCGCCCATGTTGAGCATGACCAGCAGCAGCGGCATCTCGAAGGACAGGCCGAAGACGACGACCATCCGGACGACGAGGTCGAGGTAGTCGTCCAGTGGCAGCAGGTTGTCCACGTTCTCGGGCGTGAACTCGATCAGCACCGAGGCCGTGGTGGGCAGGATCTTGTAGGCGAAGAAGCCGCCGAGGAGGAACAGCGGGAAGCCGGCGCCCACGAAGGCGAGGGTGTACTTCTTCTCGTGGCGGTGCAGCCCGGGGGCGAGGAACGCCCACAACTGGTACAGCCAGATCGGACTGGCCAGCACCACGCCCGCGACCAGCGACACCTTCAGGGCCAGGGTGAACGGCGTGAGCAGGCCGTTCATGGTCAGGTGCGCGCAGTTCTCGTCGTCGGCCTTCTTCTCGGCGATCTCGCTGAGCGAGGCGTCACAGCCGATGGAGTCCAGGACCGGGCTGACGAGGAAGTCGATCAGGTCCTTGTAGAAGAACGCCGCGACGATCGTGACGACGAGGATCGCCGCAATCGACTTCGCCAGCCGGTTGCGCAACTCACGCAGATGCTCCGCAAGGGGCATCCGCCCCTCGGGGTCCTTGGGCTTGCGGGCAGGCTTGAGCAACCCCGGTCCTCATCTCGTGCGGCAGCCGCGCGGGCTTGTGGTCTGGTCAGCGCTGGGTGGCGTCCGGCTCGGTGACCGGCCTGGCTCCGGCGACGTCGCCGGGCGCTGCCTGGATGGTACGGGGAGCGGGCTGCTGCGGGTCCGGGGGCGGCGGCGCGGACGTGTCGGACTTCGCGCCGTCGTTCTTCATCGCCTTCGCCTCGCTCTTGAGGATGCGGGCCGACTTGCCGAGCGACCTGGCCATGTCCGGAAGGCGCTTCGCCCCGAACAGCAGCAGGATGACCACGAGGATGAGAATGATCTCCGGAGCGCCGATCCTGCCAAACATAAGCGACTACCTTCTCACTTCAGGCGGCGTGGGCCACATTCTGGGACCGGTCGGGAGGCGTCGGCTGACGCACACCTGACCGAGCTTCCACTGCCAGCGATCGTAACCTGCGGGGGTGAACGCTTGGCAATCCCCCGAAGGACCCTCGGTGACGGACGGCCCCCCACCTCCGCCGGGGAAGGGCCGTGCCGAGCAGCGTACCTCCAGGGGTGCCGACGCCACGAGTACGCCGCCCAGCCTGTGGACAACCACCCCCGCGGCGCCGTGACCGCCGGTCGGCGGCGGGTGCGCCGGGACCGGTCAGGCGTCCGGGCGGCTCCGGCGGGCGGCCAGGGACGCCACGGCCCGGTCCAGCTCCTCGGAGGCGGCGCGGATGCCGTGGGAGGCGCGGCGAAGCTGCTCGCTGAGGTTGCGCGCCTCGGCCAGCACCCGGCGCCCCAGCACGGCCAGCACCGCCAGACCGGCCACGGCCAGGCCCACGTACACGATGATCCACGGCATGCGCCGAGACTACCGGGCCCGGCTCATCCGGTGTGCAGCCGCATCGTGCGCACCCCGCCGCCGGTCAGCAGCTCCACGATCCGCTCCCCCGCCGGCTTGCGCACCGACGCCCCGCAGTCGGGGCAGGTGAAGGCGTAGAACGTGGTCCGGCTCGACCGGCCGATGGCCAGCCGCAGCGCGTCCGAGGCCAACCGGAAGCGGCCGCCGCAGTCGGGGCAGCCCGCTCTGAACACCACCGTGGACACCAGCCGTCCCTCCTGATCTCTCCCCCTGACCTTCCCCCACCGAAAAGCGGGCGCCGGCCACCCGGCGCCGCCCCGGTCCCGCCCGCCGCACCCGGCCGCGGGACCGGCCGCCTCAGACCGGCTGCCCGTCGTACGCCGCGAGCGCGGCCCGCGCCGCCTCCCGGGCGCTCGCCGCCAGCTCGGGCGGGGAGACCACCCGTCCGTCCTGCCCCAGGCGCAGGGCCAGGCGGCGCAGGCCCAGCGGGTCGGCGGCGCGCAGGGTGATGCGCAGGCCCCCGCCCGGCAGTTCCTCGGCGCTGTCGTGGCTGTAGTACTCGGCGACCCAGCGCCCGCCGGGGCCGACCTCGACCACGACCTCCGGGTCGTCGGCCGAGGGCTGCACCAGGCCCTGGGACAGGTCGCGCAGCTCCACGGGCGGCGGGTCCGCGGGCTCGTCGAGCAGCTCGATCTCGGCGACCCGGTCCAGCCGGAAGGTCCTGCGGTCCTCCGACATGCGGCACCACGCCTCGAAGTAGGTGTGGCCGACGGTGAACAGCCGGATCGGGTCCACCTCGCGCTCGGTCACCTCGTCGCGGCCGGGCGACCAGTAGCTGATGCGCAGCCGCCTCCGCTCCGCTATCGCCCGGTCGACGTCGGCGAAGACGCTGCCCTCGGCCTCGAACGTCACCGACAGGCGGGCGCTGCCGCGCGCGGCCTCGCCCGCGGCCGCCTCCAGCTTGGCGGTGGCCCGCAGCAGGGCCTGCCGGTCGCTCTCGCGCAGCCCGGGCAGGGTGGCGACGGCCCGCGCGGCCACCAGCAGCGCGGTGGCCTCGTCGGCGGCCAGGCGCAGCGGCTGGGCCACGTCGTCCACGTTGTGCCACCAGATGCGCTCGCCGTCGGTGTCGATGTCGAGCAGGTCGCCGCCGCGGAAGCTGGTGCCGCACATCGGCAGCACGTTCAGGTCGGCTATCAGCTCGGCCTCGCTGATGCCGAAGGCCCGCGCGACCTCGCCGACCCGCGCGCCCGGCCGCTCCCGCAGATAGGTGACGAGGGAGAGCATGCGCCGGGTCTGGTCGATGGCGTTCGCCATGGAGGTGCCTCTTCTTTCCCTGTCAGCCCTTGGCCACGGCTCGCAGCCGGTCCACCACGTCCGCCCGCAGCTCCGCGGGTTCCAGTACGACCACGTCGGGGCCGAACTCGACCAGCCAGGCGTCGAGCCCGTGCCCGTACGGGATCTCCAGCTCGTCCCACTCCGCGTCGAACGGACGGGTGTCCACCGCCTTGGCCCGCAGCGGGTAGCCCGCGCCGCGCCGCAGCCGGATCCGCGCGGTCGTGGTGGCGCCCTCGCCGCCCCAGCGGGCGACGGTCTCGCGCACGTCCACGTGGTCGGGGACCTCGGCGGTGAACTGTCCCTGACGGATACGGACGCGGCTGGTGATCCGACTCAGCCGGAACACCCGCACGTCCTTGCGCTCGCGGTCCCACCCGGCCAGGTACCAGTGGCCGCGCCAGCACTCCAGCGCCCAGGGCTCCACCTGGCGGGTCTCGGGCCGGGCCGCGGTGGCCTTGCGGTAGTCGAAGGAGACCGGGCGGCGGTCCCGGGCGGCGATCATCAGCGGCTCGAAAGCGGCCTCGTGGGCGGGGATGCGCGGCTCCAGGGCGCCGAGGTGGGCGTCGGCCGAGTCGTCGGCGAAGGCCACGCCCGCGGCGCGCAGCTTGTGCAGGGCGCCCGAGGCGGCCTCGGCGAGGCGGGCCTGCTGCCACACCTTGGCGGCCAGGGAGAGGGCGGCGGCCTCCTCGGCGTCCAGGGAGACCTCGGGCAGCCGGTTGCGGTCACGGCGCGCGACGTAGCCGATGTCGTCGTCCAGGCTCTCCCCGGTCTCGATGATCAGGCCGAGCTCGCGCAGGTCGTCCTTGTCCCGTTCGAACATGCGGTTGAAGGCGTCCTCGGTGGCGCCCTCGAGCTCGCGGTACGCCTCGATGGACGCGCGCAGCTCGCGCTTGCTCAGCGGGCGCGTGGTGTTCATCAGGCACAGCGCCAGGTTCATCAGCCGCTCGGCCTTGGCAATCGCCATCCCCACACCCCTTGTCACGTCCGCAGCGCGTCGCCGGGACCCGGGCCGTGGCGTGCGGCCCTACTCCCGGTGACCGACCGTACCGCCAGCGGCGCCTCGTCCCAAACCCCGGGGGTGATCTCGGCGCGGGGCGCGCTCCGCGGGGGCCGGGACGCCGGTTCACCCGGCGGTTCTCCACCAGCACCATGATCGCTCACGCGTTCGAGAAGAGCGAGGGGAGGGACGCCGGACAGCGCCGAGGGCGCCGGCGGCGCGGTGTCGCACGCGCCGCCGACGCCCTCGTGCGTCCCAGGGGTCCCGGAGGGGTCAGCCCACGCCGAGCAGGTCCACCACGAAGATCAGCGTCTCGTGCGGCTTGATCGCCGGCGTGGGGCTCTGGGCACCGTAGGCCAGGTGGGACGGGATGGTGAGCTGCCGGCGGCCGCCCACCTTCATGCCCTGCACGCCTTGGTCCCAGCCGGCGATGACCCGGCCGCCGCCGAGCGGGAAGCGGAACGGGGTTCCCCGGTTCCAGCTCGCGTCGAACTCCTCGCCGGTGCTGAAGGAGACGCCGACATAGTGCACGGTGACGGTCCGGCCGGGGGTGGCCTCGTCGCCGTCGCCCTCCCAGATGTCCTTGATCACCAGGTCGGCCGGCGGGGACCCCTCGGGGAAGTCGATCATCGGCTTCTCGATGTTCACAGAAACGAGCCTCTCGTCGTCGCGGATGACCATCCAGTCTTGCACGGCGCCCGTGCGGGCGCGTCACACGACGTCGAGCACGTCCACCACGAAGACCAGGTCGGTGCCGATGTTCTTCTGCTGCTCGGCGGTCAGCTTGTCCTTCGGCACCACGATCATCACCCGGCTGCCCGCCTTCTGGCCGGACAGGGCCTGCTTCCAGCCCGGAAGCTGGTCGACCTTGACCTCCTGCGGCGAGCCCTGCGACCAGGTGTCGCCGCCGCCGGGCTGGCCGTTCCACAGCGTGACCGAGTAGTGGGCGGCGATGGTGTCGGTCGCGTTGACCTCGCGGCCGGTGCCCTTGATCAGCGTCTTGGCGATGATGTCCGCGGGCGCCTTGGCGTTCTTGGGGATGGTGACGGCGGGCGCCTTGCCGTCGGTGTTGGTGCCGACCTTCGGCAGCGCCGCGTCGTTCTGCGGCACCTTCTGGCCCTTGGGCGTGGAGGGGAAGGCGTTCTGGATGTCCACGACGAACACCAGGGTGTCCCCCGGCTCGATGCCGCTGCCCTCGCGCGGGGTGTCGCCGTAGCCCTTGTCCGGCGGGAGGACGAGCTCCACCCGGCTGCCGACCTTCTGGCCCACCAGGCCCTCGTCCCAGCCCGGGACGACCTTGCCCACCCCGATCTCGAAGATGGTGGGCTTGCCGCGGTCCCAACTGTTGTCGAAGACCTTGCCCTGCCAGGTCTGGCCCAGGTAGTGGGCGGTGAGCGCGTCGCCCTTGCGGACGGTCTCGCCCGTGCCCTCCTTGAGCACCTTGGTCTTCAGCTCCTTGGGCGGGTCGCCCTCGCCCTTGGCGATCTGCGGCTTGGCGTCGGCCGCCCCCTGCACGGCCGGGACGCCGTTCTTGGTCGGGCCGTTGAAGGTGTCGTCCGAGCTGCCCTTCCCGTCGTCGTCGCCACCGCAGGCCGCGGCGGAGACGATCAGCAGGGGAACGGCCAGCAGAGCGGCGATTCGTCGCACGGGGAATCCTCGGTGAACGGATAGACGGCGGGGTCACGTACGTGGTGAAGAGACCTACACAAGCGGATGGCCACTTTAGCCACGACACGCCCGGCGGCGGTGCCCCCTCGTCAACCGCCGCCGGCCCTTCGCCCGCCGTGGGGGCCCTGACCCGCGGGCCCCCGCCGCGTCCCCGCGCGGGCTCACATCCCCGCGATGAGCTTGTCCACCCGGTCGTCCACCGAGCGGAACGGGTCCTTGCACAGCACGGTGCGCTGCGCCTGGTCGTTCAGCTTCAGGTGCACCCAGTCCACCGTGAAGTCGCGGCGCTGTTCCTGGGCGCGGCGGATGAAGTCGCCGCGCAGCCGGGCCCTCGTGGTCTGCGGCGGCACCGACTTGGCCTCGAAGATCCGCAGGTCGTTGCAGATCCGGGCGGCCTGGCCGCGCCGCTCCAGCAGGTAGTACAGGCCGCGGCGGCGGTGGATGTCGTGGTAGGCGAGGTCGATCTGGGCGATCCTCGGGTGCGACATGGTGATGTTGTCCCGGCTGCGGTAGCGCTCGATGAGCTGGTACTTCATCACCCAGTCGATCTCGGTGGCGATCCGGTCCAGGTCGCCGGTCCTGACCGCCTCCAGGGTGCGGCCCCACAGCTCCAGGACCCGCTCGACGATGCCGGTGCGGATCCCGCGCCGCTCGGCGAAGTCCACCGCTTTGGAGTAGTACTCCTCCTGGATGTCCAGCGCGGACGCCTCCCGGCCGCTGGCCAGGCGCACCTTGCGGCGCCCCGTTATGTCGTGGCTGACCTCGCGGATCGCCCGGATCGGGTTCTCCAGGGTGAGGTCGCGCATGACCGTGCCCGCCTCGATCATGCGCAGCACCAGGTCGGTGGCGCCGACCTTGAGCAGCATGGTCGTCTCGGACATGTTGGAGTCGCCGACGATCACGTGGAGGCGGCGGTAGCGCTCGGCATCGGCGTGCGGCTCGTCCCGGGTGTTGATGATCGGGCGCGAGCGGGTGGTCGCGGAGCTGACCCCCTCCCAGATGTGCTCGGCGCGCTGGCTGACGCAGTACACCGCGCCGCGCGGGGTCTGGAGCACCTTGCCCGCGCCGCACAGCAACTGCCGGGTGACCAGGAACGGGATGAGGATGTCCGCCAGGCGGGAGAACTCCCCGTGCCGCGCCACCAGGTAGTTCTCGTGGCAGCCGTAGGAGTTGCCTGCGGAGTCGGTGTTGTTCTTGAACAGGTAGACGTCGCCGGCGATGCCCTCCTCGTGGAGCCTGCGCTCGGCGTCGACGAGGAGGCCCTCGAGGATGCGCTCGCCCGCCTTGTCGTGGGTGACCAGTTCGGTCACGTTGTCGCACTCCGGAGTGGCGTACTCCGGGTGCGAGCCCACGTCGAGGTAGAGGCGGGCGCCGTTGCGCAGGAAGACGTTGCTGCTGCGGCCCCAGGAAACGACTCGGCGGAACAGGTACCGCGCCACCTCGTCCGGGGACAGGCGTCGCTGCCCCCGGAAAGTGCACGTGACGCCGTACTCGTTCTCCAGCCCGAAAATGCGGCGGTCCATGAATGAACATTACGCCCGGTACGGGCTTTCGAAACCGGGTTTCGCCGGCCGGGTTCGCTCAGCCGTCCGCGAGGGCGGGTGCGGCGGCCGGCGCCGGCGTGGCGCCCGCGGTCGCGGACAGCACCCGTGAGGTGGCCAGGAGCACCACCAGCGCCACCGCGCCGCCGCACGCGGCCACCGCGTATCCGGCGGTGGCGCCGCCGTGGCTGACGGCGGGGCCCGCGGCGGCCGTGCCCAGGGAGGCGCCCACCCCGAAGGCGGTCACCAGCCAGGAGAACGCCTCGGTGACGGTGCCCGCCGGGGCGTGCCGGTCCACCACCACGAAGGAGCAGGCCAGCGCCGGGGCGAGGAACAGGCCGGACAGGACGCTGAGCGCCACCATGGGGGCGACGCCCGGGGTGAGCAGCAGCGGCGGGTAGCCCACGGCGAGCCCGGCCATCAGCAGCTTCAGCCGCCGCTCGGGCGTGCCGGGCCAGTCGCGGGCGCCGTAGACCAGGCCGCCGGTCAGCGCGCCGAGGCCGAGCGCGGCGAGCAGCCAGCCGGAGACCTCCTCGCCGCCATGCCGCTCGCCGTAGGCCACGGCGGCGACGGATATCGCGCCCAGGGCGAGCCCGACGAAGAACAGTGAGGAGAACAGCGCCCGCAGCCCGATGGAGCGCAGCGGGCCCAGCCAGTGCGGCTCGCGCTCCTCGCCGCGCCAGTCGCGGGAGGGCCGGGAGGTGACGACGACGAGGGTGCCCGCCACGCCGAGCAGCCCGGTGACCACCAGCGTGGTGCCCTCGGAGGTGCCGGCCACGAGCAGGGCGACCAGCAGCGGCCCGCCCGCGAACATCACCTCCTGGGCGGCGGCGTCCAGCGCGTAGGCGGCGTGCACCTGGCCGGGGCGGCGCAGCACGCTCGGCCACAGGGCGCGCAGCCCCGCCTCCAGGGGCGGGGTGAACAGGCCGGCGACGGCGACGGCGAGCACCGCCACGGGCAGCGGCTCGGGGCCGGTGGCGGCCAGCAGGGCGAACCCGGCGGCGGACAGCAGCGCGGAGCCGGCCATCACCCGGGGCTGGCCGCGCCGGTCCACGGCCCGGCCGAGCAGGGGCTGGCCGATGGCGACGGTGACGCCGTAGACGGCGGACAGGGCGCTGGCCAGGGTGTAGCCGGCGCCCTCGGACCGCGCGAACAGCATGACGGCGAGGGCCGCCATGGCGGCCGGCAGGCGGCCCAGCAGGGTGCCCCCGAGCAGCCTGGCCGCGTGGCGGGCACGCAGCATCTCCAGATATCCCGCTCGCCCGGACTCCGCCCCGGCCGGCTCGGCAGCCACCCCGCACCCACCCCTTCCTCGCCGCGGCGTCGGCGCCACGGTCAGTGTTACGTATAACTTGATCCCGTCATACGTACCATGGCGGCGACGGCAGGGCCAATCGATATACGGAGGCGGACGGTGCGAGGCATGGGCGCGGCCGCGCGCGGGACCCGCCCCACCAGCAAGGACGTGGCGCGCGCCGCCGGGGTGTCCCAGGCCACCGTCTCCCTGGTGCTGGGCGGCAAGTGGCAGGGGCGGGTCTCCGAGCGCACGGCGGGCGCCGTCCGCGAGGCGGCGCGGACCCTCGGCTACCGGCCCAACCTGGCCGCCCGCAGCCTGCGGATGGGCGGCACCCGTACGGTGCTGCTGGTGATCCCCACACTGACCAGCGACTTCTTCGGCGGGGTGCACACCGGCGCGGTCCGCGTCGCCGCGGAGCACGGCTTCGGCGTGGTGCTGTACTCCTCCCCCGAGGGCGTCGGCCCGGCCCGGGACCCGTTCGAGTCGGCCCGGGCCGCAGTGGACGGCGTCATCGCCTCCTCGATCCCCGCCGACGCCCTCGCGGCCATCCGCGGCGGCCCCGCCGGGGACGCGCTGCCGCTGGTGCTGCTCGACAGCGCCCCGGCGGAGGACCCCTCGGGGGCCACCGCCACGGTCAACCACGACATGGCCGACGGCATGCGGCAGGCGGTGCGCCATCTGACCGCGCTCGGGCACCGCAGGATCGCGCACATCACCGCCGACATCGGCACCTGGACCTTCCAGGTGCGGCGGCGGGCCTTCGCCGAGGCCATGGCGGCGGTGCCCGGCGCCCTGCCGGCCAGCGAGCCGGCCGAGCTCGGCGTCCCCGGCGGTCAGGCGGCGGCCCACCGGGCGCTGACCGGGCCCGGCCCCCGGCCCACCGCGCTGCTCTGCGACGACGACCGGCTGGCCGCGGGCGCCTGCAAGGCGGTGCGGCGGCTGGGGCTCGCCGTGCCGGGCGACGTGTCGGTCACCGGCTTCGGCGGGATGGAGCTCGCCGCCGCCCTGGACCCGGAGCTGACCACGGTGCGGCTGCCCGCCGAGTCCCTGGGCGCCCACGGGATGCGGGCCCTGCTGTCCCTGTTGGAGGGGCGCAGGGCGCCGGGTCCGCTGCTGCCGGTGCACCTGGTGGAGGGGGACTCCACGGCGCCGCCCGGCCGCGCCGCCCGGGAGTGAGCCATCCGTTCCGTTTCGCCCCTTTTTCCGCCGGGCAGGCGCATGCCGAGACGGAGAACGGGAGGTGGGTGACCATGCCCGGACGCGAGGAGCTTCCGTCCACGCTGCGGCGGTCCCCCGACGAGGCCCAGCGCACGTGGATCAAGGCGCACGACTCGGCCGTGGAGCAGTATGGCGAGGGCGAGCGCTCGCACCGCGTGGCCTTCGGCGCGCTCAAGCACAAGTTCGAGAAGGTGGGCGACCACTGGGAACGCAAGGAGGGCGGGCGCAAGGGCCCGTCCGACCCGCAGGCGGCGCGCCCGCGCCGGCAGCGCGACCGCACCGGCGAGGGCGTGGACGAGCGGGCGAGCAAGCAGCACCTGTACGACCTGGCCAGGCGCCTTGGGGTGCGGGGCCGCTCCGGGATGGACAAGGGCGAGCTGATCGACGCCATCCGCAAGGCCAACCGCACGCAGACGCGCAGGGCACGGGACTGACGGCCCCCGCACTTGGCGGCGGGCGGGCTGAGCCCGAACCGGCCGACGGGGCGGCCCGGCCCCGTACGGACGGCCCGGCCACGCGAGGACAACGGCGCCCGGCCGCGGCCCGGAACCGGGTCCCGGCGCGGC
>NZ_BAAGTD010000060.1:0-41491 GCF_054782095.1 Streptomyces capparidis | reverse complement strand
CCCGCCCCCTCCCCCGCTCCCACCCCGCCACCCGCGGAACCCCAGGGCCCGCCCCCCACCGACACGATCCACCTGAGAGGCACACCCCCGTCCCCGTCCCCTGCCCCGGCCGAACCGGCGCCGCCCCCGGCCCGGTTACCGGAAGCGCCCGCGAAGCCACGGCCGCAACCGCAACCGCAGCCCCAGCCGCAGCCGCAGCCGCAGCCCCAACCGAAAGCACTGCTCGCCGCCGTGGCCGTCCTGCTGGCGTGCGCGCTGCTGGCCGGCGGGATCTGGTGGTGGGCATCCGACGACGACCCCGGGACCACCACCGCGCGGCCGGGCGCCTCCACCTCGTCGGGCGCCTCCACCTCGCCGCCCGCCTCCGGCTCCTCCGCCCCGGGCCCCTCCTCGGCGCCGGCCCGCCTCCCGGCGCCGCCCGCCGCCCCGGCGGGGTGGCGGGCGTGGCACGCCTCGATCGCGCCCGACGGCGACGGCGCGGGGAGCCGGGACGGCGACTGCCTGGTCGCCGGCGGATCCCTGTACTGCGCCAACAGCGACTACCGCGCCATCCGCGTCGACGTGGCCACCGGCAAGGTGCGGTGGCGCGCCGAGCACGGCGCCGCGGCGTACCACAGGACCGGCGTCGTCGGGGTGCACGGCGACACCGTGGTGACCCGCACCGGCACCCACTCGCTGGCCGGCCTCGACCGCGACACCGGCCGGGCCCGCTGGGTCCAGGAGGTCACCGCGTCCGGGGTGGTCGCCCACGTCGAGGGCACCGTCTTCATCACCTCGCAGTCGCTCCGGACGGGGGTCACCACCCTGTGGGCGCTCGATCCGGCCGACGGCTCCGTGCGCTGGCAGCGGGATGTCGGCACTAGGCGGAACACCGAGCTGGTGGCCGCGGGCGACGTGGTGATGTACGTCAGCCCGCCCGCCGGGAACGAGAAGGACACCTGGGTGCACGGCTACCGCGTCCGCGACGGCGGCCGGCTGTGGGAGCTGGAGTTCCCCCAGAGCCTGCACCCGGTGGCGATCGAGGGCGGCGGGGCCTACTTCACCGAGCGGGGGACCGGCGGCGAGGGCGGCGTGGCCCGCCTGGACCTCGGGACGAAGAAGCTGACCCGGGTGGCCCTGCCGACGGCCCCGGTGCACGGCGAGGTCGCGGACGGGGTGGTGTACGTGGCGGACTCCGGCACCCTGTACGCCGTCGACCCGCGCCGCGGCACCCGCCGGACGGCGCCGCTCCCGGGCGTCGAGGGCAGCCCGCCGCTCACGGTGGTCGCCGGCCGTGTGCTCATGACCGAGGGCGGCGAGCTGCTGGCGTTCGACGCCCGCGACGGCCGCCGCCTGTGGAGCGCGGCACCGCCCCCGGGCAGCGGGCCGACCACGGAGCCCCACCCGCTCCAGGCCAGCCGGGTCCCGCCGCTGCCGGCCGGGGGCGTGGTGCTCGCGGTCACCCCCACGCACGTGGTCTACTCCGTCTCCGTGGCGGACCGGGACCGCTCCGGCTGACGCCCGGCCGGCCGGGCCCTCAGCCCGGGTCGTCCCCCGGCCGCCGCGCGACGAAGACGAACTCCAGGCCGGGCCGGTCGGGGGCGCCGCGGACCTCGTCCACCACGAACCCCCGCGCGGCCAGGTCCGCCTCGACCTCCTCCCGCTCGCGGAAGCGCAGCGTCGAATCCGACGTCAGCACCTGCCCGTCCGCGGCGAAGACATAGGTCTGCCGGAAGGTCACCAGCGGCCCGCTCACCTCGGTCACCTCGACCCACTTCTCGACCGCGCCGACGCCCGGGATCCGCCTCACCCGGTACGAGGACTCCCGGTTCCACTCCTCCCAGGCGCGTTTGGCCGGATCCCGGGTCTCGAACACCAGCCGTCCGCCGGGCCGCAGCGCCGCACGGGCCCCGCGCAGGGTCTCCCGCCACAGCCGCGGATCGACGATGGCCTGGGCGACGTTCCCCGTCATGGTCGCCAGGTCCACCCGCAGCGGCGGCAGCGCCGTCGCGTCACCGTGGATCCAGCGCACCCTCTCACCGCCAGGCTTGCCCCGCGCCACCTCCACGGACGCCTCGGCGGGATCGACGCCGACGACCTCGATGCCGCGGCCGGCCAGCAGCAGGGCGAACACCCCCGTCCCGCAGCCGATGTCCAGCACCCGGCGGGCCCCGCACTCCCCGGCGATGCGGAGGTACGCGTCCAGGTCGCCGCGGTCCGGTTCGAGCGGGTCGTAGACCGCGGCGAGCCGCGGATGCCCGAAGCACTCGTCAGCCATGCGACCGACGGTAGACACCACGCACCCCGGACAGCCACCCGTTTCCCGCCGCCCGCCACCGAGCCGTGCCCTCACCACCCGCGGGCGCTGCCGACGCCGACCCCCCGAGCCCGCCCTACCCCGTCCCGAACGTGACCTCGCGGTGGGCGGCGCCCGGGTCGGTGAAGGCCAGCAGCCGGTGGCCCTCCGCCTCGACGTCCGCCCGGTCGCGGGCCGGCAGCGGCCGGAGCGGCTCGACGGCGAGGACGGCCCGGCCGCCGGACCGGGAGACCGTCCACGTCGCCGCCACCGTCCCGTCGACCAGCACGGTGGCGGCGACCGCGGCGCCGTCGCAGACCCGGCGCCGCACCTCGTCGGTCATCACCCGGGTCCGGTCGGCGTAGGCGAGCAGGCACGCGTCGAACTCGGGCAGGAAGCGCACCGGCACCGGCAGGTCCCCGTCCGGCAGCGGCGCGCCCGGCAGGTCGAACAGCTCCCGGCCCCGCTCGTCCCGGAGGACGGCGAGCCCGGGGCGGAGCCGCTCGAAGACCTCGCGCAACCCGCCGACACCCGACCAGGCGCGGGCGTCCGCGACGGTCGCCGGGCCGAACGCCGCCAGATACCGCCGGACGAGCTCCGCCAGGTCCGCCTCGGTGGCCTCCCGCCCCGCCCCGGGCCGGTCCGCGAGCCGGAACGGGGTCGCCCCGCGGACGTTCCACGTTCCGCTCGGCGCCGGATGCGTCACCGGCAGCAGGTACTGCACGGTCCAGCCGAGCGCGGCCGGGTCCGCGCCCGGCCACCGCCCGGCCAGCAGCCGGCCGAGTTCCGGCCTGGTCAGCACCCGGCCGCCGGCCAGCAGCTCCCGCGCCTGCGCGACGAGGACGGCGAGGTCCACCCCCGCCGTGCGGCCGCCGAACGCGTTGCGCTGCACCCGGCGCAGCAGCGGGGCCACGGCCGGGCGGACCAGCCGGAAGTCCGGCGCCGTCACCATGTGCTGGGTGGCCCGCAGCAGCGTCGAGCGCACCACCGTCCCGTCGGTGACCGCCGCGGTCAGGTCGGCGATCGCGAACCGGGCCAGGCGGGTCCACAGGGCCAGGTAGGGCAGGTTCGGGTCCTGGGCGTTCAACCCGAGCACGCGCTCCACGGCGGCGGCGACCGGCAGGTCCGCGCGCCGCGTGAGCAACTGCCGCCGCAGCAGCGCGCGGTTCAGCTCCCGCGCGGTCACGGCCATGTCAGCGCAGCTTCCGGAAGAACGCCCGCACATCGGCGACCAGGACGTCCGGCGCCTCCATCGCGAGGAAGTGGCCGTACTCGTCCAGCTCAGTCCAGGACACGACCGCGTGGTCCCGCTCGGCCCACCGTCGGACGGTGACGTCGTGCGCGGAGACCAGCACACCCGTGGGAACGGTCCCGCGCGACGCAGCCCACCCGCCGTCCCCGCCACCCCACTCTCCACCGTCCCCGGCCTCACCCCAGGCCGCGCCGCCGCCGTCGCCGTCCCCCACCTCACCCCACCCGCTCGCCGACATCTCCTCGTAGTAGACCTGCGCCGCCGACCCGGCCGTGCCGGTGAACCAGTACAGCGCGATGCCGGTCAGGAACCGGTCCCGGTCGATGCTGTCCTCCGGCAGGCCGTCCTCCGGCCAGGTCAGCTCCTTGTACTTCTCCACGATCCAGGCGAGCTGGCCCACCGGCGAGTCGTGCAGGCCGTACGCCACCGTCTGCGGCCGCTTGGCGTTGCACATCAGATAGCCGTCATTGACGTTCTCCATGCGCTGCCGACGCCGCAGATCGGCCTCGCTCAGCCCTTCCTCCTCCCCCCCCTCCCCGGCCGGGAAGGTGACCATCGCGTTGACATGCACGCCGATGACCCGCTCCGGCGCCCGCCTGCCCATCTCCGGCGCCACCCAGGACCCCGTGTCGTACCCCTGGACGCCGTACCGCTCGTAGCCGAGCCGCCCCATCAGCCCGTCCAGCACCTCCGCCATGCGGGCCGCGCCCATCCCGGGCCCGGCCAGCGGCGTGGAGAAGCCGAACCCCGGCAGCGACGGCACGACCAGGTGGAAGGCGTCGGCCGGGTCCCCGCCGTGCGACCGGGGGTCGGACAGCGGCCCGACGACGTCCAGGAAGTCGGTGAACCCGCCGGGCCAGCCGTGCAGCAGCATCAGCGGCACGGCGTCCGGCTCGGGGGAGCGGACGTGGAGGAAGTGCAGGTTCTGCCCGTCCACGGTGGTGGTGAACTGCGGGTGGGCGTTGAGCGCGGCCTCCTGACCGCGCCAGTCGAAGCAGGTGCGCCAGTACTCGGCCAGCTCCCTGAGATAGCCGACCGGAACCCCGCGGCTCCAGCCGACGCCCGGCAGCTCGTCCGGCCAGCGGGTGTTGGCGAGCCGGGCGTGCAGGTCGTCGAGCCGGTCCTGCGGGACGTGGACGCGGAACGGGCGGATGGCGGCCCCGGAGGCCGTGTCGTGGATCATGCCCGGAAGGCTAGGCAGCGGTTAGGACGGATTCGTTCCCAAGCCGGTGGCAGGCTTGGCACCGTGTTGGAGACCTCCGCCCGGCTGCTGCGCCTGCTCTCGCTCCTGCAAACGCGCCAGGAGTGGACCGGCGCCGAACTCGCCGACCGCCTGGGCGTGACGCCCCGCACCGTCCGCCGCGACGTGGACCGGCTGCGCGAACTCGGCTACCCCGTGCACGCCACCCGGGGAACCCCCGGCTACCGCCTCGGGGCCGGGGCGTCCCTGCCCCCGCTGCTGCTGGACGACGAGGAGGCCGTCGCCGCGGCCATCGCCCTGCGCACCGCGGCGGGCGGCGCGGTCGCCGGAATCGAGGAGGCGTCCCTGCGCGCCATGGCCAAGCTCGAACAGGTCCTGCCCTCCCGGCTGCGCCACCGCGTGGACGCGCTGCGCCGCGCCACACTGCACATCGGCCCGCCCGGCCCCGAGGTGGATCCGGACACCCTCATGGCGATCGCCGACGCCTGCCGACGCCGCGAGGTCCTCCGCTTCGACTACGCCGCCCCGCGGGCCCCCGCCGCGGTCCGCCGCACCGAGCCCCACCGCCTGGTGCACTTCGACCGGCACTGGTACCTGGTCGCCTGGGACCTCGACCGCGCCGACTGGCGCACCTTTCGCGTCGACCGCCTGACCCCCCGCACCCCCACCGGCCCGTCCTTCACCCCCCGCCCCGCCCCCGACGGCGACGTGGCCGCCTACCTGTCCCGCCAACTCTCCCAACGCGCCTGGCCCCACCAGGCCACCGTCACCCTCCACGCCCCCGCGTCCCTGGCCACCGAACGCGTCTGGCCCGGCACCGGCGCGATCGAACCCGTGGACGCCCACACCTGCCTCCTCCACGTGGGCGCCGACTCCACCTGGACCCTCCTGTGGATGATCACCTCCCTCGACCTAGACTTCACCCTCCCCCAAGACCACCCCGAACTCACCACCGCCCTCCACACCCACACCGAACGCTGCCGCCGCGCCTTGCCACCGGGGTGACACCCCCCCTTCCCCTACGCCCCGCGCTCCGCGCGTGCGGGGAGCGGAACGGCGAAGCCGGGGACTTTCATCCGTGGGTTCAGGGTTCGAGCCCTTGGCGGCCCACCGAGGCGAATGGCCAAGCCCCAGGTCATGAGGGTTGTCACCTGGGGCTCACCCATGACTGGGCCCGTTCGGGATCATCTGTTCCACCGGTGCTTCACCGAGCTGCGGCGTCGGGTTGTCGTATCTTCGCCGCGCCGTGACGGTGTCCCAGTTCACCGCGCCGGCTGCCGGGGATCCGGACACGTAAGTGCGGGGCCTGTCTTGTTGCGCGGTGGTCAGGTCAGGACGGTGTGCCAGCCGCCGCGGGCGAGGATGGTGCGGCCGTCCGGGGTGATGAACACGCGTGCTCCGCGGACGGGGAGTTCGCCGTGGCTGAGCCAGTGGGCGCGGACCTGGTCGAGCAGGTTCCACAGGCGGCGTGGGCCGCCTTGGTGGACGGTGGGGTGGTCGGTGCCGTGGGCGGTGGCGCGGGCCCAGGAGCCGTCGGGGTGGGCCATCAGGGCGGTCCGCTGTTCGCCGTCGTCCTGGTGGTCGTGTTCGATGCCGGGGGAGATCAGGTCGAGCATGGAGGCCAGGTCCCATGCCTCGGCCACGTCCACCACCGGGTACGGGCCGGTGGTCACTTCCTCGCCGTCCTCCTCGCGGGCCTGGGCGAGCAGTTCGCCGACGCCGGGCGGGTAGTCGTCGCCGTTGCGGGCGTGCATGAATCCGGCGCGGTCCCATTCCACGCGGCCGGTGGCGCCGCCGTCGGGGTCCTTGTCCGCGGTGACGAGCAGGGAGGTGCCCGCGATCGTGGCGACCAGGCGCCCGCCGGGGCGCAGCGCCTTCAACCACGTGACCGGGACGGGGCGGACGGCGACGGTGGCCACGATCCGGTCGAACGCGCCCTCCGGGAGTTCGCCGGTGGCGTCCGCGACGGCCACGGTGGGGTGCAGCCCGATCCGGTCCAGGCGCTCGCGGGCGGCTTGGACCAGGTAGGGGTCGATGTCCACGCTCGTCACCCGGTGCTCGCCGAGGCGCCGGGCGGCGAGTGCGGCGCCGTAGCCGGAGCCGGTGCCGACGTCCAGCAGATGGTCGCCGTCGCCGAGCCGGGCGTGCTGGAACATGCGCACGACCAGGCTCGGCAGTGTCGCGGAGGAGGTGGGTCGGCCGGTGGGGTGGTCGTCGGGCTGGGCGTGGTCGGCGTGCTCGGGGCCGACGCGGGTGATCAGCGAGGCGTCGGCGTAGGCGGTCTCCAGCCACCGTCCTTCGTCGCTGGGGCCGTCGTGCAGGGCCCACCCGGTGCGGCCGCTGTGCCACCAGCGGGGCACGAACAGGTGACGCGGGGTGGTGGCGACGGGGCCGCGCCAGCGGGAGCGGCGGTGGGTGGCCTGCTCGGCCAGCGCGGCGGCGCGTGTCTCCCATGTCATGTGCTGGACTCCGGGGCGTGGGGGAAGCTGGGGGCGCAGGCGGGGGTGTTGGCGGGGTCGCAGTCGCCGGAGTCGTGCGGGGTGCAGGGGTCCCCCGATTCGGCGTCGCGCCGGGCCCTGCGGCGCAGGAGCAGCACGGCGGCGACCGCCATCAGGACGTTGCCCACCTCACCGCCCCCCGCGGAGGCGGGCCAGTCGCTCGAAGTGGTCGGCGACCTCGCGGGCCAGTCGGGCGGCCTGCCGGAGGAGCTGTTCCGTCGTCGGCCGCTCGTCGTCGGCGGCCTGGCGCTGGTGGTCGTGGTCGTTCACCGCTCCCACTCCCCGCCGCCGGCCGGGACGTAGGGGCGGACGTCTTTGATGTCCACGCGCCATTCGTGGCCGCCGCCCTGCGGCAGCAGCCACACGCACGACGGGGACGACTCCAGCCGGTACGGGGACCCGATGCCGTGCACGATGCCCTCGCGCTCCGTGGCCAGGTCCCGCACCAGCGCCCCGTGATGCAGCCACTCCGGCAGGGCCGGGCCCTTCTGCCCGGTCACCGGTCGGCCGCCCAGTTCCAGCGGGGCACGATCAGGAGGGTCCGCCGATGTGGGCCCCGCCGCCGGTGCCGGCCCGTGCCGCGCCGGGCGGCCAGGACGTAGGGGCGCACGAACGCCGAGCCGGTTACCGGCGGCGGGGCGGTGCGCACGGACATGGTGGTCGTCTGCTGCCTACCCATGCCCGTGACGCTAAGTGTGCTCGGCGTCACACATCAATGGCACTTTGGTGAGGCGGCGAAGCAAAGTGCCAAGACGCGTGTTCGACTACAGCGGCAAGCCCACTCCGTCCGCCAGATCCCGCATCTCCGGCGTCAACGTCCGCCGCCGACCGACCACACCAGAGAGAATGTCCCGCGCGTACCGCTGCTGCGCCAGCCACTCCGGCGCCTCGGCGCGCACCTCGCCGAGCACCTGCACCGCGGGCCCGTACTGGCGCAGCATCAGGTGGGCCTTCGCCACATCAAGCCGATGGCGGTGCCACTCCGTTCCCCCGGCAGGGCGCCCCTTGGCCAGCCGCTCGGCCACCGCCAGAACTTCGTCCGGCCGATCCATGATGATGTGCCGCTCGACTGCCTTGTACGCCACCGTCTCCGGGCCCCACGTCGCGAGCCGGACCTCGCCGCGCGAGATGCGACCCGTGGTCGCCGCGGCCCCCCGGGCCAGACGCAGCATGTGATCTGCCTCGCCGCACCGGTTGTCCCGCAGGCTTGCCGCAGCCGCCTGAAGTAGCAACCAGCCCCACGCGGCCAGCTCCTCGGCGGTCGCCCGGGACAGCCGGGGCTCGCTGTCGTCTGCCCACTTCACCGCCATGTCACGGGCCTCATCCATCCGACCCTGCCGTACCAGCAGCCACGCCCACGTGGTGATGACGGAGGCCGCGCGCAGCCGGTCAGGCGCGTCGTCCAGGGCGCGGCGCAGCGCGGTCTCGGCGGCGGCGAATGCGCGCGCCTGGGTGAGTGTGGACCCGGCGATCTGGAGCAGGTGCGCCCGCACGGCCCGCGCCTCCGGTTCGCCGTCGAGCGCGTCGGCGTCCCGCAGTAGCGGTACCAGCAGGGCCACGGCGTCCCGCATCCGCTTGTCGAAGTAGGCTTCGCGGACCGCGCGCAGGCCCTCCGTCAGCCCGTCGAGCGTGGGCTCCTCGTCGGGCTGCACGGCCGGCTGCTCGACCGCTCGCTGAAGCGGCAGCCACGGCTCGGGAGCGGGCCCAGGCGCGGGATCGGCCCGCCGCAGGAGGCTGGTGGTAGGCACGCGCAGCGCAGCAGCGAGGCGGCGAGCGGTTTCCATGCGGGGGTCGGACACTTCCCCCTGTTCGATCTTCCTGATGAGAGACACGGACACGCCGGACGCCTCGGCGAGCTGGCGCTGGCTCAGGAGACGCCGCTTACGGATCTCGGCGAGACGGGCGCCGAAGTCGTTGGACTCGGGCATACTGCTCCCCTAGGTGCTGTGATGGCCTCGACACCCAAAACGGTACCCCCGGGCCCGCCCCGGAACAGAGCGATTGGCCCCCACCGGGAAACCGGGGGGGCCGTTGCGCTGTCCGGGCCGCGCAACGACGAAGCGCCCTCTGCTGGGCCCGTGTTGGGTTCGGCAGGGGGCGGTCTCATGTGCGTCTGCGTTCGGCTGGTAGCGCGGCCGGGTTGCTGGCCCCGGGTCCGGTGACGGGTCGGGCACGGAGTTCCGGCGGAGAGCACGTCGGCGCGGCGTTTGTCCCAGCGCCGCTGGGCGGCTCACCTCCGCTCGCGCGGAGGTGAGCCGCGCCCGGAGGGGCGTTGGCAGTGCGCGGCATGGTGCTCTCCCCGCGAGCGGAGGTGATCCGGAGGCGTAGGGGTAGCCGGGGAGGGGGCCGAGGCCCAATTACCTCCCGGGGGTATATTGAGCGGACCCGGCCCCACTGACAGGAGCCATGGATGGACGCGATGACGACAGCCGGCCCCCGGTGGGCCCTTGGCCGCCGTGGGGCCACCCCCTGGGCGCGGGCTGCTGTCGTTGTGCTGTTCGTCGTGCTCGCGGTGCTCGTTCATCACCAGTCGCCCGCCGGAGCGGTCCCCGCGTCGCCGGTTTCGGCCATGGCCGGGATGCCGGACATGGCGCACGGAGCCTCCATGACGGCGGTGAGCTCGCACGGCGCACTGCACGGCGCCGCGGCACCGGGCGGCACCGGTCACTCCGCCGACGGCGCCTGCCCCGGTCCGGTGATGAAGCACTGCGCGACCGCGAGTGTGGACACGGTGAAGCTGCCCGCGCCGCCCGGGGCGTCCGCGGGTGGCGCTGGGGACTCGTGGGTGCGCGCGGTCGCCGGGCGCCATGCGCCGGGCAGTGTGGGCCGTGCGCCGCCCGACCTCTCTGTTCTCTCTCGTTTGCTGATCTAGGCCGCACCCGACGGCGTGGCCGCGCGCCCTCGCGTGGCCGGGCCGTGCCCGCGTGTATCCCTCGGCCTCATCAAGAACGAGAACAGGATTACTCATCGTGAACAGCATCAACCGTCGGTCCGTGCTGCTCGCCGGGCTCGGCGTCGCCGGCGCGGGAGCGCTTGCCGCGTGCGGGGGCGGCTCGGGTGGCAAGCCCGCTCTGGTCAGCCCGTCCGGCTCGGAGGTCGCCGCCGCCGAGAAGAAGCGCCTCAGCACGGGCAGGGTGCGCAACGTGTCGCTGACCGCCGCGCCCGCCACGGTGGACCTCGGCGGCGGGGTGAAAGCCAGGACCTGGGCCTTCGACGGGCGGGCCCCGGGCAGGGAGATCCGGGTGTCCGTCGGCGACACGCTGGCCGCCGAGCTCTCCAACCGGATGCCGGGCAGGACGACGACCTCCGTCCACTGGCACGGCCTGACACTGCGCAACGACATGGACGGCGTGCCGCCCGCCACTCAGGCCGTCGTGCGGCCGGGGAGCACCTTCACCTACCGCTTCCTCACCGACGCCCCCGGCACGTACTTCTTCCACCCGCACGTCGGCGTCCAGCTCGACCGGGGCCTGTACGCCCCGTTGATCGTGGAGGACCCCAAGGAGCCGCTGTCCTACGACGAGGAGTGGGTCGTCGTCCTGGACGACTGGCTCGACGGCGTCACCGGCACCCCCGACCAGGCGTTCGCCGAGCTCAGGAAGGGCATGAGCGGCACGGGCTCCGGCGGGCACGGCGGCCACGGCACGGGCGCCACGGACGGCATGGACACGGGCTCGTCCAGCGGCTCGTTCATGATGATGGGCGCCGAGAGCGACCTGCTCGGTGGCGACGCGGGTGATGTGCGATACCCGTACCACCTGGTGAACGGCCGGGTCCCGGACGACCCGGAGGTCTACCGGAGCAGGCCGGGACGCCGCGTGCGGCTGCGGATCATCAACGCCGGCGGTGACACGGCCTACCGCGTCGCCCTCGGCGGCCACCGGATGACGATCACGCACACCGACGGCTACCCCGTCCGCCACCAGCAGGTCGACGCCCTGCTGCTGGGCATGGGCGAGCGCTACGACGTGCTCGTCACCCTCGCCGACGGCGTCTTCCCTCTCGTCGCACTCGCCGAGGGAAAGAACGCCACCGGCATGGCGCTGGTCCGCACCGGTTCCGGTGCCGCGCCCAAGGCGACGGTCCGCCCGAAGGAGCTGAAGGGCACGATCATGCCCGCGTCCGGACTGCGCGCGGCGGACGACGTCCGGCTGCCCGCGAAGAAGGTTGACCGCGTGCACCGGATCGAGCTGAACGGCGGCATGGACAAGTACGACTGGGCTGTCAACGGGCAGCGGTTCGACATGAGCGACCCGGCCGCGAACCCGCTCCTGATCGAGCAGGGCCAGCGGGTCAGGCTCGACTTCGTCAACAGCACGCGGATGTGGCACCCGATGCACCTGCACGGCCACACTTACCAGCTCGGCGACGGCGGCCCGCGGAAGGACACCGCCATCGTGCTGCCGAATCGGAAGCTGTCGGTCTTCTTCGACGCCGACAACCCCGGTCAGTGGATGCTGCACTGCCACAACGCCTACCACGGCGAGGCCGGGATGATGGCGCTGGTGGCCTATCGGAGCTGACCACCACTCCGCCTGACGCCGGGGCCGACCGCCCCGACGAGAACCGGTGCGGCACCCGGCGCCCGGGGCGGGGACACGTGTGCCCCCGCCGCACTGCCGGTACGCCTCCGTTCGCGGGAGGGGCGGAGCCCCGCCCCTTCCGCGACGCAGGTGGCTCAGCTCTTGTCGAGCATCTCCCTCAGCCGATCGTCGGGAAACGCCGCCCGCGACGGAGCGGAAGCCGAGTGCCACGGCTGGCGCCCAGGCCGACCGCGCGCCCGTTCCGGACACCGCCGACCTGCTGCTGAGCTGGGAGCGCCCGCCAGGGCAGGGCGTCCTGTCCGGGCGTCCTGTCCGGGCGGCCCGGAGGGCCCCGGGCCAGGTTTCGTGTCCACCCACGGCACCGCCGAGGGACCTGCCGACGGCCGCCGTGGCGCGTTCACGCCATGACGTGCGTTTGCACTCGCTCAGGCCCCGGGTGTCGAGTCCCTCTCTGTCATTCTGTTCATCAGCCCCGCACGGATGTGAAACGGGGGGCATTTCCGGAATGGGTTCGAGGACATGCAAAGTCGTGAATGCGGATGCGTTTCCGTTCCTTGGGTGCGATCACCGCCACCCTCGTGCACCTGGGCATTGGACAAGGACTGACGGAAGCAAAGGACTGACGGAAGCACATGCCAACCTGCCGCGCCCCCACGCATCGCCCATGCCATTTGAGTTCCTCGGCGTCCGTTCCCTTTCCCTTCCGCTCCGAGCCCCGCTGGGAATCCGTGGCCCAGCGGCTTCCGCACCACAGTCAAGGAGGCCCGTCCATGAGCCCCCAACTCTGGATCACCGCGACTCCGCCCGCCGGCGACGGCGAACTGCACATCGGGCACCTCTCCGGTCCCCACGTCGCCGCCGACGTGCTGAGCCGTCACATGCGCGCCGAAGGACAGCCCGTGCTGTTCACCACCGGCACCGCCGAGCACGCCGACTCGGTGGAGGCAAGGGCGCTGCGGGGCGGTCGCAGGCCGGAGGAGGTCGCCGAGGGGTACCGCGAAGCGATCACCGCCGACTTGCTGCGCTCGGGTGTCGAGTTCGACCGCGTCGTCCAGCCGCGACGTGACCACGCCTACCGGCGCTGGCTTCAGCACCTGTTTCTGGACATGTACGCACGAGGCGCCCTCGTCCCCCGGACGCGGCTGCTGCCCTACTGCGAGCCCTGCGACCGCTGGCTGTACGGGACCTACGTCACGGGTGCCTGTTCCCACTGCGGGAGCCGGAGCGGCGGCGGCTTCTGCCACGAGTGCGCCCGGCCGCACGACGGCGATCTCCTGGCCCCGGTCTGCGCGCTGTGCGGCTCTCCGGGCCGCGCACGTCGCTGCCGTCGCCTCTACCTCCCCTTGGAGCCGCTGCGCGACCCGCTCGCCGACCACTGGGCCTCCGCCGGTCTGCCGCCGCGCCTCGCCGCGCTGTGCGAGAGCCTCGTCGAGGACGGCCTGCCGGACCTGGTCGTCGGGCAGCCGGGAAGCTGGGGTGTACCGGTTCCCGTCAACGGTTTTCCCGGGCACCGCATAGCCGCCGGCTTCGAGGAAGCCGCGATGCATCTGTTCGCCTGCGGCTACGACGACGAGCCGCTGCCTGAGCGAACGGCGCACTTCTGCGACTTCGGCCATGCCTTCCAGCAAGCCGTGGTCCTGCCCGCGATCCTCCTCGTGCGCGGCGTGAAGCTGCCGCAGGAATTCCACGTCACCGAGCCGTACCGCGTCGACACCCAGGACGCGGCGGGCCCCGGCGGCGGGCCGACGGTGTGGGCCCTGGACCTGCTCACCGAGTTCGGCTCCGACACACTGCGCCGCCACGTCCTCGAAGTGACGCCGCTCGGACGCAGCACCGGTTTCCGCCGCGACCTGCTCGATCGGACCCGGCAGGTATTGGACGGCACCTGGAACGGCTGGCTCACCCGGCTGTTCACCGCCGTGCGTGAGGACTGCGACGGACTCGTACCTGACGCGGAGCCGGGCGCCGGGTGGGAGACCCTGCGGCGACGGCTGCACCGGGCCGCCGACGACCTGTGCGAGGCGTACGCGCCGGAGACCTTCGACCCACGTCGTGCCGTGGCCCTGCTGGACGAGGTGGTGCGCTGCACCGCGGACTTCGGCCATGTCAACGCCTTCGAACGGCTCAGGCCCGGACGTGCCGGGGGACATCTGTCCGCGCTCGCCGCCCAGTTGTCGGTGGCCTCCGCGCTGAAGTCATGGGCGTGGCCCGTCATGCCCGAGGGAGCGGGGCGACTGGCGGCGGCGCTGAGGGGAACGCCGGGCGGCCCCGTGCACCCACGGGCCCTGGTTCCGCCCCCCGCCGGGACTCGGCTGTCACCCCCGTCGAGCCCCGTCTTCGGGTTCTGAGTCGCCGCGCCCCACCGTCCCGCCTCCTTCGCGGAACGGGTGGGCGCGGCCTCGCCACCGGCACCGCCGACCTCGGTACCGGAAAGCCCCTCTCCGCGGGCGCGGACCGGTCAGTCCAGCCAGCCCAGACGGGCCGCGCGCACCCCGGCCTCGAAGCGGCTCGACGCGCCCAACTCCTGCATCAACTCGGAGATCGTCCTGCTGACCGTGCGCAGGGAGACCCCGAGGCTGCGGGCTATCTTCTCGTCCTTCATGCCCGAGGCCAGCATGCGCAGGGCGGCCCGATGCTGCTCCGTGAGCCCGTCGCCGCCGCGCACCGGGCGGACCTGCTCACCGTACGGCGTGGCCGAGTGCCAGCAGTGCTCGAACAGCGTCCGGTAGGAGCGGACGAGAGCCGGCCCTCGGGCCAGGATGGCCCCCGCGTAGCGGTCCGCGGGGTCGACCGGGAGCACCGCGAACTGCTCGTCGGCGATGATCATGTTCATGGGCACCACCGGGGAGAGGCGCACCTGCACACCCAGCTCGGCCTTGTTCCTCAGGTGCTGGCCGGCCTCGGGCAGCGAGGTGAGGTGCCTGCTGAAGATGGAGCGGACTCGCACACCCTTCTCGATCTGCCGCTGGTCGCGGCTCAGCGCCCGCTCGGGGATCTCCCTGCCCAGCGCGATCGGGTGCATCGAGCAGAGGGTGTGCCGCACGGTGTCCGTGATGTCCTCCAGTACCTGCTGGATGCGGCGGTAGTCGCGCAGGATCTCCACTTCGACGTCGGCCGCCTGGGCGAGCGTGTCGGCGCGCAGGAAGTCTCCGGCGAGCGTCTTCAGCATGCTCTGGACCCGGTCCGTCTGCTCCAAGTGCTGCCGGAGCCGGGCGCGCTCCCTCTCCAGCAACCTGAGGAGGGCGACCTCTGGTGCCACTACCGTGACAGCGTCGGTCTCGGCCCTTGATGTCCCGCCCGCGTCCAGCTCAAGGCGGTTCTCATGCGCCTGTCCCGTTGGTATGACGAGGCCGAGGCCGATCAATTCGGCGTGGCACCGGTCGCGTTCGTCGTCCGTGAGCGCCATCTCGGCCGCGACCGCCTGAAAACTCGACGCGCCGCGCGCTCTCAGTTCCCGGTAGAGGGCCAGAGCCGGATCGGTGGACTGAGTGCCTGCTCTGCCATCGCCGTTCACCATCGTGGAATCCCCCTCTCCGAGTCGTCGCCGCCACACCTTGTCGTACGGCCGTCCACGGGAACCGTCCAGCACGATCGGCGATGTGACCCGCGTTTGTGGGCGAAGCGGCGCACTCGCGAAATGCCTCCTGTCCGTTCTCAGGCGTTGCATGAGGCGTTTCCTCATGTCGGCAGCGGCGGACGGAAACGCCCCCCGCCGCTGCCGCGCCGCGCGCCATGGCACGGCCACGTTTGCCGTGTGAGGCCGTGCTCCGACGGCTCAGGGGCGCGTGGCGGCGAAGTACGGCATGGAGTCCAGGTCGGTGATCTCGACGTTCTTGCCGGTGCGCGGTGCGTGGATGGCCTTGCCGTTGCCCACGTAAAGACCGTTGTGCTGGTTGTCGTTGTACCAGTAGACGATGTCGCCGGGCTGGAGGTCGGAGCGGGAGACCTTGCGGCCGGCGGTGTACTGCTGGATGACTGTGCGGGGCAGGGAGACGCCCGCGGCCTTCCAGGCGGCGCCGGTCAGACCGGAGCAGTCGTAGGAGTTCGGCCCGGTGGAACCCCACTGGTACGGCTTGCCGAGCTGGGCGTAGGCGAACTCGACGGCGGCGCGGGCGCGGCCGCTGGCCGGGCCGTCGTAGGTGGCCGGCTTGTCGCTGCTGCCGGATGCCTTGTCGGCCGCGGCCTCCGCTGCCTCGAGCTCCGCGCGTTCGGCGGCGGTGAGGCTGTTCAGCAGCTCCTGCGCGTCGCGCAGTTTGCCCTGGATCTCCCGCTTCTTCCCGGCCAGTTGCTGGCGTTCCTCCTCCACGGCGGTGAGCTTCCCCATCGCCTGGGAGCGGGTCCGGTCGAGTTCGCGCTGCTTGTCCCGGAGCGTCTCCAGCAGGGTGGCCTGACCCGTGCCGACGCGGTCGAGTGCCTCGGCCTGCTCCAGGTAGTCGTCCGGGTCGGAGGAGAGGAACAACCGCAGGCTCGGATCCATGGTGCCGTCGCGGTACTGGGCGGCGGCGAGCCGGCCCATCTCCTGCCGCAGCTTGTTGATCTCGGCCCGCTGGTCGGCTACGCGCTCCTGAGCGCGGTCGGCCTCCTTCTGTAGGGCCTTCTTCCGCTCGACGATGGCGTTGTACTCCTCCGTGGGCGCCTCGGCGTCGTGGTAGAGATCCTCGACCTGCTGGCGCACCTCGTCGATCGACGGCTTCGGCTCGGCCTGGCTCTGCGATGGGAACAGGGAGAAGGCCCCTGCCGTGGCGGCCAGGACGGCGAGCCGGGAGCGGCTCGGCGGCTTCGGGCGGCGGTGGGTTCCCATCCTGCGACAACTCCTCGGTTCGCCCGCGCGGGCAGGGGCCGCCTCTCGTGCGGTACCGGTCTGGTCAAGCAAGTGCGTTAAAACTTAGTAGCTTCGTAGTTGGAGTGCAATCCAGCCGTCGACGCGGAGGCTGGGCGGAACGCGGCGCCGTGGGCGGCTCCGATCTGGGGCCTTCGATGTGCGAGACCGCCGCTGCGCTCGGTGCCCCGGGTCTCGTCCGGGTCCGCGTCCGAACCGCGGCAGGCTGCCCACCGGTGCCCGCAGGGTCGGCTCCTATGCCGTCCTGGACGTTTTCGGTGTCTCTCCGGCTACGCGATCGGCGGTGTGCAGCCGAGGAGGAAGGGCAGCAGCGGTGCCGCGACGGCCGCGACCCCCATCGAGACCGACATCGCCGGGTGCGGACGCCGCTGCGGTCCCAGCACTCGCTGCAACCGCACCAGGGCGCTGGGACCGCCGATCGCGAAGGCGCCCCGCGGAACCCTGGCCGCCGCCATCTCGTACATGGCCGTGGCGAGCACCTCGCGCGGCTGGCGGCGCAGCGCACGGTCGTCGGCGATCATCTCCAGCAGCACGGCGGTCTGCTGCCGCGCGTGCCGGGCCAGAGGCAGCCCGCGGAAGACGGTCGCGAACGCCTCGACGGCGGCCATGGCCAGGTGGTGGCGGCCGGTGATGTGGGAGCGCTCGTGCTCCAGCACGGCATCGAGCTGCTCCGGGGAAAGCAGCCGCAGCGCCCCCTCGCTCACGACCACGCGCGGGCGCAGACCGGGCAGGCAGTAGGCGGCGGGCAGGTCGTGTTCGAGGACGGTGACGCGCAGCCGGGCCGAGCGTCGGCCCACCATGTCGAGCACGCTTCGGTGGCGGGTCCGTGAGCGGCGGCCCCGCGCGACCTTGTAGGTGAAAGCGCCGAGGACCAGCCCCACGATGCCGAGCGGCAGGGCGAGGGCCAGCAGATCCGCCGTGTTCGCGTACGGCTCGGCGGCGGCTTCACCGGCCAACCCGCAGGAGTGCAGGAAACCCATGAATCCGGCGTGCAGATGCTCGGTCGGTGTGGCCGCGTTGTAGGCGGCCAAGGCGACGGTGAGCGTGAAGGACACGGTCAGCGCATGCCAGGCGGCCACCGCGAGAGCGGGTGAGCGGTGGGACCAGGTGCCGCGCAGCATCAGGCGGGGGGCGAGGAACCCGACCGCACCCGCGTACCCGATCAACGCCGGAGCCGCGTTCACGTCTGCGTCCGCTTCCCCGCGGTGCGCAGCGCCTTCCGCAGCGCGTTCACCTCGTCCGGGGACATCTGCTCGATGAAGTGGGCAAGTGCCAGCCGGCGGTCCTCGCTCGCGCCGAGGGCGTCCTCCATCAGGGCGGCGGAGTACTCCTCGCGGGTGCGGACCGGTTCGTACAGCCAGGCCCGCCCCTCCTTCTGGTCGCGCCGCAGCCAGCCCTTGGTGTGGAGGATGTTGGCCACGGTCAGCACGGTGGTGTACGCGACAGGCCGTGTCCGGTTGATGTCATCGACCACCTCGCGAACCGTCGCTGGGCGCCGCCATCGCCACAGGCGGTCCATGATCTCCGCCTCAAGGTCGCCCAACCGCCGCATGACCGTTTCCCCTTCTCCGCTGGAGTACGTAGCGCAATAGTAGTTGGCAGCGCCCGGTCACCGCCCTCCGTGATGGCCTCGGTGACGCAGTGGCTGAGGTGGTCGTCCAGGAGCGCGAGGGCGCAGGACCGGAGTGCCGCTGTGGCCCGCTGCCGGCCCGAAGGGTGGGAATCCGTCTGTGTCCCACTTCACCGTGCTGGCTGCAAGGAACCCGGACATGACGAGGCCCCGCACCGGATGCTCACCCGGTGCGGGCCCGTCTCGTGCGCCCATCCTGTGCTGCCCGGTGGGACGGGCTACTCGATCGTGGCTTCCCACTGGCCATGGCTGAGGTGGCACACCCCGTCCGGGTCGATGCGCACGCGGGCGCCGTACAGCCCGACGGTGCCCTCCGTGTTGAGCCGGTCGCGGATGCGCTCCAGTTCGTCCCACAGGCGGCGGGGGCCGCTCTGGTGCACGGTCGGGCGGTCGGTGCCGCGGCCCTCGGCGCGGGCCCAGGAGCCGTCCGGGTGGAGCAGCCACGCCGTGCGCTGCTCGCCGCGCCGCTCGGAGTGGGTCTCGACTCTGGGGACAGCCAGGAGGAGCTGGGTCTTCACCTCCCAGGCGTCACCGACGTCGAGGACGGGGTAGCGGCCGGTGGTGACCTCCTCGCCGTCCTGGCGGCGGACGTGGGGGAGGCGGGTCATGAGGCGGGGCGGGTAGTCGGGGCCGTGGCGGGTGGCCATGAACCCGGCCCAGTCCCGCTCCACCCGGCCCACCGCGCCGCCGTCGGCGGTCTTGTCGGCGCCGATGATCAGGGATGTGCCGGTGATCGTGGTGACCAGGCGTCCGCCCGGCCGCAACGCGGTGAGCCACGAGGCGGGGACGTGGGGGACGGAGACCATGGCCACGATGCGGTCGAACGGCCCCGGCAACGGGCCGGTGGCGTCCCCTGTGACCACCTCCGGCCGGTGCCCTGCCTCCGCCAGGCGTCCACGGGCCGCCTCGGTGAGGTACGGGTCCACGTCCACGCTCGTCACGTGCCGGTCGCCGAACCGGTGGCACAGCAGGGCGGAGGAGTACCCGGAGCCGGTGCCCACGTCCAGCACGTCCATGCCCTCGGCCGGGCGGGCGTGCCGGAACATCTGCACCACCAGCGACGGCAGGGTGGAGGAGGAGGTGGGCCACCACTCCGGGCGGTCCTCGGGCGCCGCGTGGTCGGCGTGCAGGGTGCCGATCTTGGTCACCAGGGTGGTGTCGCTGTAGGCGGCGCGCATCCACAGCCCGGCGTTGCCGGGCCCGTCGGCCAGGAGCGCCCCGTCCTGTTCGGCCCACCACCAGCGGGGCACGAACAGGTGTCTGGGGGTGGAGCGCACGGCGTCGCGCCACCGGGACTCCGGGTGCGTCACCTCGTCGGCGAGCGCGGCGGCGTGCTCCTGCCAGCCGGTCACCGGGCGACCGCCCGGGGGGTGGGCGGGACGGCGGGGAACTTGGGCAGGCAGGCGGGCTGGCCCGGCTGGCAGCTCTGGTCGTCGGGGGAGCAACCGGCCGTTCGCGGGGCCGGGATCAGGGCCGCGATCCGCGACCACCGCCGGCCGGTGAGGATGTCGGCCAGGCGCTGCTCGCGGACGTTGCCCACCGGCATCTCCCTCGCCATCAGGCACAGGGCCACCTCTCCGGTGGGAAGGACGGCCGCCTTGCCCCGGCCGCACCTGCCGCACAGCTCCGCCACGCCGGTTCCGGAGGTGTGCCCGGAGGCCCGGCCGACGCCGCGCATCCGGTCGATCGTCACGTTCGTGACGCCGAGGGTCTCCAGGTCCGCGCGGGCCTCGGCGACGCGCTGCCCGTCCAGCACCTCCACGATCCCGGCGCGCAGCGGGATGCCGCGGCGCAGGGCCTCGGCGATGTTGGCCCGGGTGCGGCGGTGGCTGCCGGGCCGGGTGGTGACGCGGTCGTGCTCGGCGGCGTCGTCGCTGTAGTAGGAGGTGGCGAGCGTGACGCCGTCCTGGGCGAGGACGTCCCACCACTGCGGCTTGATGTGGAACAGGTTGGAGTACACCTCCACCATCAGGCCCAGGCCGAGCGCCTGCTCCAGCAGCTCGGTCCAGTGGGGGGAGAGGGTGGGTTCGCCGCCGATGAGCTGGATGGCGGGGATGCCGAGGGCGGCGATGTCGGCGATGACGTGCTGCCAGTCCTCGCGGGTCATCGTGCCGGGGGGCGCGGTGGGGCCGGAGTCGGTGCAGCAGTGGGTGCAGCGCAACTGGCAGGTGCCGGTGATCTCCAGCTCCACGGACTGGATCCCCGTTAACACGGACGTGTTCACGCGCGTACCTCTCTTCGTGATCGACAGATCGATGGTGCCCTGCGGATCGGGCGCGCCCGCGCGCTGGTCGTCACGGCAGCACCGTCCTGGTGGCGGTGCGCAGCGCGGCCAGCAGGACGCTGGAGCGCGTCAGGTGCCGGGAGGTGACGGGCACCTTCCAGTGGGTGCGCGGTCCGTCGTCGTGGGAGACGGGGGGCACCGCCACGTAGTGCGTGCTGCGGGGGTCCGCGGTCAGTACCGTCGCGGGCACCAACTCCACGTCGTCACCCACCGGCGGCCGCCAGCGCTCCGGCGAGCGAGACTTGGCCGGAAGCGCCGACTTCTCGAAGATGCGGGAGATGTGGTGACTCACGCTCATCAGCTCCTCGTGGCTGGTGGCCATCCCCCGGGGCCGGTCGCGCGGTCGCCGGGGGCTCTTGCGTTCCCCGGCGGAGCGGCTCCTGGGCGTGTGGCAGGTCGTGACCGGCAGCAGGTGCGCCACCGCGGGCCATGACGCTACGAGGGTGATGTGCGCCACTTCCAGCCGTGTGCAGAAGTGTGCGCACACGTCACCCGTTCGGTGCGGACGGGCAATCGCACCCTTGACCTCGGCGGCCGAGCCGGATGACCGTGGTGCAAACCTGTGCACAGGCAAGCCCTCGGAGGCTGAGATGCCGCTAGTTTTCGTCGGGATCGACCCGAACACCGGAGACCACGAGAGCCCGACCGTGTGGGTCGATCCGGAGAAGAATGAACTCGTCTTCCAGGGCTGGAAGCCGAGCCCCGAGGTCCAAGCCGAATGCGCTGCACAGGAGGTCCCCGGCCACGCCGTGGGGATCCCCGAGACCGAGGCCGTCATCCGCATGCCGGCCCGCATGGTGCCACTGATCAGGGAGGCGTGCGATGCCGTCGAGCGTGCCATCGACGTTCACTGAGCTGCTCACCCGGTGCACGCGCTCGGCACTCCACCTGGAAATGCGGGACGCCTACGCCGTGGACTATGAGAAGGGGCCGTTCGCCGACTGGCGGGCCGGGGTCCGTCTTGACCCGGACGACCGGGCCTCGTGGTGGCGGCCCTGGCTCGACCTGGTGCGGGAGACGGTCAGCCGCGGTGTCGTCATGCGGCGAGCCCGGGTCGTCTCCGAGCCGGTCAGCGAGTACACCCGTTTCCTGCACAGCGGCACCTTCACCAACGTCGCCGCGGGCGAGCACGTGCGGTGGCTGCCGCGCCGCCGCGCGTCCGACCTCGCGCTGCCAGGCAACGACTTCTGGCTCTTCGACGGCCGTGTCATCCACTGGAACCACTTCACCGGTGACGGGTCGTCGCTCGGCGGTGAGATCTGGCACGACGCCCCGGCCGCTGCCGAACTGTGTGGGAAGGCGTTCGAGACCGTGTGGTCCCGGGCCATTCCGCACGACCAGTACGAGATTCGGTAGCAGGGCCGGCCAGCCGATGTCCGTCTCCCCGTCGTCCTCAGCCCAAGCCGCGCGAGAAGTCGTCGCGCGGCGCCTGCGCGGGCTCCGCAAGGAGGCCGGGCTGACGGTCGTGCAACTGGCCGACCGGTGCGGCTGGCACCACGCCAAGACATCCCGGATCGAGAACGCGCGCACGGCGCCGTCCGCAACGGACATCCGCCTGTGGTGTCGCGCGTGCGGAGCCGAGGAGCAGGCGCAGGACATCATCGTGCAGTCACTGAACGCCGAGTCGATGTACACCGAGTGGCGCCATCAGGTACGCAACGGGCTGAAGCAGCTCCAGGAGGACTTGGTCCGCTTCTTCCGGCAGACCCAGCTCTTCCGGGTCTACTCCTCCACGCTCGTTCCGGGGCTGCTCCAGACCGAGGGCTACGCTGCGGCGGTTCTCAAGATCGCCGCTGAGTTCCGCGAGCTCCCCGTCGATGACAGCGCCGCCGCGGCGCGGGCGCGGGTGCAACGGTCGAAGGTCATCCACGAGCCGGGGCACCGATTCGTGCTGCTCATCGAGGAGTCGGTGCTGTACCACCAAGTGGGCGACGCCGACGCGATGGCTGCTCAGCTCGGGTACCTCCTCACTGCCGGTGCCCTGCCGGCGGTGTCTCTCGGTGTGATCCCGATGACCACGTCGGAACGGCGGCACTGGCCGCGCGAGACCTTCCACTTGTACGACGACACGCTGGTGTCCGTGGAGCTGATCTCGGCAAGGGTGAAGATCACGCAGCCTGCCGAGGTGGCACTGTACCTGCGCGCGTTCGAGGAACTGCGGAGCATGGCGGTGTACGGGGCACAGGCACGCAAGTTGATCGTGAAGGCGATCGACGCGCTTCGGTGACATTACGCAAACCCCCATGCCGGGCCCGGCGTGGCTCGGTAGGGGGCGGTCCGTCAAGGCAGGGTCACCCGGACCTCGCCGCTCTCCGGATGGCTCTCGACCGTGTACCCGGCTTCGACCAGGATCACGTGGAGTGCCTGGGTCAGCACATGCCGGAGACCGTCGTACCGGGGTGCCGCACCGCCGTCCTGAGCGTGCTGCCGTGGTGCGGCCAGCTCGTCACCGGGATCCCAGGTGATGATCACGGTGTCGTCCACGCGGCGTAAGAACAGGCCGGTGCTTCCCGCGGAGCGGATCTGCGAGACGTCGAACCCCGCACGGGACAAGGTGCGGGACACCTGGTCGATCAAACGCTCCACTTCGGGCATGGGCGGATTCTATGGGCGCGAGTTGCGGGGAAGCTCGCGGTTCCGCCCTTCTGGATGGGGGCCGTTGCGCGACGAGTACCCCGCCGGGAGGCCGGTGCCCGGGGTCAGACGTCGAGGAAGCGGACGTCCTTGGCGTTGCGCTGGATGAAGTGGCGGCGGGCTTCGACGTCCTCGCCCATCAGGACGGAGAAGAGGTCGTCGGCGACGGCCGCGTCATCGAGGGTGACCCGGCCCAGGACCCGGTGGTCGGGGTCCATGGTGGTGACGCGCAGTTCCTCGGCGTTCATCTCGCCCAGGCCCTTGAAGCGCTGGATGGTGTCGTCCTTGATCCGGCGGCCGTCCTGCCGGCCCCGTTCCAGGAGCAGGTCGCGTTCGCGGTCGGAGTAGGCGTATTCGACGTGGTCCCGGCTCCACTTGATCTTGTAGAGCGGGGGGCGGGAGAGATGGACGTGGCCACCTTCGATCAGCGGCCGCATGAAGCGGAACAGGAAGGTCAGCAGCAGGGTGTTGATGTGCTGGCCGTCGACGTCGGCGTCCGCCATCAGGATGATCTTGTGGTAGCGGAGCCTGGCGATGTCGAAGTCCTCGTGCACGCCCGTGCCGAAGGCGGAGATGATCGCCTGGATCTCCGTGTTCTGGAGGATCCTGTCGATCCTGGCCTTCTCCACGTTGAGGATCTTGCCGCGGATCGGGAGGATCGCCTGGTACCGCGGGTTGCGGCCGGATCTGGCCGAGCCGCCGGCGGAGTCCCCTTCGACGATGAAGATCTCCGACATCGCCGGGTCGTTCGACTGGCAGTCGGAAAGCTTGCCCGGCAGCGCCGCCGTTTCCAGCAGGCCCTTGCGGCGGGTCAGGTCGCGCGCCTTGCGGGCCGCGACGCGGGCCGTGGCCGCCTGGATGGCCTTGCGCACGATGTCCGATGCCTCGTTCGGGTTCCGGTCGAACCAGTCGGCCAGGTGCTCGTGGACGACCTTCTGCACGAAGGCGCGCGCCTCGGTGTTGCCGAGCTTGGTCTTGGTCTGGCCCTCGAACTGGGGCTCGCCGAGCTTGACCGAGATGATCGCGGTCAGGCCCTCGCGAATGTCCTCGCCGGAGAGGTTGGCGTCCTTTTCCCGCAGCAGTTTCCTCTCCCGCGCGTAGCGGTTGACCACGGTGGTGAGTGCCGTGCGGAAGCCCTCCTCGTGGGTGCCGCCCTCGTGGGTGTGGATGGCGTTGGCGTAGGAGTACACGCTGTCGGTGTACTGGCCGTTCCACTGGAGGGCCACCTCGACCGACAGCAGCCGTCCCGGGTCCTCGGCGGCGATGGTGATGACCGAGGGATGGACCGGTTCGCCCTTGCGGGCGTTGAGGTGGGCGACGAAGTCGGTGATGCCGCCGTCGTAGCGGTAGGAGACGGTCTTCGCCGCCGGGTCCGAGTCGGGTTCGTCCGCCGCGGCCGTCGCGCGCGCGGAGGCCCGTTCGTCGGTGAGGGTCAGGGTGAGCCCGCGGTTGAGGAAGGCCATCTCCTGGAAACGCCTGGCCAGCGTCTCGAAGGAGTATGCGGTGGTCTCGAAGATGCCGCCGTCCGCCCAGAACGTCAGCGAGGTGCCCGTCCGGGAGGTGGCCTCGTGGCGGGCCGGCGGAGCGGTGGGAGCGCCGTTCCGGTACTCCTGCGTCCAGCGGTGGCCGTCGGTCCGGATCTCCGCCGACAGCCGGGTGGACAGCGCGTTGACCACCGAAAGGCCCACACCGTGCAGACCGCCGGAGACCGCGTACCCGCCGCCCCCGAACTTCCCGCCCGCGTGCAGCACGGTCAGCACCACCTCTATGGCCGGCCGCTTCTCCACCGGGTGCAACCCCACCGGGATGCCGCGGCCGTTGTCGACCACCCGCACCCCGCCGTCGGCGAGGATCGTCACGTCGATCCGGTCGGCCACCCCCGCGAGCGCCTCGTCCACGGAGTTGTCCACGAGCTCCTGCACGAGATGGTGCAGCCCCCGCTCTCCCGTGGAGCCGATGTACATCCCCGGCCGCTTGCGCACCGCGTCCAGGCCGTCCAGGACGGTGATCGCGTTGGCGTCGTACGCCGTCCGCCCGGCATGGCCGGGCTGCGGGGACTCGGGGGTACCGCCGCCGGTGCTGGTGCGAGTGTCGTAAGTGGTCACGGATGCTCTCTTTCGGGCATGGCAGACCGCGCTCCCACGCCACGGTGCGGGAGCGGCCGGACAGCTTGCGGAGACAGGGCACGGCAGCCCAAACAGGGCCCCGGGGCTCACGGGCCTCGGGACCGGTGGCTACCGGGACGCTGTTCAGAGTACCGGAGGTGAACCGTGCAGATGGGGCGGGAAAGCCTTCGTGCGCCTCTGTGTGCCTCTTTTGTGGTCGCAGACGATCCCCCCTGTTCTGGACCGTCAAAAGTGCGCGAGAACGCCTCTCAGGGGTCCTCTTGGCGTCTTGTCGCGCAGTGCCTCAGGCACCATTTCCGACGTGACACTCCGCGGTCACCGGTCGCGCTGCGTCAGGCCGTCGGCGTCCGGCGTCCGGCCTCCGCCGGACCCTGGGCGCGGGCGGCATCCGGACCGGCTGATGTCTCAAGTGATGTGTCAGGGCATGCTGTTCGTCCTGCGGCGCTCTCCACCGGGAGGCCGACTCCTGAGACGGGTGAGCCGCCGCCGGCTCGGCCCCGCCCGTCATGACGCCTGACCAGCACAGAGGAGCACCCGTGGCAGACCCGATATCCCTCCTGCTCCAACGCCTGCACGCGGCCGGACTGACCGACGTCGTCGCGGTCGAGCCGGCCACCGGAGGGCTCGCCGCGACCGCGGGGATCGCGCTCCGCGGTGACGGCACGTCGGTGTTCGTCAAGGCGTTCGACGAGCCGCCGTCGGGTGACGCCTTCGCCGCGGAGGCCGAGGGGCTCACCGTGCTGCGCGAGGCGGGCGGCGTCGCCACGCCCGAAATCGTCGTCGCCGACCGCGACCTGCTCGTGCTGTCCGTGCTGCGGCCCCGCCCGGGCACCGGGGAATTCTGGGAGCGGCTCGCGAATGTGCTCGCCCACCTGCACACCGCCACGCGCCACCCCCGGTTCGGGTGGCACCGGGACAACTGGTTGGGGCGTCGTCGGCAGGTCAACACCTGGGAGGACGACGGGTTCGAGTTCTTCGCCCAGCACCGTCTGCTGCGCTGGCTGGGCGAGCGTCGCGTCGAGGAGGCGCTGGACGCCGCGGACCGGGCGGCGCTGGAGCGGCTGTGCGACCTGCTGCCCGAGCTGCTGCCGACCAGGCCCGCGTGCCTGACGCACGGCGACCTGTGGACGCAGAACGTCATGGCCACCCCCGACGGGCGGCCCGCGCTGATCGACCCGGCCGTGTCGTACACGTGGGCCGAGGTCGATCTGGCCCACCTGTGGACGACGGCGCCGCCGCCCGAGGCGCACGTGTTCTTCGAGCTGTACGCCGAGCTGACCGGGCTCGACCGCGACTGGCGCGCACGCATGCCGATCCTCCAGTTGCGCCAGCACCTGGCCGTGATCGCCCAGTTCGACCCCGACTGGGGCGCCGCCGACCTCGTCCGCGCCACGCTCGCCCCGTTCCGCCGGCGGCGCTGAGCTCGGCCGCCGAACTGAGGTCATTCACCGTTGAAGATCCACTTCCGATGCGCGATCCAGTTCGCGCGCAACACTTGAAACGATCAATAGAATGCGCTTACATCGACAGTGTTTGACCGTGTACGTTCACGGGCTGATGCTGGGTCACACTTCAAGAGAGGCTGGCGAGCCCGACCGCTCGATTCGAGTAAAGCCCCTCAAGTCCCCCGGAAGCCCTGTGGTACGGCAAAGCGGCGGCGGCGCCGAGTCCGCCGAACTGCTCCGCGCATGCGTCGGCGCTTCCCACCCATGATCAACGGGGGGCCCACGAGTCCGCCATGACCACCCGCCACCGCGCCCTGGCGGGTCGGCCTGCCTGGTTCCGGCACCCGCAGGATCGGA
Organism: Streptomyces capparidis; assembly: GCF_054782095.1. Taxonomy (NCBI): domain Bacteria; kingdom Bacillati; phylum Actinomycetota; class Actinomycetes; order Kitasatosporales; family Streptomycetaceae; genus Streptomyces; species Streptomyces capparidis. The sequence continues at coordinate 14,405 of NZ_BAAGTD010000060.1, read as the reverse complement.
AGAGAGGAAATGCCCATGATCTCACCAGCAGGGAAAGTAAAATCCATTTTCCTTGCCGTTGCGTTGGCGGTCGCCGCATCCGTCGCCGGCTCGGCGAACCAGGCGTCGGCCGACACCGCAACACAGATGAACGCCTCGCAGATCGTCGCCGACATGGGCGCCGGCTGGAACCTGGGCAACCAGATGGAGGCCAACATCAACGGGTATCCCAGCGAAACGGCATGGGGTCAGCCGACCATCACGCAGGCCCTCATCGACAAGGTGAAATCCGCGGGATTCAAGACGATACGAATCCCGGTCTCCTATCTGGGACACATAGGCCCCGGCCCGGACTACACGGTCAACGCCGCCTGGCTGAACAGGCTCCAGGAAGTCGTCAACTACGCCTACAACCGTGATATGTACGTGCTGATCAACATGCACGGCGACGGTTACAAGACCATCAACGGCTCCTGGCTGATCTGTGACTCGTCCAACCAGACGGCGATCAGGGCCAAGTACCAGAAGGTCTGGCAGCAGATCGCGACCAAGTTCCGGAACTACGACCAGCGCCTGATCCTGGAGTCCATGAACGAAAACTTCGACGGTCAATTCGGCCGCCCCACCCAGCCGTGCTACTCGAACATCAACAGCTACAACCAGATCTTCGTGGACACCGTCCGGAGGACCGGCGGGAACAACGCTTCCAGGTGGCTGCTCGTTCCCGGCTGGAACACGAACATCGAGTACACCGCAGGGAACTACGGCTTCGTGCTGCCGACCGACCAGTATCGTTCCCCCGCCATCCCCGCCAATGAGCAGCGCATCATGATCTCCGTCCACTACTACGACCCGTGGGACTTCGCCGGAGAGGAAAGCGGCACCATCACACAATGGGGACGAGCGGCGACCAATCCGTCGAAGAGGTCGACCTGGGGGCAGGAAGACTATCTGGACGCGCAGTTCAAGAAGATGTACGACAGATTCGTCGTGCGGGGATACCCGGTGGTCGTCGGTGAGTACGGTGCGATCGACAAGTCGTCGTTCGACTCATCGAACCCCAGGTATCGTGCGGACTACGTGCGCGCCGTCGTGTCCACCGCCAAGAAGTACGGAGCGGCCACGATCTACTGGGACAACGGCGCAACCGGGCGTTACGGGTTCGGACTGTTCAACCGACACTCTCATGCGGTGACCCAGCAGGGCATCATCAGTGCCATCATGAGCGGCGTCGGTGCCAGTGGCCGCAGCCCGGGCCTACCGTCCGCCGCCTGAGGGTTGTCCCGTGAATGATCCGGGGCATGCTGGTTGACCTGCCCGCCTCACCCTCACCGGTCAGCCGGTGAGGGTGAGGCCGTGGAAGCGGGTGACGCCGAGCACGGCGTGGTGCACGCCGTGCCCTTCGAGGTGGCAGTCGCGTCTGCGGTGGTGCGGATGATCAGGGCGGTGCCGGTGTCGCCGCCGTCGGCGAGCGTGGTGGTCTTGCCGTAGGGAGTGCAAGTGATCATGCCTGCGCCGCCCCGGCGCTCCTGCAACCGGCACAGCACCGACGGTTCCCGATGCACCAACACCACAGAACGGGCCCTTGGGCCGAGCGCAACGACGAAACCTGGCCGTGCCGGTGTGCGTAGGTTGGTTGCCGTGACTGTTTCTCTTCGCGAGATCACCGATGACAACCGCGATGCCGTGCTGGCGCTTCGGGTGGCGGCGGATCAGGAGCGGTTCGTCGGGTCGGTGCGTGACGCGTTGGCGGATGCCGCCGAGTATCCGCACGCGCGACCGTGGTACCGGGCCGTCCACGCCGGCGATGAGCCGGTCGGGTTCGTGATGCTGAGTTGGAACGTGGAGCCGCGGCCCCCGGACATCATCGGACCGTGGTTCCTGTGGAAGCTCCTCGTCGACCGGAGACATCAGGGCCGCGGCCATGGTGCCGAGGCTGTGCGCCGGGTCGCGGAGCTCGTCCGGGCCGAGGGTGCGTCCGAGCTGTTGACCAGCTATGTACCGCTGGACGGCGGACCGGCGGGTTTCTACCGGAGGCTCGGGTTCGTGCCCACCGGCGAGCTGGACGGGAACGGCGAGGTCATTGTGCGTCTCGTACTGTAGATGGACGAGTCCGTGGGAGCGGCGCGCACATTCGCCGGGAGCCGGTGCGTCCTCGGATCAGCGGCGGGAGCGCTCCGTCGTCCTACCCCGGTGCGCAGCCCCGCAGGAGGTAGGCGATCACGTCGTTCAGGCCGTGCTCGGTGATGGCCGGGGGGAGCATGCCGCTCACCGCCATGCTGGCGTAGCCGTGCAGGGTGGTGAAGACGGGGAGGCCGATGCGTTCCAGGTCGCCCTGCCGGACCTCGCCGCGGCGCTGGCCGTCGGCGATCAGGTCGAGTACCTGCTCGGACCAGCGGTGGGCGGCCGCGCGCAGGGCGTCCGACGCCTCGGGGGCGTGCTTGACCGAGTACATCAGGTCGAGCAGCGCGGCGTTGTCCGTGGCGAAGCCGACGTAGGCGCGGGCGGCCGCGTCCAGCCGTTCGGCGAACGACTCGCCGGCCCGTTCCTGGGACGCCGCGATGATCCCGCCGAGGCGCTCGAAGCCGGTCAGCGCCAACGCGTCGAGCAGGGCCTGCTTGTCCTTGAAGTGGCGGCTCGGCGCGGCGTGGCTGACGCCCAGGTCGCGGGCGAGCTCGCGCAGTGACAGGGACGCCGGGCCCTTCTCCCTGAGCGTCTCCTCGGCGCGGGTCAGCAGCGCGGCGCGGAGGTCGCCGTGGTGGTAGGGGCGGGGGCGGGTCTGCATGGGCGCATTGTACCTGGGATGTGAACGGCGCCTACATTGTTGCCGTCGCCAGCTTTGTTGCCGTCGCCAGCTTTGTTGGCGACGTCATCTTTGTTGGCAATGGCAGCATTGTTGTCGTTGACAGCATTGTTGTCGGCGTCTACATTGAAAGGCATGGTCACTGCATCCGGTAAGTGGAACATCTCCGACATTCCCGATCAGGCAGGCCGCACCGCCGTCGTGACGGGAGCCAACAGCGGGCTCGGCATCGCCACCGTCGAGGGCCTCGCCGGCGCGGGGGCGCACGTGGTGCTCGCCGTGCGGGATCTCGAGCGGGGCAAGGCCGCCGCCGCGACTGTGCGGGGCAGCGTGGAGGTGCGGCGGCTGGACCTGGCCGACCTCGCCTCCGTGCGCGAGTTCGCCGCGGGATGGCACGGCGACCTGGACGTGCTCGTCAACAACGCCGGTGTCATGAACGTCCCCGAGGGCCGCACCAAGGACGGCTTCGAGACGCAGTTCGGCACCAACCACCTGGGCCACTTCGCCCTGACCAACCTGCTGCTGCCGCACATCACCGACCGCGTGGTCACCGTCTCGTCCGGCGCCCACCGGCTGCCGGGCAGCCCGCGCATCCACTTCGACAACCTCGACCTGGCCGGGGAGTACGCCCCGATGAAGGCGTACAGCCAGTCCAAGCTGGCCAACCTGCTGTTCACCCTGGAGCTCCAGCGGCGGCTCACCGAGGCGGGCTCGCCCGTGCGCGCCCTGGCCGCGCACCCCGGCTGGGCCGCCACCAACCTCCAGGGCCGCGACGCCAGCCCCGTGCGGCGCGCCCTGCTGCGCCTGGGCAACCGGCTGCTCGCCCAGGACAACCGGGCCGGCGCGCTGCCCACCCTGTACGCCGCCGTCCGGGACCTGCCCGGCGCGAGCTACGTGGGCCCCGACGGCCTGGCCGAGATGCGCGGCGCCCCGACCCTGGTGGGCCGCTCGCCCGCTGCCAGCGACCCCGCCTCCGCCCGGCGCCTGTGGACCGTCTCGGAGGAACTGACCGGCGTCACGTATCCGGACGGGGGGGTGGGGTGAGAGGCGAGTGACGGAAAGTCAGACGGCACCCTTCACACCTGGAGCACTCATGCGCGTGGTCGTGTTCGGAGCGTCCGGCATGGTCGGGCACGGTGCGCTGCGCGCCTGCCTGCTGGACGAGGAGGTCACCGAGGTTCTGGCGATCGTCCGCAGACCGCTGGGCCTGCGGCATCCGAAGGTCAAAGAGATCGTCCACACGGACTTCACCGACTACTCGGCCGTCCTGGGGGAGCTGAAGGACCTGGACGCCTGCCTGTACTGCCTGGGGGTCTCCGCCCTCGGCCGGAGCGAGGAGGAGTACACCCGGATCACCTACGACTACGCGCTGGCCGCGGCCCGGGCGCTGAGCGCGGCCGGTACCGGGCCGACCTTCGTGTACGTGTCCGGGGAGGGCACCGACAGCACGGGCGGCGGCCGCACCATGTGGGCCCGGGTCAAGGGCCGCACCGAGAACGCGCTGCTGGCGATGCCGTTCACCGCGTACATGTTCCGCCCCGGCTACATCCAGCCCGTCGGCGGCGCCGTCTCCAGGACGCCCCTGTACCGCGCGGTGTACCGGCTCACGGCGCGGTGCTACCCGCTGCTGCGCCGCCTCGCCCCGCGCTGGGTGACCACGACGGACGACCTGGGCCGCGCGATGCTCGCCGCCGTCCGCCCCGACGGCCGCGGCCCCTTCGTCCTGCGCACCGCCGACATCAACCGCCTCGCCGCCGCCTGAGGACACCGGACGCGCGGGCGGGGGCGTTCCCGAACCCGTCGTGCGGGAGACGTCCGGTGTCCATCTGGCGCAACTACCGTCCCGCGGGTCACTCGCGGAACCTGGAGGCTCGATGGACACGGACATCTCACGGAGGCGGCTGCTCGCCCTGGGCGCGGGCACCGCGGGGGCGGCTGCCGCGGGATCGCTGCTGCCGCCGTCGCTGCGGGCCGCGCTGGCCGCTCAGCCGCCGTCCGGCGGTCTGGACGCGATCAGGCACGTGGTCGTCCTGATGCAGGAGAACCGCTCCTTCGACCACTACTTCGGCACCCTCCGCGGCGTCCGCGGATTCGGCGACCGCAACGCCATCGAACTCCCCTCCGGGCAGTTGGTCTTCGCGCAGCCGGGCCCGTCCGGCGCCGTCCTGCCGTTCCCGGTGCGCGAGGCCGCCGAGGCGCAGCGCAAGGACCTCCAGTACATCGGCGACCTCGACCACAGTTGGGACGGCGGCAACGCGGCCTGGCACGGCGGCTGGATGGACAACTGGGTCGGGGCCAAGACCCCGGCGACGATGGCGTACTACGACCGCCGGGACATCCCCCTGCACTACGAGCTCGCGGACACCTTCACCATCTGCGACGCCTACCACTCCTCGATCCACACCTCCACCAGCCCCAACCGCAACCACCTGCTGAGCGGCTGGACCGGCCACGAGGCGGACGGCAGGCGCGCCGTCGGCAACGACGCCTACGCGGAGGGCACCCACCCCGGCTACCCCTGGACCACCTACCCGGAGCGGCTGGAGCGGGCCGGGCGGACCTGGAAGACCTACCAGGAGTGGGAGAACTTCACCGACAACAACCTGGAGTTCTTCGCCACCTTCAAGGCCGTCGCCCGCAAGGCGCTGGCCAAGGCCGGTGACTTCACCTACATGGAGGCGTTCTACGCCAAGGTGCGCGACGAGGCCACCTCCCGGGCCGAGCGCGACCGGCTGCTGGGGCTGCTGGAGGAGGGCGTGGCCGCGCTCTCCCCGGCCGAGCGCAGCCTGTTCGAACGCGCGCTGCGCAGGGAGCCGACGGGCAGCCTGGCCGCGCGGTTCCGGGCGGACGTCGCCGCGGGCAGGCTGCCGGAGGTCTCCTACCTGGTGCCCTCCGCGGTGGACTCCGAGCACCCCGGCGCCTCCTCGCCGATCGCCAGCGCCACCCTCGTCTACCAGGTGCTGGACGCCCTCGCCTCGCACCCGGAGGTCTGGCGGCACACCGCCGTGTTCCTCACCTACGACGAGAACGACGGCTTCTTCGACCACGTGCCCCCGCCGGTGCCGCCGCAGGGCGACCGGGCCGAGACCTGGCAGGGACGGCCCACCGGGCTCGGCATCAGGGTCCCGATGCTGGTCGTGTCCCCGTGGACCGTCGGCGGGTACGTGTGCTCCGAGGTGTTCGACCACACTTCGGTGATCCGCTTCCTGGAGCGGTGGCTCGGCGTCGAGGAGCCCAACATCACCCCCTGGCGCCGCGCCGTCACCGGCGACCTCACCTCCGCCTTCGACTTCCGCCGCGGCCGTCCGCAGCCCGAGCTGGACCTGCCCGGCCCGATCCCGCCGTTCACCGGCCGCTGGCGGCCCGTCCCGCCGCGGGAGCAGCGGATGCCGGAGCAGGAGCCGGGCACCCGGCGCGCCCGCCCCCTGCCCTACCAGCCGGACGCCCACGGTCGGCTCGACGGCTCCGCGCTGCGGCTGACCGTCACCAACACCGGGAGCTCCAGCGCGCACTTCGCCCTGTACCCGTACCGGGGGGAGTTCCCCGCCCCGCGGCACAGGGACGTGCGGGGCACCGCGGTCTGGGAGGTGCCCGTGGCGGGGAGCGGCTACCGCTTCACGGTCACCGGCCCCAACGGCTTCCGCCGCGAGTTCGCCGGCACGACGGGCGACACGGCCGAGGTCGCCTCGCGGATCGACCCGCGCCACCGCACCGTCCGACTCGCCCTCACCAACCGGGGGAGCAGGCCGCTCACCTTCACCGTGCGGCCCGTCGGCTACGCCGGTCGGCGCGGCGCGGAGCGCCTGACCCGCAAGGTCACGGTGCTCCCCGGCGGCAGCAGGACCGTCCTCCACCCGGCCGCGGACACCCACGGCTGGTACGACCTGACGGTGACCGTCGCCCAGGACCGCGCCTTCCACCGCCGCCTGATGGGCCACATCGAGAACGGCCGGGAGAGCGTCAGCGGCTGACCCGCCCCCGCCCGGCGGCGGCACCCCGCTCCGGATGACGCCCCCGGCACCGGGCGTCATCCGGAGCGGGGCCCGCCCGGCCCCGGGGCGGCCCCGGCCCGTGGGACGGGCGGCCGCAAGGCGGGGGACACCACCTGGGCCAGGACCGCGCCCAGAGGGGGTCCGCCGAGGACGCCCCGCAGCTCGTCCACGCCCCGCCGCCGCTGTCCCGGGGTGAGCGCGAGGTGGGCCTCGATCCGCTCGTTCCAGGTGCGCCGGAACCGCGCGTACAGGCCGTCGTCCTCCCAGACCCGGCCCGCGGCCCGGGCCAGGGCGGCGGTCCCGGCGAGGTCGTCCTCCGGCACCCGCAGGGACGGCAGGACGTCGGCGAACCGCCCCGCCGACCGGCCGAACAGCGTGGCCCCGAGCTGCCGCACCGTGTACAGGTGCGCGTAGTGCTGCTCGTGCAGCGCCAGCGGCAACCGCCCCAGCGCGAGCGACTCGTGCAGCGCGGTCAGCCCGGGGGCGAGCAGTTGGCAGGGTGTGCCCACCACCTGCCGCAGCAGCTCCCGCTGCGGCAGCAGACGGCACACCGCCCGCCGCCCGCCGACGGTGAGGGTCCGCTCGCGGCCCCCGCCGAAGGGTCCGCCGCAGACCAGGACCCTGCGGAAACGCGGCCAGTCCCGCAGCAGGTCGGGCAGCCACCGCAGCAGCAGCCGCACGTACTGGTCGTGGGTGTCGAAGTCCAGCAGGAAGTTCTGGAATCCGCCGACGTCCACCAGCAGGTCGTACTCCGGCTCCGCGGCGGTCGGCGGGTCCCGCAGCCCTTCGTGGTCGATGATCGGGCCGGTGAGGTGGGTGGCCGGTCCCGTGCCGAGCGCGGCCAGGTCGGCCAGGCGCCGGGGCACACCGGGGAAGTTCTGCACCACGCTGTGCGCGGCCAGCAGGTGGGCGGCGACCACCCGTTCGTGCGGTGTCAGCGCGCCCAGGTGCCGGTCGGCGGCGGCGAACGAGGAGCGCGGCAGGCTCGCGCACAGGTCCCGGATGCGCGCCAGCGGGTGCCGCAGCCGCCAGAAGCCGAAGAGGCTGTCCACCATCACCACCGGGCGGCGCGCCACCACCGCGCGCAGCACCAGCTCGGCGTTCATCACCGACACCACCAGGTCGCCGCTCTCCAGCAGGCCGTCGGGCACCGCCGAGTCCGGCCCGCACGTGTCGTGCACGGCCTCGAACGCCTCCGGGTTGCGGCGGACGAACAGGGCGGACACGCCGTCCCCGACGAACACCCGCTCGTGGCCGGTGAGCAGCCGCGAGACCGCGACCAGCTCCGCGGCCGGGCCGAACCCGCAGTTCTGGGCGCCCATCACGATCCGCACGCGCTCACCCCGCCTCCCGGCCCGGCGCCCCGCGCCGCCGCGGGCACGGCGGCGAACACCTCCGCCAGCCGCGCGGCGAACCCGGCCGGGTGGTCCACGAATCCCACGTGGCCGCCGGGGAAGAGCTCCGGCTCACGGCCGAGCAGCCGCGCCAGGGCCGCCGCGGGCCGGTGGACGGCGTCGGCGCGCGAGTCGAGGCCGCCCGCCACGACGACCCGGTCCCCCAGGGCCGCCAGCGCGGGCACATCGGGCACGAACCGGGTGGACGGCCGCAGGACATGGTCCAGGAAGTACGCGCTGTTCTCGCCCGCCGCGGGCAGCTTCGGAGCGGGACGGCCCCCGAAGAAGGGGTTGAGCGCCAGCAGGCCCGCGGCCAGGCCCGCGCGGTGGAAGGTGCGGTGGACCTCGTCGAGGAAGGCCGTCTGCTCCTCGGCGTCCGGCAGCAGTCGCACCGCGGGCGGCTCGTGCGCGACCACGGCACGGACCCGGCCGGGGTGCCGGGCGGCGAGGTGCAGGGCCGCCTGCGCGCCGGAGCAGTTGCCGAGGACCAGCGCCCGCTCCCCGTCGGCGGCCACGTGGTCGAGCAGGCGGCGGGCGTCGTCCGCGTTCACCTCGACCCGCTGCTCGCCGGGCGGGCCGTCCAGAGGGCTGCGCGAGATGCCGCGCGGGTCGTAGGTGAGGACGCGGTGGTCGCGGGCCAGGACGGCGGCCAGGGCGGTGAAGACGGCCGCGTCGCAGCTTCCGCCGGGGATGAGCAGCAGCAGCGGCCCCGCTCCCCGCACCTCGTAGTGCAGCCTCGCGCCCGGCACCGCCAGGGTGTGGCTCTCCAGGGTGTCCATCGCTCTCCGGGGGTCGGGGCCGATTCCGTACCGCACAGGTAACGTTACGGACGGTGAACGGCTTGAGGGAGGCGTGCGTGCAGGAGTGCGAAAGCGCGAACAGGCGTACGTATCGCACCGCGCGCCCCCGCGGGACCGCCATGTCCGCCCCGCACGCGGCCTCGGGCGTCGGCGCGACGGGGCCGCGCCCGCCCGCGCGGAGGTGGTGACGCCCGCATGAGAGAGCGGTGAACTCTTGCCGCGCGCACTGTCATGAGCCGTCGGCAGGGCAGCACAATCGGCGCCGTGATCCAGCTCTCCCCGACCCATCCGCGCGCCGCCGCGCTCGCCCTCCTGACGACCGCCGCGCTGCTGCTGTCCCCCGGCACGGCCGCGCCCGCCCCCGCGGCCCCGGCCGAGGGGGCGCCCCCCGAGGCGAAGCCGCCCTACTCGCTCCTGCACATGAACATCTGCGCCAGCGGATACGCGGGCTGCTACCCCAAGACCGCGTACCCCAAGGTCATCGACGAGGTGGTGGCCCGCATCCGGGCCAACGACGTCAACGCGGTCACCCTCAATGAGGCGTGCAGCGGCGACGTGGCCGACATCGCCGCGCGCACCGGCTACCACCACCGCTTCGCCACGGTGCTCTACCGCGGGGCCCCGCTGGCCTGCAAGTCGCCGGACGGGCGAGGCGTGTTCGGCAACGCCGTGCTCACCAAGGAGGCCGTCCGCGCCGCCGAGGACGCGCCGTTCTCCGTGTTCAGCGGGGTGGAGCAGCGCCGCTGGCTGTGCGTCACCACCGCCCGCCGGGTGGACGTGTGCACCACCCACCTCTCCACCGACGGCGAGGCCCCCGGCAGCGCCAACTCCGTCCAGTGCGCCGAGCTGGCCCAGGTGCTCGACTCCCGCGGCCGGCGGACCGTCTTCGCCGGAGACGTGAACCGCCGCACCTCGTGCGCGCCCGAGGGCCAGTGGACGCTCACCGACGCCGCCGCCACCCAGGCCCCCGGCATCCAGCACGCGTACGGAAACCTGACGGCGCCGACGCTGGAGCTCGAACCGGCGACCCACACCGACCACGACGCGCTCGTGGTGCGCGCGGGCCTGCCCCGCTGACCCGGCGGCGGTATCGGTGGCGATGCCGGCGGCCCCGGCCCCGCGGCCCGCGGGCGTCCCTTCGCCCGTGCCCCGCGGCGCCGGGGCAGCGCCCTCTCGCGGCACCGGGGCGGCCGTGCCCGCCGTGAAGCGGGCTGGTCGCCCGTCCTCCGTCGCCCTTGACAACGTTTTCCGGCGAAGTCGTTGACCCTCGCGGAACCGGCCCCTACCGTTCCGTCCGGAGGACCCCTCCACCAGCCCCGCGCCTCGTCTCTCGCCGGGAGTCCCCATGCGGACGTGGTTCCGAAAGCGCCGTACCCTCGCCCCGCTGATTGTCATGCTCGGGTCATTGACCGGGTCGCTGATCGCCGCGGCCCCGGCCGCCCCCGCACCGGAACCCGCCCCCGACTCGGTGCGGGCCGCCGTCTGCAACATCCACTGCGACGCCCGCGACCCCGCGCTCGCCGCGCAGGACCGGGTGCCGGTCACCGCGACCGTCCACTCCCGCGCCATCTCCCTGCACTTCGACGACACCGCCGCGATGGGCTGGGCCGCGATCGGCGGCGGCAGCCCGGGCGACGAGGTCTGGCTCGACCGCTCGTTCGACGGCGGCCGCACCTGGGCCTCCGGCAGCAGGCTCGGCAGCACCGCCGTCCCGTCGGGCCGCCGCGACTGGCGCACCCTCATGTACAACGTGGACGACTGGGCCGCCCGCGGCGTCGGGGCGCTGCGCGCCTGCGGCAAGGCCGGCGACCGCCCGGAGATCGCCTGCACCGCCTGGGCCCGCACCACCTGGAACGCCGGCAACCGCCGCACCGCCGCCGCGACCGCGCTCATGCAGTTCTACGACAACGGCACCGGCCTGTTCCGCACGACCGGCTGGTGGAACTCCGCCAACGCCCTGACCGCGCTCGTCGACAACATCCGCGTCACCGGCATGGGCAGCTACCGGTACGCCATCGCCACCACCTACGACCGCAACCTGAACGCGAAGGACGGCCAGTTCAGGAACGAGTACATCGACGACACCGGCTGGTGGGGGCTGGCCTGGATCGCCGCCTACGACCTGACCGGCGACCGCCGGTACCTGGAGACCGCCCGGGCCGACGCCGAGCACATGGCCCGCCACTGGGACGGCACCTGCGGCGGCGGGGTGTGGTGGAGCACCGCGAAGACGTACAAGAACGCCATCTCCAACTCCCTGTACCTCCAGCTCAACGCCGCGCTGCACAACCGCATCCCGGGCGACACCGTGTACCTCGACCGCGCCGTGCGGGGGTGGGCCTGGTTCCGGCAGACCGGCATGATCAACGCCTCGAACCTGGTCAACGACGGCATCGACCTGTCCACCTGCCGCAACAACGGCCAGCCCGTCTGGTCCTACAACCAGGGCGTGCTGGTCGCCGGCCTCACCGAGCTGTACCGCGCGAACGGCGACGGGGACGTCCTGGCCGCCGCCCGCAGGATCGCCGACGCGTCCACCACGGCCCCGTCCCTCCACACCAACGGCATCCTCCGCGACCCGTGCGAGGCCGGTGGCTGCGGTGCCGACGGCCCGTCGTTCAAGGGCGCCCACGTCCGTGGCCTCGGCAGGCTGAACGTGCTGCTGCCCGACCGCCCGTACAGCGCCTATCTGAAGCGGCAGGCCGACACCGCCCACGCCGCCGACCGCAACGCCCTCGACGCCTACGGCCTGAAGTGGGCGGGCCCCCTGGACACGACGGACGCGGCGAGGCAGCAGAGCGCGCTCGACCTGCTGAACGCGGCACCGTAGCCGCCGCGGGCCGCGGCGCGGGCCCGGTCCGCCGCCGCGCCGGGGCGGGACGTCACCGCGCCGGGGGCGGGGACGTCACCGCGCCAAGGCCGACCGGGCCTCCGTGAGGGCCTGTTCCGCGTAGCCGCGGCCGAACAGCACCGCGTGCACCAGGAGCGGGAAGAGCTGGTGCAGGCCGATGCGGCGCCGCCAGCCTTCGGCGAGCGGCGACGCCTCCTGGTAGCCGTCCAGCACCCGGTCCAGGTGCGGGCAGCCGAACAGGTGGAGCATCGCCAGGTCGGTCTCCCGGTGCCCGCCGTGCGCGGCCGGATCGATGAGCCACGCCCGCCCGTCGGCCCCCCACAGCACATTGCCGTTCCACAGGTCGCCGTGCAGCCGGGCGGGCGGCTCGGCGGGCCCGGCCAGCTCGGGCAACCGCTCACAGACCCGCTCGACCACGGCCGCCTCGGCGTGCCGCACCGTGCCGTCGTCCACCGCCCGGCGCAGATAGGGCAGCACCCGGTGCTCGGCGTACCAGCGCGGCCAGTCGGCGCCCGGGACGTTGCGCATCGGGGCCGCCCCGATGCGCGCCCGCTCGCGGCCGCCGGGCGGCGGGGCGCCGAACGCGGGCGCGCCCGCGGCGTGCATCGCGGTCAGGTCCCGGCCGAACCGGTCGATCCCGGCGGCGCCGGGCCGGCCCGGCGGAACGCGGTCGGTCACCAGCCAGTCCTCGTCGTGGCCGCGCACCACCGGGACGCGGACCGCTCCGGCGTCGGCCAGCCAGCGCAGCCCCGCCGCCTCGGCCCGCGCCGCACCGGGCCCGTCGCCGCGCTTGACCACCACCACCTGCCCGCCGTCGAGGGTGACCTCGGCGAGCGCCCCCGACAGCGGACGTGCGCCGGTCACCGGGCGGCCGGTGAGCCGGGCCGCGGCGGCACGGTGCTCCCCGCCGCCTCCGGCCGCCGGGCGGGCGGTCATGCGTCGAGGCGCTCGCGCACCCAGGCGAGCAGGCCGGGCATCGCGGCCTCGATCATGGTCAGCATCTCCTCGAACCCCTCGGGGCCGCCGTAGTACGGGTCCGGCACGTCCGGGTCGCCGGTCGGCCGCGGGTCGAAGGAGCGCAGCAGCCGGACCCGGGACGGGGCGTCGACCAGTCGCCGGAGCGCCTTCTCGTGGCCGCGGTCCAGCGCCACGAGCAGATCGGCGTCCAGGTGCCCGTCGCCCACCTGGGCCGCGACGTGCTCCACGGCGTAGCCGCGCCGCGCGAGCAGCTCACCGGCCCGCTCGTCGACGGGTTCGCCCACGTGCCAGGGGCCGATGCCGGCGCTGGTGACCCGTACCGCGCCGTCCAGGCCCGCCCTGCGCAGATGCTCGGCGAACACCAGCGCGGCCGACGGCGACCGGCAGATGTTCCCGGTACAGACGAAGCAGATGTGCACGACGGCCATGGTACGGCCGAGACTCCGCGGCCGGACCGGGGCCGACCGGGCCTTTCGGGGCGGTGAGGGGGCGATGTGCCGCAGTGAGTGGGCCCGTCGGTTGGTGGGCCGGTGGGCGTCACGTTCCGCGAACTTTCGGCGGGCGGGTGGTGGTTTTCGGCCAGTTCGGTGGTGCGGCGCGCGGCGGTGGGAGGTTCAGTCGCCGGGTGGGTGAAAGGGCTGGTGACGCTCGTTCACCAGTCCAGGCAAACGCGAGTTCCTCGCGAGGGGCCGCCGTGCTGGATGGGCGGGCGCGGACGGTGGCCGGAGCGGGGGTGTTCACCGCTCGCCGGGCCCGTCACCTGCTGGGATGACGGTGGGTGTGCGGGTGCCCGGTCCGGGGCCGGTCTTCGCCCCACGACTGATACTGACACTTGTGCTTACTAAGCAGCAAGAGCAGACTCATGGCATGACGACGGAACAGACGCAACTGAAAGAGATCGGGGAGGTGGTGGTCCGCCACCTGACCGACACCGGCCGCGAGGCGGCCGACCTGACCCTCGCCGACCTCGCGGAGATCGTCGGCATATCCCGGGCCACCCTGATCCGCCGCATCGGCAGCCGCGCCGCCCTGGACAACGTCCTCGCGGCGGCCGGGGTGCGGCAGGTCAAGCGGCCCAACGCGACCGAGCGGTGCGTGGAGGCCGCCGCCCGGCTGTACGCGGAGCGCGGGGTCGCCGAGGTGACCCTGGAGCATGTGGCCGCCGCCGCGGGATGCACCGTGCAGGCGATCCACGGCGGGCTCGGCGGCAGGGACGGCCTGCTGGTGGCCGTCTTCGAGCGGTACAGCCCGCTGCCGCGGATGGCCAAGGCCAAGCAGCGGCAGCCCAGGGACCTCACCGAAGGCGCCCGGGTGCTCTACTCCCAGGTCCTCGCCACGCTCCTCGGTGACCCGCCCGTGCTCCCCACGCTCATCGTGGAGGTGCTCTCCCGCCCCAGCGGGGCCCTGGCCTCCCACGTCCGCGACAGCTACGCCCCGCGGGTCGCCGAGCTGGTGGAGGGCTGGCTGGCCGGGCACCTCGCCCGCGGCACCGTCCGCCCCTTACCCCGCCCCACCCTGATGAGCCTGTTCACCGGACCGGTCCTGCTCCAGTCCGTCCTGGCCGCCGTCGTCGGCGACCACCCCACCCCCAGGCAGAGGGAGCGCATC